>JAYVCW010000450.1:0-13841 GCA_043749775.1 Acidobacteriaceae bacterium | reverse complement strand
AATTCTTAAGGACATCTTTAGGGCTTCTTGCCTGCGGCCCTAGTTGCTGCGCGGATATATTTTTTGCTGTTGAACTTCAGAACCCGCGAAATCAAGCCTCAATCGCGGCTTTACGCCCATCCGTACCTGTTCTTCCGTGATCTTCGAGAAACGCCCGCCAGTTGCTACGCTGCAGGTGAGTCACTAGGAGGGCACTTGTCCGCAACAGCTCAGAAAATGGCGCCAGTCGCCGCGTCGAAGGCTTCAATCAAGATTCTTTACAGCGAGTCGGAAGAAAAGGCGCTCGGAGCGCAATCCGCTGAAATGACCAAGGCGGGCCACCACGTTACGACCGCCGTCGGCCGCAAGTCGGTCCTTGAAGCTCTGAAGCTCGAAGCTCTCAAGAAAGAGAGCTTCGACCTCGTGATTCTTGGCCCCACCGTGTCGAAAGAAGACCGCCACCACCTGCCGTATATGGTCAAGAAAGCGCATCGGGGCACGAAGGTGCTGGTGATGCATGCCGGCGGACGTCACCACGAAGTGGATGCGACCATCGATCCCGCCATCAGCATGAACCGAATTCTCGAGAAGATTGCCAGCCTGCTGCAACCCGCAGCGGCGCGCTAAATCGCCTCAAGCTCTAATCTCCGCCTGTAACCGGCCAGATTCAATCGACGTTGACTAGCTTAATCGGGCTAGAGTTCTTGGGCCGCTGCTTCGTTCTTCGACAGGCAGCGGCTCCAGGAGTGCCAACAAAACACTGCCAACCAACAAAAGACTGCCAACAAACAAAAGACTGCCAGCCAGCCAGCCAGCCAGCCTTCGTGCTGTTTCTGATTCTTAAAAAATTAAACAAACTAAAATGGGCCGACGGCCAAGAAGCGGTGACTCTTCCTTGGCTATCGGCCCATTCGATCCGGACTAGGATCAAAGGTGGTAACTCAATGCTAGACCTCTGGGATCGAAAGTCAAGCCGGAACTCCCCTAAATTCCGATTTATTCGAATATTTACGGCACCGTCTCAAGATGGGAAAATCCCACCGCAAAAACCGCTCTAAACATTGACACTCGCGCCGCTAGGATGTTAGTTTTATTAGTTTTAGCGAGGCTCTTCTTCAGGCCCTGCCGGCGGGAATCGATCGTCAGCTCTACCATCAGAAAATGGACCAGATACTGCGACAACTAGGCGAATTACTGCTCGGAGCCGTACCCACGGTATTGATGCTTGCCGTGCTTTACCTTTTTTATAACTTATTGGTATACCGGCCTTTAACCGCCGTTTTGGCGGAGCGTCGCAATCGGACCGAAGGTGCCATGGAGAAGGCCAGGGCCGACATCGCCGCCGCCGAAGCCCGTACCGCCGACTACGAACAGCGACTCCGCGAAGCCCGGCAAAAGATTTTCAAGAATCAGGAAGCCAGGCGCCAGCAAGCCTCCCAACTGCGTAGCCAGGCCGTGAATCAGGCGCGCGCCAAGGCTCAAGATCAGGTCAGGCAAGCCCGCACACGGATGGAAGAGGACAAGCAGCAGGCTATGTCAAAGCTGCAATCGGACGCAGAGCGGCTTGCGGCCGAGATTGTGCGCACCGTGTTGCGTCCGCTTCAAGCCCCGAGCCAGGTAGGCCGCATATGAGACTGCGCCAGCATTTTGCGCCTCTGCCCACTATCTCAATATTAGCTCTATGGCTAACGCTCGGCGGCACGAATCAAATGTTCGGACGGGCGCAGTCTACACAGGCGCAATCTGCACAGGCGCAATCCACTCCGACACAACATGCCGGCTCCGAACAAAAAAGCATGGCGGGCGAACTCGCCGAAAAGACGCGCGAATCGACTGGCGAGAATACAGGTAAAGATACCGGCGAAGACCAGGAAGAATACTCCAATCTAAAACACGCCTCCGCCATTCAATGGATGGCGAAGAAGACTGGAATGAGCCTCCATCAAGCGCATATGGTCGCGCTTTTCTTTAACTTTGCGGTGATCGTCACCGTGGTTGTATGGGCCGCCCGCAAGTTTCTTCCCCCCATGATGCGTGCCCGAAACGAATCGATCCAGCGATCGTTAGAAGAGGCGCGGGCAGCCAGTCAGGACGCAAATCGCCGCCTGTCCGATATCGAGAACCGTCTGCGGCAGCTGGATGTCGAAATCGGACAGATGCAGGCAAGAGCTGAAAAAGAGGCGGACGCGGAAGAAGCCCGCATCCAAAAAGCGGCCGAAGAAGACTTACGCAAGGTCGTTCTCAGCGCTGAGCAGGAGATCACCGCCGCCGCGAAACAAGCGCGTCGCGAGCTCTCTGCCCACACCGCGGAGCTCGCCATCTCGCTCGCAAGCAAACAAATCCGAATTGACTCGCACACCGACGAAATGCTGGTTCGTTCTTTCGTTTCCACCCTCGCCTCGAATGGAAACCAAAATATACAAAATACAAATCCAAATATAGATATAAATAAAAATAAGAACGACCACGGCAGTCATGCACGCGAAAAGGACGGACGCTAACCAATGGCTTCTGTCATCGGAACCTACGCGCGCGCCTTTGCCGATGTTGCCATGACCCAGAAGAATGGTCTCGATCCGGCGCGCCTGCTGCAAGAGTTGCATGATATCGAAGCACTCTTCCGTGAGAGCGATCCACTGCGCCGAGTGATGGAGAATCCCGCAATCGCGGGAGATCGCAAGCTGGCTGTGCTCGACGCTATCGCCCGCCGGATGGGTGCGGCCCGGCAGGTGCGAAACTTTGTTGCCGTCCTCGCCGATCATCGCAGGCTGCCAATGTTCGCCGATATCCTGAAGGAGCTGGAACTCGAGCTGAACGAGCGTCAAGGTTTCGCGGAGGCGCAAGTGAGCAGCGCCCGCCAGCTTAACGATTCCGAACGGCAGACGCTCGAAGCCGAGATTGCAAAGGTGACCGGCAAAAAAGTACGAGCCCGCTATGAGCAGGACGCGTCGCTGCTCGGCGGGGCGGTCGTCCAGGTGGGAAGCACAATCTATGACGGCTCAGTCAAAGGCCAGCTGGAAAAAATTCGAGAGCAATTAGTAGAAAGCTAACCTCGAAAAACCGAATCTGAGTCAAGTGATTTTAGCGAGAAGCTAGAAGCTAATAACTAGAAGTAGAAGCCAGAAGTTACAAGCTACGAGCCGAAAACGAGACAGCAGACTTATTTATGGCACAAATTAAAGCAGACGAAATAACCCAGTTACTGCGCGAGCAAATCGACAACTACGAATCGAAGATCGCGGTCGACGAAGTGGGCACGGTCATCTCCCTCGGCGACGGCATCGCGCGCGTCTATGGGCTCGACAAGGTCATGGCGGGAGAGCTCCTCAGTTTTCCGCACAACGTCGCTGGAATCGCCATGAACCTCGAAGAAGATCAGGTGGGCGTCGTGATCCTCGGTGAGTACACCGAGATTAAAGAAGGCGACGAGGTCAAGCGTACCGGACGCATCATGAGCATTCCCGTCGGCGATGCTCTCATTGGGCGTGTCGTGAATTCCCTCGGCGTGCCGATCGACGACAAGGGTCCGATCGCGACCGACAAATTTATCGCCCTCGAACGCCTCGCGCCCGGCGTCATCGATCGTCAGCCCGTCCGCGAGCCCATGGCGACTGGTCTCAAAGCCATCGACTCCATGATCCCGGTGGGCCGCGGACAGCGCGAGCTGATCATCGGCGACCGCCAGACGGGCAAGACCGCGGTCGCGCTCGACACCATCATCAACAGCAAAGGCAACAATCTGATCTGTATCTACAATGCGATCGGGCAGAAACGATCTTCCATTGCGCAGGTCGTAAAAATTCTCGAAGACGCGGGCGCCATGGAATACACCATCGTCGTCGCCGCTTCCGCATCCGAGCCCGCCCCCATGCAGTACATCTCGCCCTACGGCGCCTGCGCCATGGGCGAATTCTTTCGCGACAATGGGCGCCACGCACTCGTCATCTATGACGATCTGTCGAAGCACGCCGCGTCCTATCGTGAAATTTCGCTCCTGCTGCGCCGCCCGCCCGGACGTGAAGCCTACCCCGGAGACGTCTTTTATCTTCACTCGCGTTTGCTCGAACGTGCCGCTAAAGTCAGCGACAAGCTCGGTGGCGGATCGCTCACCGCGCTTCCCATCATTGAAACCCAGGCTGGAGACGTATCGGCTTACATTCCGACCAACGTCATCTCCATCACCGACGGCCAGATTTATCTCGAAACCGATTTGTTTAACCAGGGCGTTCGCCCCGCCGTAAACGTCGGTCTCTCCGTAAGCCGCGTTGGCGGCAGCGCGCAGATTAAAGCCATGCGCCAGGTCGCGGGAACATTGAAGCTCGAACTCGCGCAGTACCGTGAACTTGCTGCCTTCGCGCAGTTCGGCAGCGATCTCGATAAGGCCACCCAACAACAGCTGAGCCGCGGACAACGCCTCGTCGAACTCCTGAAGCAAGGGCAGTTCAGCCCGCTGCCATTTTCAAAACAGATTCTCGTCATCTTTGCCGGAACCAGTGGCGTGCTTGATGACCTTCCCGTCGATCAGGTGCGCGCCTTCGAAGCCGCCCTCTACAAATACGTCGACACTACCAACCCCGGCATCCTGAACACGATCATGGAGAAGAAAGTTCTCGATGAAGGCCTGAAGGCGGAGATGACGCGAGTGATCAAAGAGGCGAAGCAACAGTTTGTCGATTCGCGCCAGGCGGAAGCGAAAGCGGATCCGAAGCCGTCGGCCAATAAACAGGATGCCGAGCAGGGTCAGAATAAGCCCGACAACAACAAAAACAGCGACCGGAACGACAACAAGCAGCCAGCAAAAGCGCAGCCGGAGAAGGCCGCGGCGCACTAAGGTCGTAGGCGCTAAGCACTAATTACGAATCACAAATTGCTAAGCACGAATCACTAAGCCATGCCAAACGTTCTCGACATCCGGCGCCGCATCCGCAGCGTAGTCAACACGCGGCAGATTACGAAGGCCATGAAAACCGTCTCGGCGGCGAAGTTGCGGCGCGCGCAAGAGGGAGCCATGGCGGCGCGCCCCTATTCGCAGATGCTGGCCAACGTATTGAAGTCGCTCATGTCGCGCGCCGATACCTTCGATCCCGATACCGGACGTCCGCGCCATCCGCTGCTTGCCGAGCGTCCCGAGAACAACATCCTTCTTTTGGTTGTCACCGGAGACAAGGGTCTGGCGGGCGCCTTCAATACCAATATCCTGAAGCTGGTTTCGAAGTTCATCCAATCGAAGCCGAACGCCAATATCGATATTGAGTCGATTGGGCGTAAAGCCCGCGACTTCATGCGCCGCCGCTATCCGCTGGCACTGCGGACGACCGGCGACCAGAAGGAGCAGGCCGTAGGCGTAAACAACGACGCTCGAAACGACGTACAAAACGACGCTCCAAACGAAGCCCAAAACGAGCCAAACCAAGCTGAAGAGCGTAACCGCGCCGAACGCAAAGGGCGCGTGCAGATTGTCGGAGAGCACGTTGGGGTTCTCGGCAAAGTTGAATATCGTTTTCCGGCAAGCATTGCCAATCGCATCGTTGACCGATACATGCATGAGGAGATCGATGCGGTCTACATCCTGTTTAACGAATTCAAGTCCGTCATCGCGCAGCGATTGGTGGCCGAGCGCATCTTGCCCGTGAAGGAAATCGGCGAAGTCGATATCCAGATGGCGGAGGAGGCGACAGAAGACGAAAAGACGCAGCGTGGAGAAGCGGCGAAAACCGCGGGCCTGAGTATGCGCCAGGCCGACACGAGCGAAATCGACGAGGCGGCGTCAAAGTTTGGCACCGAAGCTGTCGACTACATCTACGAGCAGCCGCCGGAACAGCTCTTTCGCGATATTTTGCCGAAATACATTACGACCCAGATTTTTCACGCGCTGCTCGAATCAGTCGCGGCCGAGCATGCCGCCCGTATGACGGCAATGGATTCCGCCACCAGCAACGCCAGCGACATGATCGAATCGCTGACGCTCGTCATGAACCGGGCTCGCCAGGCAAAGATCACGAAAGAAATTATCGAAATCGTTAGCGGAGCCGCGGCCCAATAAAGCCGCCGAGAGTCAACGAAATTTATGCCAGAAAATGTTGGACACGTCATTCAAATCGCCGGACCAGCCGTCGATGTGCAGTTCACCGGATCGGCAATGCCTCCCATTTACCAGGCGTTGCGCATTGTCAGCGAAGGCTTCAATGTTCCATCGCCCGTAAACGTCATTCTCGAGGTGCAGCAGCATCTCGGCGAAGGCCGCGTGCGTTGCGTTGCCATGGAAGCGACCGAAGGCATGGTGCGCGGTATGAAGGCCATCGATCAGGGTGGCCCCATCTCCGCTCCCGTTGGCCGCGGCACGCTTGGCCGGGTCATGAACGTCATTGGAGAGCCGGTCGATAACCTGGGCCCCATCGCTTGCGACAAGCGCATGCCGATCCATCGCATGGCTCCCGCGTTCGATGAGCAGTCGACGACGGCGGAGATGTTTGAGACTGGCGTCAAGGTCATCGATCTTATCCAGCCCTTTCTGAAAGGTGGCAAGATCGGCCTCTTCGGCGGCGCCGGTGTCGGCAAGACTGTCGTCATCATGGAGCTCATCAATAACGTCGCGAAACAACACGGTGGCTTCTCCGTCTTTGCCGGAGTGGGCGAGCGTACTCGTGAAGGCAATGATCTTTGGCTCGAAATGAGCGAGTCAGGCGTGATCAAGCCGGGCAAGCCGGAGGAATCGAAAGCGGCCCTCATCTACGGGCAGATGACGGAGCCTCCCGGTGCTCGTCTTCGGGTTGCGCTCACCGCGCTTACCGTCGCCGAATTTTTTCGCGATGAAGAAGGCAGTGACACACTCCTCTTTATCGACAACATCTTCCGCTTCACACAAGCCGGCTCGGAAGTTTCGGCGCTCCTCGGCCGCATGCCGAGCGCCGTCGGATACCAGCCCAACCTCGCAACTGAAATGGGTGAACTGCAAGAGCGCATCACCTCCACAAAAAAAGGTTCGGTCACGTCCGTGCAGGCCATTTACGTTCCCGCCGACGATTTAACCGATCCCGCGCCGGCAACGACCTTTGCTCACCTTGACGCGACTACCGTGCTTTCGCGTGCCCTCACCGAAATCGGAATCTATCCTGCCGTCGATCCCCTGGGATCAACCTCGCGCATTCTCGATCCGCGCATTGTTGGACAAGAGCATTACGACGTTGCGCAAATGGTCAAGAAAACGCTCCAGACCTACAAAGACTTGCAGGACATTATCGCTATTCTCGGGATTGACGAACTCAGCGAAGACCAGAAAATTACGGTTGCGCGCGCCCGAAAAATTCAGAAATTCCTGTCGCAACCATTTTTTGTCGCCGAGCAATTCACCGGTACTCCCGGCCGCTACGTCAAAATCGCCGACACCGTGAAAGGCTTCCGCGGCATCGTTGAAGGCAAGTACGACGATGTTCCGGAGCAGGCGTTCTACATGAAGGGCACAATCGACGAAGTGCTGGAGACCGCGGAGAAGATGAAGAGCGTGGCTTAACGCGTTCCCCACAAATCATTATGGCAGCCACGTTTCAACTCGAGATTGTCACGCCCTCAAAGCTTCTCGTCAAAGAAGACGCGGAAGAGGTTCAGCTTCCGGGCCTCGATGGCTATCTCGGCATCCTGCCCGGTCACGCTCCGCTCATCACCGAACTGGGCGTGGGCAGCATCACTTACAAGACCGGCAGCGGAACGCATACCCTGGCTGTGGCCTGGGGATTCGCCGAGGCCTTGCCTGATAAGCTCACCGTTCTCGCCGAAGCCGCCGAGCGTCCGGAAGATATCGATACCGCCCGTGCGGAAAAGGCGAAGCAGCGCGCCGAAGAGCGGTTGAAGGGCAGCGATCCGGAAGTTGACTACGCCCGCGCGGAAGACGCATTGCAACGCGCCGAATCCCGCCTCGCCATCGCTAAAGACCATCGCTAAAGATACTCGCTAGAGAAAAGTCTACGTTCATCTTATCGGAACGCGTCACGAATCAGGCAATTCCAAGGGCTTGTTCCTTCCGTCACAAAAAGAAGAGGCTAAAGTTAACTCTGCTAAACTTCTTAGTTTTGTGAGCTGAATTTCGTGGCTCCCATTCCCTCGCTTGCGCATTCCATCTTCCGAAAGAGGTCTTATGGCAATTCAAACTGTCGGTGTTATCGGAGCCGGCACCATGGGTAATGGCATCGCCCACGTCTTTGCCCGCAGCGGCTTTAACGTCGTGCTCTGCGACCTCGAGCAACGCTTTGTCGATCGCGGCCTTGAGACCATCAGCAGGAATCTCGATCGCGAGCTGGCGAAGAACAAGATTACGAGCGGCGACAAGGCAGCCACGCTCGAACGGATTCGCGGTGTCATCGATCGCGCAAAACTTTCACCCTGCGATCTCGTGATTGAAGCGGCAACCGAGAAAATTGAAACAAAATCAGAAATCTTTCGTGAACTCGATCGCATGATGAAGCCTGAAGTGATCCTCGCGTCGAATACTTCCTCGATCTCGATTACGAAACTTGCGGCGCTTACCGCGCGCCCCGACAAAGTCATTGGCATGCACTTCTTCAACCCCGTCCCGGTCATGAAGCTCGTGGAGGTGATTCGCGGCCTAGCCACCTCGCAGGCGACCTACGACGCGGTGCGCGATCTGGCATTGCAGTTAGAGAAGACGCCGGTTGAAGTGAATGATGCGCCCGGCTTCGTCTCGAACCGCGTCCTGATGCCGCTCCTGAACGAAGCCATGTATGCGGTCATGGAAGGTGTTGCCACCGCCGAAGCCGTCGATGAAGTGTTTAAGCTTGGCATGGCGCATCCCATGGGCCCGCTCACGCTCGCCGACTTTATCGGCCTCGACGTTTGCCTCGACATCATGCGCGTCATGCTCGATGGTTTGGGCGATCCCAAATACCGCCCTTGCCCGCTCCTGATCAAGATGGTCGATGCCGGGTGGCTTGGCCGCAAGAGTGGACGCGGATTCTACAACTATCAGTGACGTCTGGCCGGCGCTACGATCGCAACCTTGAGGACAGTCCCGCCCATGAAGTCCCGCTTATGACAGCCCCGCCCGATCAAACGACAAGCACTCAATCTCAATCGAGCGACCGTTACTACTATCTTCTGGCCGCAAGCTGTGGAGCCTTTGCCGGTTGGGTCGATCTTCGTGTGGCTGACTTGCTCTTGACCGCCATGGTCGTACTCTCGGCCAACATGCTATTAGGCCTCCTAAGGCCGCGCCATCCCTGGCGCTGGGTGCTTCTTGTCGGACTCTTCGTGCCCGTCGTCGAAGGGCTGGCCTATTTCTTTTTTTCGCAAAAGCCCGACCGGGCGCAAATCTACGAATCTTTCCTGGCCTTCGTTCCAGGCATTGCCGGAGCTTACGGCGGCTCGGTTGGCCGCACCGTCGTCGAGAACCTGTTTATCAAGCGCTAGGCCATCCGCCCAGCTTCCTCAGCCCTCTCCCAAAAAGCCGCCCGGTTTCCCCCAAAGGTACGGATTTTTAAAATAAGGCTCCCCTTTCCACAGTGGTTGGAGGTAAGCTTGCCCCACATATGGGTGTAACTGTGTCAGTGCTCGCTAGCGGCAGCCGTGGAAACTGCGCGCTGATTGCGACCAGTTCGACGCGCATTCTGGTGGATGCGGGCCTCTCCGGGCGCGAAACTTTCAAACGCCTGCGAGCGCTTGGCGAGCGCATTGACGATATTTGCGCCATCGTCGTCACGCACGAGCACTGCGACCACATTGCCGGGCTTTATCGCCTTGCGACCAAGCTTAATGTTCCTGTCTATATCACCGCGCCCACGCATCATGCCTGGAAGCGCAGCGCGAGTGAGGCCATGCGCGCCTCCTCCCGCGAGAGCGTGAGCCTGATCAAAGATCAAGTTGGCCTCGCTCCTGAGTTGCCAAAGCGCGAGCACTTCTCCGCCGGACGCGCCTTTTGCATCGGCGACATTGAGGTCATGCCCTTTACCATCCCGCATGATGCCATCGATCCCGTTGGCTTTACCTTCCACGCCGAGGGCGTCAAAATCGGCTTTGCCACCGACCTTGGCTACATGCCGGTAAGTGTTCGCAGCCACCTACGCGGCTGTACCGTGCTCTTGATGGAATCGAATCACGATGTCGAGATGCTGCGCTCCGGCCCGTATCCCTGGTCGGTGAAGCAGCGCGTGATGAGCCGCGTCGGGCACCTGTCGAATGACGCGCTCGCGGAATTCTTCTCGAGCGATTATGATGGGGGAGCTGAATACGTTATTCTGGCCCATTTGTCTGAGCATAATAATCATCCTGAAATCGCGCGGGCAGCGGCTGAACATGCCCTCGCAGCGCGTCAGGGGTTGTGGCGCAACCGCGTCCTCCTGGCATCGCAGACACAAGCGCTTGAGCCCATCCGGCTATAGCTTTTGCTCTCGGCGTTGCTCTGGCCGTTGCTCGAGCCGTTGCTCTAGCCTATTATGACCGACTGTGTGGAACCGATCGTAGGGAAGATCCTTGCGGGCTGGCGCTACGATATCTCCGGCCTGGCACCCGAGATGCGCGAGGACTACGAGCAGCACTTTGCCGAATGCGAGCCCTGCCGCGGCCGTCAGAAATTGCACCGCATCATCGACATCTCGCTGATCGCTTTAGCTTCAGCCTCGGCCGCAGCCTTCCTTCTTGCCTTCGCCGTCATTCGCTACTTTGGGCCGCGGCATGCCTTCTGGCTTGAAGTAGGAGCGCTCGCCGGATTCGCGCTTTCCGCCTTCATCTGGCTCATCGTCGCGGTCGCCACTCCCGCGCCCATGGCCGTGGTCGACGCAGCGAAGCTAGGAGCGCGCCGGGTGCATGATCGGCTTCCGGCGGAAATTCGTGAGCGCTTGCCGGAAGAGTTGCGCGTGAAAATTACAGGATCATAGTTTTTGCAGTCTGCTGTCCGGGTACGGTGTTTATGTCCAAAGTGCTAAGTAAAGTTCTGAGCAAAGTTCGGAGCAAAGTAACGCATCAAAGTTCGCATCAAAGTTCACACGAAAGCTTTCTATAAATGCTCACCAAAGATTTCGTGAAAATTCTGTCCCTCTTTCTTGTGGCAATCGTGCTGGCTTCGACGCTTGCTTCGATGGCCGAGGCGCATTCTGCGGCACCGTCAGCAGCGGATGAACCCATGGCTCGTGCTTGTCACGAAGCTCAAGCGCCTGCCTCCGAAGGCGATAACGCACACAAGCCTACGCTCCCGACTCTTCCCATCAATTACAAATGTTGCCTCACCGGACACGACACGGCAATGATTCAGGACACTTGTCTGAATCTGAATCTGGATAAAGATCAATCGGGGGTTGTTTTCGCTGCTATCCTCCCAGCCAACTTAGTTCATTCATCGCCGATTCAATCCTACTCCGTCAGACCCGTCCATTCTTCAGGCGTCCAAAGCCCCGCTCCAATCCGTATCTAGACTCATAAATTCTTTCCTGTGCCGTTCCCGCAGACATCCACGGTTTGCGCGGGATCCAGCTCAGTGCCGCTGCGCTCGTGGCTCAGTTTTAGAGTTCGCGGGCTAATACGAACTTATTCATCCTGATTGGAGACTCTTTGTGCGTACCGTCATCTTTTGCGGCCTCTTAATAGCTTTAGCTTTAAGTCCCAACCTTCATGCAGCGGCTCTCCCTGCCCCGCACGATCCACCCGCTGGCCAGCAAGACCAGGGCCCCCCAGACGCCACGATGCCCGCTAATATGCCCGCCACGATGCCGGCCGCTATGCCAGCCTCTATGCCAGCCTCCATGCCTGGTATGAACATGTCAAACGCGCCCGACTGGCAGCCTTCCTTGCACAACGCGACCGGTACCGGGTGGCAGCCCGCCGCCACTCCAGAAGAGATGTGGATGAAGTCGATTCGCAGCTGGGACTTGATGGCCCATGGCGTTGTCTTCATCGATTACAACCAGCCGGGCGGACCGCGCGGGGCAGGGAAGATGGAATCAGTCAACTGGCTTATGCTGATGCAGGAGCACAAGATTGCCCAGGGCAGCCTGCTTTTTCGCGAGATGTTTTCGGCGGAATCGCTTACCGCGCCGCATCCCGGTTTTCCCGAGCTCTTTCAAACCGGCGAGACCTATCACGGGCAGCCACTGATCGATCATCAGCACCCCCATAACGTCTTTTCCGAACTCTCCGTCTATTACGGCCGTCCCATCTCGAAGCATGCTTCGTGGGAGCTCTACGGCGCGGCGGCTGGCGAACCCGCGCTCGGGCCTGTCGCCTTCATGCACCGCGCGTCAGCCCTCGATCTGCCCATGGCTCCGCTCTCCCACCATCTGCAGGATTCTACCCACACCAGCTTTGGAGTGATCACGGCTGGACTGCAAGTCTCGCGTGTGAAGTTTGAGGCTTCCGCCTTCAACGGCCGCGAGCCCGATGAAGCTCGCTATAGTATCCAGTTCCACTCCCTTGACTCGTGGTCAGGCCGGGTGAGTGTTGCGCCGACTCGCAACTGGGCGGCGCAGTATAGCTATGGGCGGCTGGAGAGGCCGGAGGCTCTCGAACCCGGCAGCCAGCGCCGGCAAACGGCCTCGGTTGGCTACACGCGCCCGTTTAACAACGGCTGGTGGGCAACTTCCATCGTCTGGGGCCGGGTGCAGAAGGTGCTTGAGAACCGCAACTTGAATGGCTACCTGCTCGAATCGACGGTAAACTTCAAATCGCGAAATTATATTTTTTCGCGGCTTGAACTCGTCGATAAAGATGAATTGTTTCCCTTGCAGTTGCCTTCACAAACCTTCCGCATAGGCGCTTGGACCGCCGGAGCGTCCCGTGATCTGCTTTCACGTCCGCAATGGAAGGCCGCAATTGGCGGGGACGTCACGTTTTACACAAAGCCACCTCAACTCGACCCCGTGTACGGAAACAACCCGGTTTCTTTCCAGATATTTTTGCGAGTCCGCATCGCCGGAGCAGAGATGCGCGGAGCGGCCACCGAATCTCACCCTTGACGACCAAGAAAGACCACCAAAAGACGACTGCGTCCGCTTTTATAAAAGACGACGGCGTCCGTTCGACATCGAACATACTTGCCATCACCGTCACTGCAATACTTCCCGCGCATGGATAAGGCCGAAGGCGACCGTATTCAAGAATTGTGTTCGCTGATTTCGGCCGAACAGGATCGCGCCAAATTTCTTAGACTCTGCGAAGAGCTTAACCGGCTCCTTTCAGCAAAAAGCAAAACCTTTCAGGCTCCTTCTTCGACTTCAGAAGACGATCAAAAGTAGGACACGAAATACCCTTAGATCGCCAGGAGTGCCCATCGAATTCCGGCTGCAACTACAGTCTTGCCGATACCATACAAACCGCCTTCCACGCATCGAATCACAAATGACTTTGACTAGCAGAGATTCAATCCGGTTAGTCAAAGAATCCCGGGTAAAGGTGGCGTCGATTGGCGCAGAACGGTTAAGAAGCCAGTAATGATTACGCCCGTGACGATCAAGCCCGCCAATTCGATCAAGCCATCTTCTCAGCCGGTAGGGTCTCGTACCGACGCCGCGGGAAAGGTCATACGCAATGTCATTCTGCTCTCCGTGCCCGACGCCGAATATGACCTGCTCCGGCCGCATCTCGAACCGGTTGCGCTTCCGCAATATCAGATTCTGCAAGACCCCGGCCAGAAGATTGAGTTTGTGTATTTCTTGAATGACGGCATGTGTTCCCTCGTCGCCCTGAGTCGCGATGGCCGCAGCGTTGAAGTAGGTATCGTCGGAAAAGAGGGTATGGTCGGGATGGGTCTGACCGGTGGTGTTACGCAGGCAGCTTTTCGCGCCATTATGCAAATGTCCGGCAGCGGCCTCCGCATCCGCTCCGACGTCTTTCAGGAAATCTGGCTGGCTTCTCCTGCCCTGCGT
>JAYVCW010000449.1:0-16439 GCA_043749775.1 Acidobacteriaceae bacterium | reverse complement strand
TCGTGCGAGCAACGGCCTAACATCAGAACATCCATGATTTTTTGCGGCATGATAGCGAGTAAAGCCCCCGACCAATCTCGATTCCATCTTCCTCCGCCCGACGTTTTCTGGATAGGTTACTTTCGGGTATTAGTCGCCTAAGTCCAACAGGTCCTTTATGTATGCCATCGAACACAGTCGTGCTGGATTCATTTTGGCGGGTGGCAAAAGTACCAGGATGGGAACTGACAAAGCATTTCTTCATTTTCAGGGAGAAACGCTCTTGACTCGAGCCCTTCGAGTGATGTCGGAGGCGTGCGGCCAGGTAAAGATCGTTGGCGAGCCCGGAAAATTTACCGCGATGAACTACGCGAGCATCGCAGACATTTTCCCCGGGAGCGGTCCCTTAGGCGCGATCCACGCCGCGCTCATGTGCTCGTCGTTTGAAACAAATCTAATGCTTGCCGTTGACATGCCTTTCGTTTCGACGCAATTGCTTGCTTTTTTATTTAGTGTCGCCGCTGCCGACACTGCTTCGGTTACCGTGTCCCGGGTTGGCGGACGCCTGCAACCGCTCTGCGCGGTTTATCGCCCTGACTTCGCTGCTCCCGCCGAAGCCGCCCTACGGGCAGGGAAGCTCAAGGTCGCCGCCGCCTTCGCTGCCGTAAAGATACGGGTCATCGAAGAAGACGAATTGGAGGCTCACGGATTTTCCGCCCGCGATTTCTTGAATATGAACACGCCGCAAGATCTCCGTAATCAGCAATGACGGCTTGAGCCGGACTGCCCTCTCGTGCCATGCTAGCCGCCATGGGTTCTCCGGCCGCGATCTCTCCCTACATCGAATTCAAGAACGTTTATAAGGCCTTCGGCGATCGCGTCATACTTGATGACGTCAGCTTCGAAGTGTTGCCTGGAGAGATGGTGTGCATCCTCGGCCGCAGCGGCGTGGGAAAATCGGTCGCGCTGCACAACATCATGGGATTCCTGAAACCTGACCAGGGGCGCGTCATCGTCGCCTGCCAGGACATCACCGACTACACCGAAGCGCAACTGCAGGACATCCGTAAAAAAGTAACGATGGTGTTTCAGAACGGCGCCCTATTCGATTCGTTGTCGGTTGGCGAGAACGTAGCCTTCCCGCTGCGCGAAAAAGGCGAGCTATCGGAGGAGCAGATTTTTCAGGTCGTCGATGGCCTACTTGAAATGGTGGGAGTGAAAGAGATGCGCGACCTCTTGCCCTCCGATCTATCGACCGGAATGAAGCGATCGGTAGCGATTGCCCGTGCCCTTTCAGCGCAGCCCGAGTGCGTGCTCTATGACGAGCCGACGACGATGGTAGATCCCATGATGGGGAATTTGCTGGGCGATCTGATTGCCAGGCTGAAACTGCAACTGCACTTGACTTCGGTCGTCGTCACGCACGACATGCGCTTGGCAAAGAAGCTTGCCGATCGCGTCGTGTTCCTGCACGAAGGCCGGTCAATATTCTTTGGTCCATATAAAGAAATGGAAAAATCGAACGAGCCAATCGTCCATGAATTTCTGGAACTGGATGAGTTAAAGCTGGAAGCGTAACGTATCGGGCTGGGTGCCATGCGAATCCACTGTCGCCTCGTCGTGCAGCCCCGAAATTCTTTCACGCGCTCCGTTGATTCCCACGACGCGTTACAATTGCGCACCGCAATCTCTGCGCCATCGCGTCACAGCCTATGCCAACAAGCAAAATCTCGGCAGCCATGCAAAAGCGCCTCGCGCTTGCCGCTCGTCAGGCGATGAAAAATGCTTACGCTCCATTCTCAAACTTTAAGGTAGGAGCTGCGATTCTGACGGCGAGCGGCCACATATTTGTCGGATGCAACGTCGAGAACTCTTCTTATGGCATGACAAATTGTGCCGAGCGCACCGCAATCTTTTCCGCTGTAGCCAAGGATGGCCCGGACCTTGAAATCGTTGCCGTTGCGGTAGCCAACGCCGCCGGCGTGCCGTGCTCGCCCTGCGGAGCTTGCCGCCAAGTCATTTTCGAGTTTGGCCCGCGCGCGATCATCTTTTATCAAGGAGTAAAGGGAGACAAGCAAAGCCCGATCACCGATCTCCTGCCGGAGGGCTTTCGCCTAAAGTGAGCCAGACGATTGCGTCCCCGTTTAGGGCCATCGACCTTATCCGCAAGAAGCGGGATGGCGGATCGCTAACCGCGACCGAAATTGGATATCTCGTGGAAGGCTGCACCAACGGCAGTATCCCCGACTATCAAATGTCAGCTTGGCTTATGGCGGTTGTGCTGCGCGGTATGACTCGCGACGAGACGGCCGGCCTCACCGACGCAATGTTGCACTCCGGCGAAGTGCTCGACCTGAATTTTCTTCCCGCCAAAAAGGTTGACAAGCACTCGACCGGAGGAGTGGGCGATAAGACGTCCCTCGTTCTCGCGCCGCTCGTCGCTGCTGGAGGCCTGTACGTTCCAATGATTAGCGGCCGTGGACTTGGCCACACGGGCGGGACTCTAGACAAGCTCGAGGCCATCCCAGGGTTCCGAGTCGGCTTATCGACGGACGAATTTCATCGCGTGCTCAAAGCCTGTGGCTGCGCCATGATCGGCCAGACAGAGAAGATCGCGCCAGCAGATCGTAAACTTTATGCGCTGCGAGATGTCACCGGAACGGTCGAAAGTCCCTACCTGATTTGCGCTTCCATCATGAGCAAGAAGCTTGCCGAGGGCACCGATGCTCTTGTGCTCGATGTGAAGACGGGTTCCGGCGCGTTCATGAAGAAAGAAGAAGATGCGGTTTTTCTCGCTGAACTCATGGTCGAGACCGGCGAGCGGACGGGCAAGCAGATGGTGGCGCTCATCACCGACATGAATCAGCCGCTCGGACGCATGGTCGGCAACGCTCTCGAAGTGCAAGAGTGCATCGACGTGTTGCGTGGTGAGGGCCCGGATGATCTGCGCGAGTTGTGCCTTGAGCTTGCAGCCTGGATGTTCTATCTCGGCGGTGTCGTGAAAGAAATCGAGGAAGGCAAGACGTTCGCCGCGAAAATCATTTCTTCGGGTAAAGCCCTCGACCGCTTTCGGCAGATGGTCGAGTTACAGGGCGGGGATGTCAGCACCATTGATGATCCGAGTCGTCTGCCTCGGGCTGATTATCGCGTCGAAGTACGCAGTCCGAGCACAGGATACGTAACGGCCATCGCTTGCGAGCAAGTTGGCACCGCGTGCGTGATTCTCGGCGGAGGGCGCGAGCGCAAGGAAGATTCAGTCGATCCTGGAGTCGGCATTGTCGTGCAGAAAAAAGTTGGAGAGAGCGTGTCTGCGGGCGAACCGCTGTGTATGATTCACTGTCATTCAGAAGCTCAAGCGACGCGTGCTGCGAGCCTGCTGAGCGAGAGCTACAGGATAGGGCCGCAACCGCCAACGAGCAGGCTGCCGCTGGTTCATCGCGTGATTAAAGGCGGAACTGCGACGTTCTGACTGCGGTAGGAGAATAAGAATGGGACGATTCACGGGCATTCTCGGCCTCCTGACTATGCTGGCGCTCGCCTATGCGTTTTCAACCAACCGCCGCGCCATCAACAAAAAGACAGTGATCTGGGGCTTGGGGCTGCAAATTATTTTCGCAATCTTTGTATTGAAAATCGAGATCGGACGCGTCCTGTTTCAAAAGGCGGGAGACGCCGTCAACCGGCTGCTCAGTTATGCGTTCGTCGGGTCGCAATTCGTCTTTGGACAACTTGGCGCGCAAGGTTCGTCGATGGGATTCGTCTTTGCCTTCCAGGTTTTGCCAACAGTAATTTTCATCGCCGCGTTCTTCGCTGTGCTCTATCACTACGGCGTGATGCAATTCATTATCAAGATTGCCGCGAAGATCATGACCCGCTTCATGGGTGCAAGTGGAGCGGAGTCTCTGAACGTAGCCGCAAGCATCTTCATGGGGCAGACCGAAGCTCCCTTGACGATTCGACCCTTTCTTCCCGATCTCACGCGCTCAGAATTGATGACGGTAATGACCAGCGGCATGGCGCATGTGTCGGGCGGAATTATGGCTGCCTACATCGCTTTCGGCATCGAACCCAAACATCTGTTGAGCGCCGTAATCATGACCGCGCCGGGAACAATCCTGATTTCAAAGATGCTGGTGCCGGAGACGGAAGTTCCAAAAACCGCTGGCCGCGTGGTGATGAGCGAGGAAGAAAAGAGTAAGGAAAAAAGCGAGAATCTGCTCGGCGCAATTGCCCGCGGAACGACCGACGGCCTCGGACTCGCGCTTAACATTGCGGCAATGCTGATTTCATTTCTCGCTCTGATCGCTCTTGCCAACGGAATTCTCGGAGGCATCCACAACCAGCTTGGAATTGTGTGGTTCCCATCCAGCCTGCAACAGATTTTTGGAACTTTGTTTGCCCCTGTCGCATGGGTCATCGGCGTTCCTTGGCGGGACTGCGGAACCATTGGCAGCTTGCTTGGGACGCGCATGGTACTGAACGAACTGGTGGCATTTTCGTTGCTGGGGCCGCAAAAAGCCGCTCTCGATCCGCGCTCTTTCACGATCGCCACCTTCGCACTGTGCGGATTCGCAAATTTGAGTTCAATCGGAATTCAGCTCGGAGGCATTGGGGCGTTGGCTCCCAACAAACGTGGCGAACTCGCTCGGTTGGGCATTCGGGCGATGCTCGCGGGCACGATGGCAAATCTAATGTCGGCGTCGATCGCAGGAATGCTGCTGTAACCGACCTTCGCCCAAATCTGGAATGCGATGCTGAAGTGCGATCCTGACGCGCGATAAATGAGTTTGAGTGCAGCGCAGCGCTTAAAGCCGCGCCGAACGCGGACAAGAACCCCCCGACTCTAACCTCTGGTGACAGCAGCTTGAACTTGTTGAAGAACTTCGCCGGTCGTAACTATCTTCGCTCCCAGGTTCGTTAACTCGTCGAGCGTCTTGCCGCCCACGTCGGCCGCCAAAGTTTCAATCGCGTCTTTAACGACAGCTACTCGCCGCTTTCGTTGTAGCAACCCTTTTACGGCGCAGCTAACACAGTATTCCGTGACTACTCCAAACACAACGAACTCGGCATCCGCGGGCAGCCGCTTGACCAGGGCATACGCATGATGGGTCTGGAAAATATCGAGCGTCTGCTTCTCCAAAAGAATTTGCTGATACTGAGACAAATCGTCCGGAAGTTTCGCCGACGGATCGTTTTCTACCCGAACGTATTTATTGGTCAGCGCTTCGGGCACAAAGTCCGCTCCCGGCGTCCCCTTCACACAATGCGGAGGAAATTGCTTGAACTCAGGATCGTCCTCGGGATGAAAGCAACCATGTGAGACAAGAAATACCTCTCCACGCCGAGCCACGTCGGTCAGCTTGCGGATGTTCGGCAAGATCTTTTCCGCTCCCGGAACATAGAGTTTGCCGCCGGGCAGCATGAAGTCGGCCTGAACGTCGACTTCCCAAAAAATAAAATCACGAGATTGCATTGGATGACCCCCATCGTGTTGGCCCAGTGTAACGCGTGCCCATGAGTGTGAGTGCCTATGACTGAAGCCGCGCTTGCGAGCGCTTCAGCGGCATCGCTACAGAGCGCCTTGATACGACACCACCCCGCTCGCTTGTGATTCATTTGTATACTAGCGGGCACCGAGTTCGCAGCAAAAACGCTGCCTGAAGGGAAACCCCATGGCTCACGACGATTCCGCCAAGACTGCGTCATCCAAACTAGTCATCCGAAATGTAGGACTGCTGCTTAGCGGAGACCTGGCGAATTCGATCCTGGATGCCGATACGATCGTTGCTGTCGACGGGCGCATCACTGCTGTGGGAAGGGACAAGGATGTAGACACGTCGCAAGCGACCATGACCATCGACGCCAAAGGCACGACCGTCGCTCCCGGGCTCATCGACAGTCACGTCCATCCAGTCTGCGGCGATTGGACCCCCCGTCAAAATCAACTCGGATGGATCGACAGTTACATGAACGGCGGCGTCACAACCATGGTTTCCGCGGGCGAAGTTCATACTCCAGGTCGCCCTAAAGATGTAGTGGGACTGAAGGCGATGGCGATTTTCGCGCAACGCGCTTTTCACGCTTTTCGTCCGGGAGGGGTAAAGATCTATGCCGGGGCTCCTGTGATTGAACACGGTATGGTCGAAGATGACTTCAAAGAACTCGCCGCCGCCGGCGTCAAGATTCTCGGGGAAGTCGGCCTCGGTAGCGTTAAGGATGGCAAGACAGCGCGGCAGATGGTGGGCTGGGCACGCAAATACGGCATCCAGAGCACGATTCACACCGGTGGGCCATCGATCCCGGGATCGAGTCTGATCGATAAAGATATGGTGCTCGAAACCGATGCCGACGTCATCGGCCACGTGAATGGCGGGCATACCGCGCTCCCGGACGAACAGATCACCGAACTATGCGCACGATCGACGCGCGCGTTAGAAATTGTTCACAACGGAAACGAACGCGCCGGATTGCTCGCGCTGCGCACGGCCATGGAATTGAAACAGCTTGACCGCGTTATTCTTGGAACCGATTCGCCCGCGGGATCGGGCGTGCAACCTCTAGGTATTTTGCGGCTTATTTCGTTACTTTCATCGCTCGGGAATATTCCAGCTGAGCAGGCTTTCTGTCTCGCCACCGGCAACACCGCGAAGATCCGCAGCCTTGATTGCGGGCTGATCTCTCCCGGACGCGAAGCGTCGTTTGTGATCATGGATAAAGCGCAACACTCAGCCGGGAAAAATTTGCTCGATAGCATCCAGAAGGGAGATCTGCCCGGGATCGGCATGGTTATCATTGATGGGGCGGTGTGCGCGCACCGCAGCCGAAACACGCCGCCCCCTACGGTGGCCCCTGAGGTGGTCACATAATATAAAGCGCAGGTTACTGTATGCCGAGCGAGGCCGCTACCGACTTTTTATATTCGCGAGCTTTCGCAACCGCTGCCTTTTCGTCGACCGTTAGCAACTTGTGATCATCCATCACCACGCGTCCGCCGATTAGGACCGTCTCCACGTCACTTGCTTTTAGCGCGTACGCGATCTGGGCATAAATGTCATATATGGGGACGGCGTTCGGCGCGTCCAGACTGATGAGGACGAGGTCAGCCTTCTTGCCTTTTTCGAGCGATCCAATTTCCTTGTCCATGTGAAGCGCGCGCGCGCCATCTATCGTTGCCATTTCAACGACTGCCTGGGCGTTGAGCGCGAGAGGGCTCATCTTCGTAATCTTAGCGAGCTTCGCGGCGAGATCGATTTCCTCCATCAGGTCAAGGTCGTTATTGCTACCGGCTGGGCCGTCCGTACCGAGGCCAACGGCGATTCCGGCGGCACGCATCTCCGGTACCGGCGAGACCCCGCTCGCAATCATCATGTTGCTGGAAGGATTGTGAACACAGCCGACGTTTCGCTTTTTCAGAATTGCACGATCGGCCTCATCGACGAAGATGCAGTGCGCCGCAACAACCTCGGGGCCAAGCACCCCGATTTTGTCGAGGTATTGCACCGGGGACATACCGTTATTCTTCTCGCTGTCTTCCCACTCCTTCTTCATCTCAGACACATGAATCAGGATCGGAGCATGATACTTGCGCGCAAGTGCGGCCGCGCCCTGCAATGTCTTCTCTGAGCAGGTGTAGATCGAGTGGGGAGCGGGAGCCGCGTGAATGAGAGGATCGCCCTGCCACTTCTGCAAAAACTTTTCGGTGTAGGCAAGCATGGCGGCATTGGTCTTATTATCGGGAGCCGGGAAATCGATAAATGTTTCGCCGAGTACTCCGCGCATGCCGGCCGCTTTTGTTTCTTCCGCGACCGCGTCTTCGAAGTAATACATGTCGGCAAAGGTCGTGACCCCTGCGCGAATCTGTTCGGCCAGCGCTAGACGCGTGCCCCAGCGCACGAATTCCTCGTTCACATTCTTCGCTTCCGCCGGAAAGATGTACTTGTAGAGCCAGTCATTGAGCGTTACATCGTCATGTAGTCCGCGAAAGAGAGTCATTGGGACATGCGTATGCCCGTTAACGAAGCCGGGCACCAATAACCGGGTTGGACCACCGATCGTGCGCTGGGCCTGATATTTCGACTCCATTGCGGAGCGCGGACCGACCCCGACGATCGCATCTCCAGCTACGATAACCGCGCCGTCTTCGTAGATCTGGCGTGAGCCATCCATGGTGACGACGATGCCCGTGATCATGATGTCGGCGGCGGCTTTAGATCTCTGGGCGTGAGCAAAAAATGGGAGCACCAGCACACAGCTGAGCACCAGGGCACAGCTAACGAGGAGCGTCGCGACGCCTTTATTTATCATTCTGATTTGAGTCCTTCCAGGATGTTTGAAGGTGAGTGGCGGAGCACGGCTATCTGAGACCGTCCTCGCCTTTAATCTGGTCTTTGGTGAGGCCGCCCACGCGCGGCAATGGCCTCCCGCTATCGGTCACGGCAACAGCCACCATGATTTCATTCGCCCGCGGAGCATCGCTGATACGCACTTCCATTCCATCGAAGTGGCTGCGCACGAAGGCGGCGTCTTTGTGGCCGAGCGGGATATCCAGCACCACGCCCATTCCCCCACGTTTCTTAGACGACGGGATCAGGGCGGCGCCTTTGCCGAGAACCCGCCGAACCGGCGTGCCTAGCTTCGGATGAAGGATGGCGGCGGCATGCTCAAGTTCGCCGTTCTCTCCAACCGCGGCCGCTTTGCCGTAACTCTCAGCGGAGGGGCCCGCAATTCCGAGCGCTGCGACGGCTCGCTCGGTCAACATCTCCCCCAACTCTTCGCCGATTACCATCAATTCCGATAGATCATCGACATATTTCCCGGCAAATGGATTTTCAATGACCGCTACTGCGGCAGCGCGCCGCGTCGGTGGATTCACTGGCCGCTCCATCTCGATCAAAGTCTCGTCGAGAAACGTGACGATCTTTCGAATCTTCGCCTTCTTCGCATGATCGGCGGTCATCGCAGCCCGTCCTCTCCCTTGATTTCGGATGCCTTCAATCCCCCGACACGTGCATGTATCCGCGCGCCCGTTGTCATCACCAGAGCGAGCAGAATCTCGTCTGCACGAGGAGCGTCCGCAATTCCGACTTCCATGGCATCGAAGTGACTGCGGACGTATGACGCGTTGATGTGCGTAATCGGAATGTCGAGGCGAGTGCCCGGGCCGCCGACCTTCTTCGTAGAGGCCACAATCGCCTTGGCGTCCCCAAGCAGTTCGCGCATCGCATATCCTCCCGGGACATGCCAAAGCGCTCCGTGTTCAAGTTCTCCATTTGAGCCGATGATTGCTCCCTTGCCGTAGCCTTCAACCACTTCCGCATCGCCCCCGAGCGCTTTGACTAGAGCCCCGGCCATCTCGAGGCCGAGAGGTTTCAGGTCATCCATCAAGCCTTCGATTGCTTCGACGTATCGTCCGGCGAATGGGTTACGAATCACTACCAGCAATGCCGCGCGCCGCAACGGCTTTGAAGGAGCAGGACCCCCTTCATGAAATATTTCTTCGACGACGAGCACTCGCTTTCGAATCTGGATCTCATGCATGCGCGGGAACCCCGAGCGCGGAAGTTATCTCGCGGCCCTGAAATAAGCATTGCTCGCCGACGATTTGAGTTTGGCCTTGGAGGCTTAAAGCTGCCGAGCAAATGAATTCCAAAGCGCGAAGCGATTCCGCAACGCGGCATCCAGCGGCCAATGCGCGGAGAATTTCGCACTGAGCCAATGGCCCAACCGATTGAGTGACCAATCGCTCTCCGAGATCGGAGTCTGGCGCGATATCACGGGCGCGCAGGCGCCCAATCTCCGGATGGCCAGGCAAGTCCACCGCATTCGCGATTACAGTTGCAGCGGCGTCCGCCATTGAGGCGGTTGCGGCGAGAACTGTGACGGAATCAGCGATGCCGAGCGAAAAACTGCGGCCGCGCCATCCGCTGGTCGCGACGCCGCGAATTGCATGGCGGTAATCGATGGTGGCGGTGCCAAATGCATCTTCAGAGTTCAGGCTCACTCTACGCGCGCCTTGGCAAGCTGAGAGATTCTCTTTATTCGGAAGCTGCGCCATCCCTAAAACTAATTGTTCGCCTTCGGCTAAGTGGATGGCGATATCGCCCCCATTGTTTACGTAAGCTCGCTTCAACTGCGCGGCATGCGTCATAGCCAAAAGAATTTCCTCAGCCACGGCGCCGGCTACGGCTGCCATCGGAGTGATAAATATCCGTGCGGCATACGGCCGGACTGCCTCACACATTCGTTGTGCGATGGTCCCGGTAGGGGTTTCCGCACGCTCGATAGACGAGCGGCGCAGTAATGTCAATTCGCCGCACAGTTCGTCGAGCATACTCACAAAGCGGGCACTTGCTGCCCGGTACGCGAGTCGAATTTCGTCCGCATCGCCGAATGCCTCGATGATGAGATCGATCGGTCCATCATGCAGATGCATGCGACGGCGGTCCGGGAGCATCCGAATTTGCGCTCTCTGATTCACTTGGCGTGCTTCTCCGACGGCAAGGGCCACGGGTTATCAGGCCGCGCTCCGATTCGGCGTCGACTGTCTCCATCTTTTCGTATGGAGCTGAGCGGGCGCACGTGATCCATGTATCCGCCAAGCGCCGCGTAATCGCTAAGCTTCAGAGTAAATTCGATCGGAGCCACCAATGCCGGAGTGGGTACGTAGCCAAAAGCATTCTCCGGCATGCGGCTCACGTCAGCCATGATCGTGATTCCACCACCGGGCCACACGTACACCGGCGCGCCGCCACAGGTCACGCGCGTTAACGCATCGCGTACGGAGTGCGTGAGCTTCACCGGATTTTCAGTTACGCCCGCCCGCAAGCTCCCTCCTGCACCGCCCATGAATAGTACAGTGCAGAGAGCGGGCTCACAATTTTCCCGGATGCGCGCAACCGACTCGCGCAACGCTTCGGGTAGTGGCTGTTCTTTTGGTTGTAGCTGATCGTCCAGCTCAAAATAAGCATAGTTCTCGCCGGTGGTGCTGACCATAAGTAGCCGGATGCCCGGCCGCGCAATCTCCGGGTCGAAGGTGTTCAGAATCGAAAGCGGATCAGTAACATTAGTGCCACCCCATGCCGTTCCGGGCTCAGCCACGCGAAAATATCGGCCCGGAGTTGAGCGGCGGCCTTTCAGCTTGATGCCGGTCTCCGGCACTCCCAATAACTTTCCTGCCTGATGCTCAGATAAAACGCCGGTGATGTGATCGTCGACCACAACGACTTCGTCCACCTTGCCAAACCATTGCTTGGCAAACATGCCGATGGTGGCCGAACCGCAGCCGACCCGCATGCGTTCTTCCTGATTTCCATCCACGATAGGGGGCTTATCCGCTTGGACGACGACAGTTGCGCCGTCATCAATCTTCAGTTCAACAGCTTTGCGATTGCACAAATTGAGGAGCGCGTCACAGGTTGCGACTCCTTCGTGGCGGGTGCCTCCGGTCAGATGGCGAACGCCGCCGAGCGAGAGCATCTGTGATCCATACTCGTTCGTGGTGACATGTCCGACGGCCTCACCCCCGGCACGCACGGTGCTGCATTCAGCGCCCAGGTGGCGATCGGTGTCGATCTTCAGCTTCACTCCGCAATAACTGAAAATTCCTTCCGTCACAACCGTGACCATGTCGACGCCTGCAACTTCGGAGGAAATAATAAACGGTGCGGGCTTGTAGTCGGGATACGTCGTGCCGGCGCCGATGGCCGTGACAAAGGTGTCTCCGCCAGCCAGGAGGGCGCCATCCCACTCCCGCGCCTTTTCAAGGAAGGGAACAACGTCATCGCCGCGCGACACCGCACGCTCCAGAACGACGTGAGGGTCGAGCCGGATCAACTGACCGTCATCATTGGCGTAGCGATCGCACGCCCCGGTGCGCCCCGGCTTGATATAGCAGAGTACAGGGCAGGCGTCGCAACGAATGGCATCATCGGCCACGCGCCACCTCGGCCGGTGAATCAGGCTTTCGCTCTTTGGATTCGGATTCGGATTCGGATTTGTTTGCAGCCAGGGATTTGACTGCAGCGAGAGACTTGATCGCGGCGAGCACCCGATCCGGGGTCGCCGGAATCTTTCTCACTCGAATGCCGATGGCATCATGAAGAGCATTCAAAATGGCAGGAGCTGTCGGAATGACCGCTTGCTCGCCGATTCCTTTCGCTCCAAACGGGCCAACTGGCGAAGGGTCTTCAATCAAAATCGATTCGACCGGCGGAATGTCCCCAGCCGTCGGGATGAGATAGTCGTGCAGGTTCTCCCCCTTTCCCGGAAAAAACTCTTCCATCAACGCCATGCCGAGTCCCTGCGCAACGCCGCCTTCAATTTGACCTTCAATAAGAGTAGGATTCACTGCCCGCCCGACGTCGTGAGCTGCTGTAACTTTTAACACGCGTATGGTTCCGAGTTCGGTGTCGACCTCAATCTCCGCCAGGTGCGCTCCGAATCCATAGACGGCATAAGGTGAGCCCTGACCGTTTTGGTCGAGCGGGCTGGTTGGCGGATCGAATGTGGCCTCGCTGGTAATCACGTAACCATGCGCATCCAGCGGGCAATCGGCGAGCGACAGCAAGCGCGAAGTGTCGCCGTCGCGCACCGTGATGCCCCGATCACTCCAGGTAAGCCCTGCACAATCGCACGCTGCAGCCAGGGTAAGGATTTCGCGGCGCAACCTTTCTCCAGCCATCTGTGCGGCTTTACCAGTTACGAGTGTCTGTCTCGATGCTGACGTCTTGCCGCAATCGGGAGTGATCGAGGTGTCCCCCGAAACGAGGTCGAAATGATCCACGGGCGCGCCAAGAGAGTCGGCGCAGATCTGGGTCACGATCGTGTTTGATCCTTGCCCGATGTCGATCGCGCCTTGATGCAAGGCAATACGTCCATCGCGTTTCAATCCAATGCGAACGGTGGAGGGGTTCGGCAGGGAAGTATTACCGCACCCATACCACATACCGGCTACTCCCACTCCGCGGCGGACCGGGAGTTTGGTGCTCGCATTGAATTCAGATGCCTCGGCGCGCGAAGCCTGCCAGCGCGGTCGCAACGCTTCAAGGCAAGCTTTAATGCCTACGCCCTGGCCGAGAACTTGTCCCGTCACCGTCGGAGTTGCTCCGTCAAGCGCATTCAGGATCCGAAATTCCAGCCGGTCCATTCCCACCTTGTCGGCGAGTGCGTCGTAGAGCTGTTCTTGTGCAATTGCGGCTTGCGGAACTCCGAAGCCGCGAAAGGCCCCGGCCGGCACGAGATTGGTATGAATAGCGCGCGTCAGTGCTCGATAGTGCGGCACATAGTAAGGACCAGACGCATGCACCGGCACTCGCGCCGACACCGTCGGCCCCCACGATGAGTAGGCGCCCGTATTAAAGTCGGCGGCGAAGTCGAGTGCGACGAGCTTGCCGTTTTTCTGGCAGCCTCCGCGCAACTTCATGCGAGCCGGATGTCGCTTCGTTGTAGACACGATCGATTCCGTCCGCGAATAGACCATTCGCACCGGCTTCCGAAGATGCCACGCCGCGATCGCCAGGAATGGCTGCACAGAAAGATCGAGCTTCGCACCAAAGCCTCCGCCGACAGCGGTGGGAATAATGCGTACGCTTTCGGGAGCGATGCCGAGAATTGCGGCAATGTCGTTGCGGTCCATGTAAGGAGACTGCGTGCAAGCCTGAACCTCAACCGTATCGCCGACGCGGCGCGCAAAGCCTGCTTCCGGTTCAATGTACGCGTGCTCGATAAATCCAGTTTCGTACTCGGCTTCAGCGACCACGTCTGCGGCTGCCAGGGCGGAGTCGACATCACCTCGTACAACGCGCCCGCGCACCAGAATATTTTCAGGACGGTCGTTGTGGATCAGGCGCGCGTCTTTTGTTAATGCCGCGTCGATGGTCATAGTCGGCGCTAAAATCTCCCAATGAACAGGGAAGTCTGAAACCTCAAGACCTTCAATCACTGCGGACGCGCCCACGATAGCCGCGACGGCCTCGCCGCGATAGCGCGCCTCCGCCTCAGCATGCACGGGCTGGTCGGCGAACTTTGGAATCACCCCGTAGCAGTTCTTGCCCGGGACATCCTTCGCGGTGAACACGCGTTCAAGGCCAGGATGGTCGCGGACAAATTGGTCGAGATCGGCAAAATGAAACCGGGCGCGGTGGTGCGGACTTCTGATCACCCGCAGGGCGAGCACGCCGCTTGGGGTTTCGTCCGCGCCGAATATCTCGCTGCCATCAATCTTGCGCTTGCCATCCACGCGATGCATTCTGCTCCCGACGGCAGCACCAGCGCTCGGAGAAAATGATGACGCACGCGCTTTGTTGTCCGTGTTGAGATGGAGGTTGAGATCGAGGCTGAGATCGGCGCTAAGATTGGCGTTCAGATCGACGATAGCCGAAATTATTTTGCGATAGCCCGTACAGCGGCAAAGCACACCGCCGATGGCATCCATCACTTCGCTCTCGTTGGGCGATGAATTGTTTTTCAGTAACGCGGTCGCCGCGAGCAGCATTCCCGGAGTGCAGGCACCGCACTGGGCCGCTCCCTTGGCTAGAAACGATTCTTGCAGCCTCGATCCCACAGCATCACTAGCAAGTCCCTCTACCGTGGTGACGTCGCAACCTTCCGCTTGCCCGGCCGCAATCAGGCAGGCGCACACAGGTGATCCGTCCAGTAACACGGTGCAGGCCCCGCAGTCTCCGGCATCGCAACCGACTTTAGTTCCTGTCAGGCCAAGTTCGTCGCGCAAAACTCGCGAGAGGCGTTCCAACGGAGAACTCCGAACTGATATGGCCCGGCCATTCACACGAATTTCCAATGATGAATTGAAAGCCGCCGCATCGACCTGTTGAAGCGCTTCCATCAGACCTTCCCTCTCGCGCGTCTAGCCGCTTCTACACACAGTTGCAGGCTTCTTTGCACCAGGCACAACGATGCCTCCATGCGATATTCCGCGGTTGCTCGTACGTCAGCAATGGGTGAGAGCGGTGCGAGATGATTCAATTGGACGGCATTCTGTATCTCGTTTGCATGGCAGCCGACCAGATCGTTTTCCAGTTTGTGCAGACGCTGGGCAACGGCGGAGCAAGATCCGACGGCGACGCGCGCCTCTGCGATTGTACTTTCCGCCATCTTGCCATTGATTCGCAAGACTACCGCGACCATGGAGATGGAGATGACGAGATAGCGTCTTGCGCCGAGTTTCATAAAAAATGAATCTGCATCGTCCAGATTGCGAGGTACCAGAATCGCGGCCAGCAATTCGTTCG
Organism: Acidobacteriaceae bacterium; assembly: GCA_043749775.1. Lineage (GTDB taxonomy): Bacteria > Acidobacteriota > Terriglobia > Terriglobales > Acidobacteriaceae > Acidiflorens. The sequence continues at coordinate 1,212 of JAYVCW010000449.1, read as the reverse complement.
CATTACGCTGTGTTCGCCGGTTGCCGACAACGAAATCGGCAAGCGGAATTCTTCTCACCCCTTCTTTCGAGATCAGTTCGACTTGGGCGTCAAGCGCCAGCAGCGGCGGTACGCCGTCCGCAGCCGGCGAGGCATTACAGAGGTTGCCGGCAACCGTACCGCGGTTTTGTATCTGCACCGAGCCAACTTCGCGCGCTGCGCTCTTCAAAGCGTCGAAGCAGCGGGGAAGCGGGGCGCGGATAATGTCTGTCCAGGTCGTGAGCCCGCCGATGCGAATGTGATCTGGCTCGTGGGTAATCCCGCGCAGTGTGGCGAGAGCCGAAATATCGATCACGTTGTCGCGGACGACTCGATCCCCAAGACTCGGGTAAAAATCGGTGCCGCCTGACAGAATGCGCGCAGGAGTTAACGCAAGCAGCGTAATCGCTTCGTCCAAAGTTCTAGGTTTGAGATACAACGCCTTGGTGGACACCGATGAAGTCCCTGGAGCGACTGGCAAGCCCTACAGCATTATGTCCGGTTTTTGAAAAGCAAGCCATCTTATTTGTACAGGACAGGTGCAGCTCGACCATTGGCCAGCGCAATACGAGCGAAAGACAAAGTTATTGCTCGAAGCCGTGGACTGTGACATATTGATCGGCGCTGTTGCGGCACGCCCCGGGAGGCCGCGGAATGCGATGCAAAATCATTTTTGCGGTACTTCTCTGCGCTGCGCTTTCGGTGCAAGCGGCCGACAGAGTCACTCCGCTCGACGTCAAAGTCGGGCTCTGGGAGATCACCACAACCCATTCAATGACCGGACAGATCCCGATGTCTCCAGAACAATTGGCCAAGCTGACGCCAGAGCAGCGAGCGAGCCTCGAAAAAGGCTTAGGTAACGTTGTCGGCCCGACCACCAAGACGCACAAGGAATGTATTACCAGGGAAAAACTGGAAAAGGATCTAGTCTTTGGCACCGACCGCCCAGGGTGTAGTCGTACCGTCCTGACCTCTACGAGCAATAAGTTCGAAGCGAAGCTACATTGCGAAGAGAAGGGGTCGAAAACCGATGGAACTCTCGTGCTGGACGTTCTTGACTCAGAGAAGGGACAAGGCACCATGGAGGCCGTCGCATCCAATGGGGAGAGAACCATGAATGTTCACGTTAGCTTCTCTACTAAATATCTTGCAGCGGCGTGTGGAGACATCAAACCCTAACGGCAGGGTCCTGAC
>JAYVCW010000448.1:0-4589 GCA_043749775.1 Acidobacteriaceae bacterium | reverse complement strand
AGACCACCTGGCAGGCGATCGCGCTCGAGTTCAAATTCGCGCAACGGCAGTCGATTCTTCAAACCCAACGGCTCATGCCTCCGGAGGAAAAAAATCTCTGCCTGAGCTTCGAGATAAAAATGGCAGACGTGCGGGGCACCCTCAACCTGGCAATCCCCGCCGTCGTGTCGAATGCCTTGCTGCGGAAAATCTCTGCCGACTTTAACTACCAGCGGCCGCGCACCTCAGTCGAAGCACGCCTTCAAATCAAGAAAAAAATGCTTAACTGCTTTTTTCCGGTCGAACTATCGCTGCCGCACCTTCTGGTGGCTGCGCCCAAGCTGAGTACCTTGGCTCCCGGAGACTTGCTCACATTTTCAATCGACTCCACGGCTGCAGCACAGATGTCAGTCGATGCGGTGCGTCTCTGCTCCGCTTCGCCAGTGCGGGTCGAAGGACATCGGGCGGCAAGGGTAATTTCGATGGACAACCCGGTTCTATCGCCTCAATAAGGGATGCAAAGAGATTACGTATTGGACGAATAAATTATGGCTGACGACGATATCGCACAAATAAGCAAACCAGTAAGCAAACCAGCTGTTGCACTTCGCGCCGACATTCTCGAGTGGTGCGAAGCCTGGCGGTCCTGTTTTCAAGGCGTGCTGACGCAGGTGGCCGGCGCGGGTTCCGGCCAGGGAGCCGTCTTCGAGATCTCTCCCGAGCGGTTTCCTTCGACCCCTACCGATCTTTATTACACCGTCACTGCGGGTGGGGCGGCGCAAGGCGAGATGGTTCTACGCTTGCCGGTGGCCTCGGCCAAACGATTCGCTACGAAGTTTCTTGGCGAGCCCGAGCCGGCAGCTCCGGCCGATGGCTCTCCCGATGCGGTGGCGGAAAGTGTTTCGACCGAGCACAAAGAAGCGCTCGAAGAGTTGCTGCGGCAGATCTCTGGCCTAGCCGCCACGGCACTGGCGTCGATGGCGGGTGGCCAAGTCAAATTGTCGCTTGAGACGGGGTCGGCTCCGGCTTGGACCGCAGAAGCAGATGTCTCGCTGCGAACCCGCGATGAGGCAGGCCGCGAAATCGCGATCGGGATCCAGATCAGCCCAACTCTCGCCGGGGCTCTCTTGCTAAAGCCAAATCCGGAAGTCACTCCTGCGCCTCCGCCGGCCGTGCAACCGTCTGCGGCAAGGGCTGCGGCACCAGCGATACCTCCTCCTTCCGCAGCGGAGGTATCAAATTACAACCGACTGATGGACGTTGGCCTCGATGTCAAACTTCGCTTTGGGACGCGGCGGATGCAGTTGCGTGACGTGCTCGCTTTGAGCGCCGGGATCGTAATTGAGCTCGATAACGCCTTGCATTCTCCGGTAGATCTTTTGCTCGATGGGCGATTGATCGCGCAGGGCGAAGTCGTTGTGGTCGACGGGAAATATGGATTGCGGGTCACGGAAGTCGTTAATCCGCAGCCGAATGCATGAGCTAAACGCCAGCTTATTCGCGGAGGCCCTGAGATGACGCGAGGACAATGATCAATTTGACAAAACTTTTCATGCCCGCAAGATGGAAATTGCTAACCGGATGCTTCCCACGTCGTGGGTTCCATGCCTGCGCGCTGTCGACTTGCTCGCGTTCGAGTTCATGGTGGCATGAGGTTAGGCAGCGTTGCTTGCAGCCCGGCACGCATTTGGATGGCGCGTACTATTGCCAACCGCGTTGCCTGCAATCTGCGCTCACGGAACAGTTGGCGTCGTTACGCCGAATCCCTGCGGCCAAGCGACCGGCCAATCGAATTCCGTTGGGATTGCTTATGGTGGCGCGCGGAAAACTCACGCCGATAGAAGTTCAGGCCGCGCTCGAAGCACAACGCAGCGCATGCTACGGAAAAATTGGGGAGTGGATTGAGAAGCTCGGCTTCGCGAGTGAAAGTGAAGTTACCAAGGCGCTGGCCTTGCAATGGGGATGCCCGGTGGCGACATCTTTCGATCCTTCCGCGCACTACCTTCCGGGAGACATTCCATTAGCCATTCTCGAAGCCTATCAAATGCTCCCTCTTAACTACGTGGCCGGGAGCAATACGCTGTATCTCGCCTTTGGAGAACGCGTCGATCATGCTGCGCTCTATGCGATCGAAAAAATTCTCGAGTGCCACACTTTGCCCTGTGTGGCCGGGCGTGAAGCGGTCGCGCGCCAACTCGAGGCCATGCGTCAGCTTGCTCGCCCCGGAGATGTCGAATTCGGTCCCATGACAGACTTGGGCGAGATGGCACGCATCGCCTCGAGCTACACGTCTCGGCTGAGTCCAGGGCAGGTACGGATGAGTCGCGTGGGCCGCTTCATATGGTTGCGGCTCTACCGCGACTTCAAGCCGAGCGCGAACAAGGCTAGCGAAGACAGTTCAGAAGCGACGAAAGTGAGAAGCCAGCCTGAAGTCTTTAACCGCCGCTCAACTCAGACTGCCACGAATCTTGTTTTTCGCCTGCCGCAAGAAACCGCGAAGATCGTTCCGATCACCCGTTCCATCCGCGATCTCTTTCCTGCAAACTAACAATAGCGAGGCATCGTTCACCGAATCGTTCACCGAATCGTTCAGCGAAGCATCTGAGCGAATCCTCTCAGCGAATCATCGTGAAAATCAGAATTGGGGAAGAGCGACCCCGCCCGCCCAGCTGATCTAAGCCGACTCTCACTACCTATTCCGGAGCTTTACCGGCTTCCGCCTGCGATTGAAGGCACAAGCAGAACCTCGTCGCCATCTTTAAACGCATACGATGCGCCGCCGAGAAAACGAATGTCTTCTTCGTTCACATAAACATTCAAAAAGCGGCGAATGTCGCCGGCTTCATCGCGCAAGTGCGGCTTCAGTTCGGGGAACTGGGAGTCAAGCTCGGAAAATAACTCGTTCAGGTTGGCGGCGGAGCAGGTCAGGCGCGGCGTTCCGGAAGTCAGCCGGCGCAATGCGGTTGGAATTTGGACTGTGATACTCATAAAATTTCTCGAACCTCTATCTCCATCTACACATTCGCGTTCGACCGACTTGTTCATCAGCTCTCAACCCTTGCCGTGGGAGACGCGGCTGGCCGCGTCTCTACGGCGAGTTTTAGCTGGCTACGGCAGCCTCTTCAAGTGCTGCGGGCCCGTTTGCCACTTTGGCGGACAAGTATGCTTCGAACTCGACCAGCTTTGGAGCGATTGGAACTTCCGCCTGATATTTATCTGACAAAACGTCAGTCGTCTTCAGTCCATTGCCGGTGATGCAGAGCACGGTTGTTTCCTCGGGCAGGATTCGGTCTTGTTTGAGGAGCTTGCGCGCGCATCCGACGGTCACGCCGCCTGCGGTTTCGGTAAAGATACCTTCGGTCTCGGCAAGCAGTTGAATGCCGTTTACAACTTCGGCGTCCGACACATCTTCCGACCAGCCGCCGCTCTTCGCAATGGCTCGGATCGCGTAATGGCCGTCGGCTGGATTGCCGATCGCGAGCGATCGGGCAATTGTATTCGGGCGTTGCGGCTCGATTTCGGAAGCGCATTGTTTTACGGCGGTCGAAATCGGGGAGCATCCGGTCGCTTGGGCGCCGAAAAATTTCACTGCCTTCGGTTCGACCAGCCCAAGCAGAATCAATTCGTCAAACGCCTTTTTGATTTTCGTGATTAACGACCCGCCCGCCATTGGCACAACGACGTTATCGGGCAGGGTCCAGCCCAATTGCTCGGCAATTTCGTAGCCCACCGTCTTCGAGCCTTCCGCGTAGTACGGACGCAGATTAACGTTTACGAAGCCCCAACGATGCTCATCAGCGATCTGCGAACACAGGCGATTCACGTGATCGTAGCTGCCATTGATGCGGACGAGTTCGGCTCCAAACACCTGTGTGCCGAGAATTTTTGCCGGCTCTAAATCGGAGGGAATGAAGATCCAAGCTTTCAATCCGGCGCGAGCCGCTTGCGCCGCCACGGAGTTAGCCAGATTTCCGGTGGAGGAACAGGCGACAGTATCAAATCCAAAACTGCGCGCATTCGCCAGGGCAACGGAGACAACGCGATCTTTAAAGCTCAAAGTCGGCAAACACACTGCGTCGTTCTTAACGAGCAGCTTGCGCGACCCTATCCTCGCCCCGAGTTGCGGAGCGTGGAGCAGCGGCGTGAACCCTACGGGCAGAGCAGGCTCGAATCCCGCTGGAAGCGGCAAAAGCTCGCGGTAGCGCCACATATTCGGCGCGCGCGACGCGAACAAATCGCGCGAAATGCGCGGCCGAATGGATTCGTAATCAAAATTAACTTCGAGGGGAGAGAAACAATCTTCACAAATGCTGCGCGGCTGGTTGCCCCAGGCTTTGCCGCATTCGCGGCACCGGAGCTCGTAGGCGCTGGTCGTATTTTGACGCGAGGTATTTTGCCCGTGGCTCGACGTAGTCATATATCTACCTTCTGTGACTGACGGGACGAGCCGGGAAAAAATACCCAGTTAACACAAAACCCCTTTTCCTGAATGGGAAAAGAGGCTCGGGAAGTGCGAATCAAATTTTTCGCGTACCCGAATCTCATGGTCCCCGTTACCGGGCGAGAGTTGGCACCTGCGATGGAGATATATGATCCCGATCCGGTTGCCG
>JAYVCW010000447.1:0-5612 GCA_043749775.1 Acidobacteriaceae bacterium | reverse complement strand
AACTCGGGATTTTGAAGCAGATCAGCCAGGAGCGGGAAAATATCGTCAAAATCTTCCTTCAGACAGTTCCAGCTCAACGAAGTGGATTCAACCCCTCCTTCGGTTTCGATCTTGGCTCCGCGCTGTTCGAGAAAGTCATCCAGTTGATCGCCGGTCTTTGTCTTGGTGCCGCCCGTTCGCCAGACTTCGCCATAGACATCCATCAGGCCAGACTTCGTGGCAGGAACCGAGCGTTCGCCGCCTCGAACTCGAGCCGTACCGCCAATCATCGGCAGTTCGTGATCTTCCTGCAGGAACACCACCATGCCATTCGGCAGTTGAATGCGCTTTGGCTCCGGCGGACGGAACTCCGGCAGTTTGGGAATCGGAATCTGTTTCCACTGCTGATCGCCGGTCGACGGCTGGTTTTTTTGAGCGAACAAAGGCACGGTGCAAAGACAAAGAAAGGAGCCAACCATGAGGCAAGAATAAGAGAGAGAGCGCCAAGAGAGAGATCGCCGGATCATATAGTTCACTGTCCACCTCCCTGCGGCTGGCCTTCTGGTCGCGCGCCCGGTTGGCCATCGGGACTCGCACCCGGTGTCGGAGGGACGAATTGAATAATCCCCACGGTGCGGTTCTCCGGAACGAATATTTCATTTGCTATGCGACGAATGTCTGCCTTGGTCACTTTTTCAATCCGGTCAACCGAGCGGAAGAGCTCTCTCCAGTCGTCATACCGCGACTGGTTAACGCCCAGCGCAAATGCCAGCCCTTCATTCGAGCCGAGCGATCGAATCAAAGTGGCTTTAGCCCGCGTTTTAATCATCTTTAATTCTTCATCCGTGATGTCTTCTTTCTTCAGGCGCTCGATCTCGGCGTGAATCGCCGTCGCCATTTCCTCCGGCTTGTGTCCGGGAATCGGAAACGCGTAGAACGCAAAAAGATGTGGATACTTATTTCCCGGCAGTCCAGTGAAGCCCGCGGAATCAGAAGCAATCTGCTTATCTCTAACCAGAGCGCGGTACAAGCGCGACGTGCGCCCATTCGACATGAGGTCGGCAATTGCGTCGTAGACCTGGTCGTCTTTGCTGCGGTAATCAGGGCGGTGGTAGCCCTCGAGATAAAGGGGTTGCGATTGTTCATGCAGCACCACGGTGCGTTCTGAACCCTGCGGCGGCTCTGTCGTCGTAGCTGTATCAGGTGTTGGGCGCGACGGAATACGCGAGAAATATTTTTCGACAACCGGCATTGCCTCCGAAGCTTTCACGGCTCCGACCACAACCACGACCATGTTCGACGGGACGTAGTAAGTATTGAAGAAGTTCTGCGCGTCCGTTGCTGAGAACGAATTCAAGTCCGACAAAAATCCGATGGTTGGGCGGTGATAAGGATGAGCCGCGAATGCCTCTTCCGTGAACTGCTCCAGCAGGCGCCCAACCGGATTGCTGTCGGTTCGCATTCGTCTCTCTTCGATGACGACGTTGCGCTCTTTGTAAAACTGACGCATCACAGGATGGATGAAGCGCTCTGACTCTAAATAAGCCCAGAGCTCAAGGCGGTTCACCGGAAACGAATAGTGATAGGCGGTTTCATCATAGTCGGTGAAGGCATTCATCCCTTCTCCGCCTTCGCCTTCGACAATCTTTCCGAATTCGTTGTTATACGGCGCAGAAAATTTATCCGCCGCGGCCATGGCATCCTTCCATGTCTGTTCAAGTTGCTTCAGCTTCTGCTCGTCGCGATCGACTGGCTTGTCGCGCTCGGCAAGATATTCGCCGTAAGCCGTTTCAACTTTCGCCAAGGCTGCTTTCTCGCCCGCATAATCGCGCGTGCCGATCGTGTCCGTTCCCTTGAATGCCATGTGCTCGAACATGTGCGCGAGACCGGTTTTTCCCATCGGATCTTGCACCGATCCGGCATCAACATGAGTAAAGAACGAAAAAACAGGAGCCTCAGGGCGCTCGCAGATAATAACTGTCAGGCCGTTAGGCAGCTTTTTGACGGTGGTGCGCTTTTCGAACGAAGCCAAATCCTGAGCGAGGGCAAGAGTGCTCAGAACGAGACAAGCAACAAAACAAACTATGACAGTTTGTAGAACAGAAATGCGTAATCTCATCCTGCCTCCACTGCGAAATCCAAACCAACCTAAAAATTCGACGTTACGTGGAGGCGATGAAGATTGTCAAACGAGCACCGGGTACGGGCGCGACTTCATGATCGAGTTTGTTATCCCGTTTGTAAGCTTTATAGACCGCAAGACCGAAACAAAAGTTCGAATGCCCTCGCTAGGTGCAGCACGTTGGCCCACAGCATGCTCCGTTCGCGGGCGGCTTCACAGCGCGGACGAAAGCGCTCAAGAACTTCTCATCCACTTGCGCGGCAATCGCATCCACATCGATACCCGAGGCCGAGAGGAATTCGCGAGCGTCTTCGATGCGATATACGCGGGTCGGCTCGATTTCGATCTGCTCGAAACCCGCGGCTGACAACTTATTACTGTAGTCGGTTTCGTCGAGCGCACCAGCCACGCATCCAACCCATGCCAACACGCTCTGGCGAATTTCCGGAGCCATCTCGCCGCGGGTTACCACATCAGACACCGCAAACCGCCCGCCCGGCTTTAGAACACGAAAGGCCTCACGAAGCACTCGATCTTTGTCCGAAGAAAGATTGATAACGCAGTTAGAAATAATCACGTCAACCGAATTATCGGGAAGCGGAATATTCTCGATCTCGCCTTTGAGAAACTCGACATTCTGCGCTCCCGCCTTGCGCTTATTTTCGTTCGCGAGGGCCAACATCTCATCAGTCATGTCGAGGCCGTAGGCTTTGCCACCGGGAGAAACTCGCCGCGCCGAAAGCAGCACGTCGATTCCGCCGCCAGAGCCAAGATCGAGCACGATTTCTCCGGGGCTGAGTTTCGCAAGGGCGGTTGGATTTCCGCAGCCCAGCGAGGCAAGCATGGCATCTTCCGGAATTTGCGATGCCTCCGAAGCGTCGTACAAATTCGCGGTAATCGGATCGCAAGACAATCCGCTGTTCGGCGCCGACCCGCAGCAACCGCTGCCACCGGTTTTGTTGGTTACGCGCAGCGCCGCTTCTCCATACTTCTCTTTCACTATATTTTTCATATCGCCGCTTGGCGTCGTGAGAGTGTTGTCCGACATTACTGTTTTCTCCTACTTGCAGAATTGGACTAGATCGCGCGGTTTAAGCGCTTGGTTCCGGGTGCAGCATTCGGCATACAAAAATTGAACAATCTCGCGGAGGGCGTCAGTATTCGCGGTGTAGCGGAGAAACGTCCCCTTGCGCTCGACCCGAACCAAACCCTCATGGCGCAATTTATCGAGATGATGAGAAAGGGTGGAGTTAGGAATTTCCAACTCGTCTTGAATTTCGCCAACCACCAAACCATCAGGGTGCGCAGAGAGAAGAAGTTGCACGATTCGCAGACGCGCTTCCGTTCCCATGGCGGAGAACATATCCGCGTAGCGCGCAACGCGCTCGCTGGACTCCGGTCTTGATTTAGCTTCCATTATGTTTCGATATTACCGGAAATATCGTTAGCAGTCAAACACACCCGTTGATCGCTTGACTAAAATCCGTCGCCCAGCCTATTGTTGATGGCGAACATATGGCGAACATGATGCTCGCACCAACACCAGGCGAACAGGCACACCTTGAAATGGATTCTCCCGTTCTCTTTGAAGAATCGCACCCCGGTACCAAGCTCGTCGGCATCGCACGAATCGCAGCCGATAGCCAATCGCTGCGTGAAGCACACAACGTCGAATACTTCACGTTGGCAGCACGATCTTTGCTAAGCCGGGTGGTCAGTAACCGCAATCTTCCATTCCATTGGGCGATCAATCCCTATCGCGGTTGTGAATTCGCCTGCAAGTACTGCTACGCACGCTATACCCACGAGTTTATGGAGCTCAGAAACGGCGTCGATTTTGAGCGCAAGATATTTGTGAAGGAGCAAGCGGCAGGTCTCCTACGGTCGGAGCTGAAGAAGGTCAAAGTCGGAGAGCAGATTGCGATCGGCACCGCGACCGACCCTTACCAACCGGCGGAACGGCGTTTCGAAATCACCCGCGCAATTCTTGAGGAACTGGCAAAGCATTCCGGCTTAGAGATCGGCATTGTTACGAAATCAAATCTGGTGACGCGCGACGCCGACGTACTCCGCCGAATTGCCGAACACAACCAAGTCTTTGTGAATATCACTGTTACTACGATGGACATCGACCTTGCCCGCAAGCTCGAGCCGCGCGCACCGAGGCCAGACTTGCGGATGGAGGCGGTCCGGCAATTGAACCTCGCTGGCATTGACGCCGGGGTCATATGCGCACCGGTGCTGCCCGAGATCACCGATCAGCCTCGCGACCTCGAAGCCCTGGTCATCGCAGCCAGAGATGCAGGGGCGAAGTATATCTATGCTAACGGCCTTTTCCTGAAGCCCTGTTCAGCCGCGATATTCTTGCCTTGGCTTGAGCAGAACTTCCCGGAGGCAGTCGGCCGCTATCGCACTCGTTACGCCGACAGCGCGTTTCTGCCGAAGAGCTATGCCCAGCGCTTGTCACAACTGATGGCAGCCTTGCGCAGAAAATATGGGTTCCCGAATTCCGGTGATCTTCGGAGGAGCGAGAAAAGGGCGGAAATTGTACAGATGGGGTTGTTCTGAGCGCTCCCTGCACTCGCCGCCGAGCCGTTTCACAAAAGGGTCCGCCGAAACTGGATTGAAATCCTGCTTACTCCACTCGCAGAGAGATCACTTTGTGGGAAACTCTCTCCAACACGACGACATCACTTGTTTGTTATCGAAGCGCTCGTCGTAGCCGGAAAGTCAGATGTTCGACGTGCTATTGGGTGGAGACCCGCAACGGCGAGCACCTGTGCGGCGGAATTTTGAGCCGCGCGCAAATCCTGGCTCACTCTTTTTGCTTCCGCCAACGCTCTGTCTGCGTCGACAATTCGTCCGTCGCGCCGCAGCGCCTCCTCCAGTAAAAGAAAATTAACATCGCTCGGGTCGTTATTCACAGCCTGAAGTAAATGCGAGACGGAGGCATCGATTCGGCCTTGACGCAAATCGAGAACCCCGGAACCAGATAGCGCCATGACGTTGTCTGGAGTTAGCTGAAGCGCGTGCATAAAACTTGCGGCGGCGAGATCGTACTGGCGCATCTGCAGATGGGCCTGGCCGATTTCTCCCCAGGCGACACCTTCCGCTTGCGGGTCAGAGGTCGTGGCTAAAACCGAATTACATTCTTCAATGGCGTCCTGCGGATGCCCGTGGCTCAATTCGTAAAACGCGAGTACCAGCACCTGCTTTGCCGGATATTTGTGCAGTAAGCGGGCGCTACGAAATTGCTCAATTGCTTCTTCCGATCGTCCGGCACTCGAATACATAAGCGCCAGATTATTGTGCGCGACATAATTGTCATGGGTAACGCGAAGCGTGTAGCGCCATAGAGTTTCATCGTCATGCCAATGCTTGATCTGCCTTGAAGTAAGCCCTCCAAACATCAGGATCACGGTCACAACCGGGACCGCCCGCCAGACTCGCGGAATATTGGCGACCGCGGCAAGTTCATCCAGCGCCCACACCACCGCGATAAACAATCCGA
>JAYVCW010000446.1:0-2569 GCA_043749775.1 Acidobacteriaceae bacterium | reverse complement strand
GAGATGGTCACGAGAAAAGCAGTTTAACGAGTTTGCCGCAAGGCAAAAATTGAACACAGAGGAGACGAAAACCAAATGGAAACTCAGTACGGCAAGCCCATCATGCAAGGCCAGGAAGGGAAAGATGTCACGGTTCCCTTAACCACGATTACCCAGGTGCTCTCTGACCACGTAACGAAAATCTCACAAAATCAACACGAGCAGAAGTTGTTATCCGTATTCGCCAAGAGCCTGCTCGAACGAATCAAGCAGACAAATCCGAACATCGACGAGAAGAAATTCATCAGCGATGCGGGATTAACCAACGTCGGCCAGCGAGCCGCATAACCGGGATTCGGGCGGTTGAGGAGCCGCCCGATCTTTTCAAAAAGAGAAAGGGAAAAGTTTTATGAGTCTGACTGACGAAGTTCTTGGAGAGCTATCGAACGCCTTATCGAAGCGTTCGGAAGTAAAAGCTCTGCCGCGTTGTGTGATCTGCCAAACCCCCGCGAATTTATATGTCGTAGCTGGCGATTACTACTGCCATCTCTGTGCGCAGGAGTGTTTCGGATGAGCAGGATCATGCTCTTGGTTCCCTCTATTTATCTAGTAGTAGTAGTAGATGCCTGTGCAAGCGTGGATAACTTTCTTAACTATTAGCAACGATTGAGACTATGACCTTCAAAAGATTTCCGCCCACGGCCGCAGAACTGTTCCAGTCTGCGAAAAACTCGGCCCTAATTGAATTTTTCTTCCACCTGTCACCTTGGCGCGGCGCGACGAATTGTTGCTGGAATTGGGAGAGCTACCGAAACGCGAAAGGTTACGGCGTGATTATCTTCGACGGCTACAAATTCCCTGTGCACCGCATTTCGTTCGAGCACTACAAGGGGCTGATTCCCAGAAATATGTGCGTGATGCACGAGTGCGACAACCCGGAGTGCTTTAATCCCGACCATTTGTTCCTTGGAACGCACGCCGAGAACATGGCAGACATGGCACGCAAAGGAAGGGCACGGAAGAAAGCAGCATGACTCTCGAAAAGATGATCGAACGATTGATCGACAAAGGGCATGGCCGGGAATTTGCCGTCCGGCAAGCGACGCATGATTTCGCAATCTTCAATTCCCTTTTGCCGGCAACGGGAAACAATGACTGCTCCATTTGCCGCGGGACGTTTACGGATCTTGAGTACCGATATCACTATCACCCTTGTGAATGAGGAGTTTAGCGATGCACGAACTTCCAGAGACTGAGTACCTAGATGTGTTTCACGGATTACTGATTGGCGTTGCCGTCGCTGTGATGACTTGGATTTCAGGAATCGGGCTGCTGGAGTTTGGCCTGTGGATTTATCGAAGATGAACGACTTCACCGATCTCGACGGATGGCTATTTGACTTCTACTGGCGCGCCGACTTTCAGGATGACAACGAACACCAGGCCGAGGCCATCTTTTCCATTATTCGGCGCCTAAGAATCGCCCGAGATCAAGTGACATTAAGAGCTTTGCAATACATGAATGGCGGAGAGGCTGACGCATGAGCACTCACTTTGATTTTGGACACGCATTGAAGGAAAAGCTGCAATTTGAACTCGATTGGGATAAGAAGCTGCCGGTTTCAGCGCAGATCGGGATGGCGACTGCGGACGAAAACGCCGACGCGACATGGAAGCGTTGGATTGACGGTTGCATTCAAAACGTAGCCACCGAAAAGCCGGAGTTTACGGTCGATGATGTTCTCGCGAAGCTGGAAGCCCTTCCCTATCCGCCGACCACGCACAACCTAGCGGCCCTGGGACCGCGCATGAAGGAAGTTTCCAAGACTCTTAAATACATGACCGCAACGGATCGAGTTCAAAGGTCAAAGCGTCCAGAGAAGAACGGCAACCTTCATCGAGTCTGGCGCAGCAATCTGTTTGGAGGCGGGAAATGACCATAGCCGAGATCAATACGGAATTCCTGAAGCATCGGGCGGAATGCGAATGCTGCTCGAATCAAGGCGCGGGAGCGTGTCGCCGCGGAATAGCCATCCTTGCGGAAATATTCCGGTCGGACGATGTACCGAGGCCGAGAGTCGACGAAATAGTTGAGCACGTGGATCGAGTTCTAGCGAGGAATCAGTGAAAGACATCAACGACGTTCTTCGCGAAAAAGAGCGCGAACTGGGCGAAATGCAGCGCCTGATTTTCTGCCTCAAGTTTGTAGCGCCGTACTTAGTCGAAGACAAAGACGTTCTACCAGCAGTTAAGCCGTCTGGAGAAGAAGCGAAGAGGTGGCCGTGAGCGAATTGCGAGGACTAGACAGCTGGATAACTGGAAGATACGGAGCCGATGCACCGTCAGAGCGAAGAGACGACAGCGTGGAAGATGAAGGGCTGATCGTGGTGCAGCGGGCAATTGACCACTTGCAATATGGCACGGATGACGATGACGACGAAGAAGCAATTGGCGTTCTGCAATGCTCTGAACATCTGATCGAGCGCGAGTATTCCTGCCACTTTTGCGGAAACTGGATCGGAAATCGAAAAGACAAATATTGCTCGCGGAGCTGCGCAGATGCGGATCGGATGGGCCTATGAGTACAGCAC
>JAYVCW010000445.1:0-3324 GCA_043749775.1 Acidobacteriaceae bacterium | reverse complement strand
GAGGACTAAGTTTATTGCCACGCCGAATATCATCCTTGATCGCGCAGTAGTACCCGAGCTCATTCAGGGGGACTTCACCAGTGATCGGTTGTGCAATGAAGCACTCGCTATCCTAGAAAATAACGGACGCCGCCAAACCATCCGGAATGATTTGGCGGAAGTCCGGAATACTCTTCGGGGCCATCGCGTCCTCGAAAGGGCTGCAACGAAGATCCTGAAGCTCGCGGGCGCGCACAACGAAGTAGACACCGGCGCCAAGTCGCTTCTGGCTGTGGGGCGGTGATGCCGGCAGGGCAGACCTGGCGCCGTCGCCTTAAGGTTCGGCTTCTTCATTTTCTTGTAGGATGTAGTAAACCGATCGTACTTCTGTTTCTGGGATCGCTTGCGACGGTTCCGGCCTCCTTCGCGTTTAAGTTCGCCAAAGTTATTGGCCGTTGCTATCACGCAGGCCGGCGCGACGAAGTTATCTCCCGCTTACGCTTGTTTTTCGGGAGCCATTCACTATCCCCCACACGAGCAACGGGGGTGTGGCGCTCACATCTACACCACGTCGGATTAACCATCATAGAGATGGCGAGGTTCTACGGCATGCGCCACGACGAACTAACAGACCGCATCACTCTCAACGGAGAAGAGCATTTAGAGAGCGCTCGGGGCGCCGGTCGTGGCGTCATATTGTTCCTAAATCATCTTGGCGATCCCGGGGCGATCGCGGCGGGTATCGGTTTGCGCGGCTACCATTTAACGATTGCTGGCAATGGCATGGATATCATGCTGGGCGATGTCACCGTGCCACTCGGCTTCATTGAGAAGTTACTTACGAGGATGTTAGCGAGCTGGAATGTGCAACGCTGTTTACTCGGGCAGAACCTTCCGAGAGTACTAAAGGAAACCCTGCAGCGAAACGGAATGTTCGGAATGTTCATAGACTTCCCCGTCGTCGTGAAACACAACTACTCGCTGCCATTCGGTGAGGCGCTGTCGAAGGTTAACCTCGGCCCGGCGCTGCTCGCCCTGCGACAGCGCGCTGACATACTTTGTGTGCAGAGTCTGCGCATCGGCGATAACCGACATCTACTCAAGATTAGTCCGCTCGAGGTTGATCACTCTGCTTGTGACAGGCACGAGGCAGCGGCGGAACTGCTTCAACGCGCTTTGCAGCCCCTCCAAGTCGAAGTCACGCGTCATCCCGACCAATGGTGGCCATGGAGTTGGGCTCCACTCGCGCCCCGTGTAGCATGATTGGTTCGCTTGCCGCCGCGCGTAACTCCGCGGGACGCCTGGCCCGCCGACTAGGGAATCGCGCAGCCGAGGCCTATTTTTGTATAGATGCCGCAGTCTCTGCTCAGTTACGCGAGGGCCCCGAGGAGCATTCACATAAGATAGCTCGAAGGTTAGTGCCACTCCTCACTTCCCCGTTCTACGCGCGCAGGCGCGCCAATTTCAGGCTACTTTTCCCAAGTAAGCCAGGTAGCCAGCTGCATGAGCTTCGTCAGGAACACTTAAGATATCTCGCGCGATTACAAACGCACAATGCCCGCCTCGCGATAGAGACTCCCGATCTGCTTCTTAGGAAGATTGTTGCTCACGGCATGGACAATTTAGAAAGAGTCCGTGCTCTAGGCCGAGGCGTTTTAATTATATCCGGGCACACCGGCACTTGGTGGCATGTCTTGGGAGCTCTGGCCGCGCGCCGACTCCAACCGACCGCGCTAGCCAATCCCGCTTTAGGACGGATCACACGGCATATGCACATGTTGGCAACCAGATATGATGTGTCGGTAGTGGATGTAGGCAAGGATGCTCACGATCTCGCTCGTTCACGCTTCCAATCGGGTAATATCGTATACTTAACGATCGACGTCAGCGTGCGTCCGAGACAGAGTCGGTGGACTCCGCTCGGACCCGTTGAGTTATCAATGGACCCAGGACCGGCTATCATGGCACTCCGACAACGCGTGCCAGTCATCTGGGCACGCAGTTTCCACGATGACCATGGTAGGTCGCATGTTGACTTCACCCCGGCGATTGAGACTGAGTGCGATCCAGCATCGAGCAAAGTAGAAGATATCATGCGCCACTGGTTAAGCCTTCTCTGGAATGACGTGCAAAGTCATCCCGCGCAATGGTGGGCCGTAAACTTTATTCAACTACGCCCCCGGTTCGGTCCGGATAGGTCCGCGCCGTGAGTGCAGCCGGCCCTTCGCGTCTGCGGCTGCTACGCGATCTCCCTACACTTCGGCACGGATTAGTCGAGTATCTCTGTCGGCTGGTAAGCGAATACGGCGAGACCGTTCATTTCCCTCTACTCAGGCCGACCTACCTTGTTACCAACCCGAAGGATGTCCACCATCTACTTGTCGTTAATCCACGAAACTATCACAAAGCCGGCGGCCTTGCCGTCAGCAAGGAACTTTTTGGTGCCGGAGTAGTTACCAGTGAGGAACCTCTGCACTCGCAGCAGCGCCGAGTGATGCAGCCCATGTTTCATCGCTCCAGTATCGTTCGCCTCGCCTCGCAAATGGCATCACTAGCTGCGGCGCATGTGAGCAACTGGCGCACGGACCAGGTCGTTGATCTCTCGATCGAGATGATGGACCTGACATTGGTCATCGCATCAGCCGCACTGTTCACGGTCGATACGGAAACGACCGCGCGAGACCTGGGCAGCGCTTTTACCACTGCCCAACGGCTGATCACCCGTAGACAACGGAAAGTTCCGCTCCCACTTTGGTTACCGACTCCGACAAATCGGAGATACAAGGATGCGGTGGCGCGGATCGATCGGCTAATCAGCGAGATAATAGAATGTCGTCGCATGCTTTCCAACCCGCCACCGGATCTTCTCACCATGTTACTTGAGGCGCGCCTCCCGAATGGCGCCGCCATGTCTAACCAGCAATTGCGCGACGAAATAGCAAGTATGCTTTTCGCCGGCCACGAAACCGTCTCGAATCATTTGACTTGGACATGGTATCTACTTTTGCAAAATCGCGACATTGAAATGCGCCTAATCAAAGAATGGGACTCTGTCCTTAGCGGCAGTGCTCCCAATCTGGAGCAGATTAGTGCCCTTACTTTCACCGAGATGGTCCTGGCTGAATCCCTCCGTCTGCTGCCGCCGGTCTGGACCTTGCATCGCCGGGCCGTCGAAGAAGATCAATTGCCGAGCGGATTATCGCTGCGTCCCGGAGACGAATTATTGATATCGCAATATGTCTCTCATCGAAATCCACTTTACTTCACAAATCCGGAGGCGTTTCGGCCGGAGCGTTGGACGTCGGAGTTCAAAGAAAGCCTGCCCGCGGGGGTTTACTTCCCGTT
>JAYVCW010000444.1:0-4029 GCA_043749775.1 Acidobacteriaceae bacterium | reverse complement strand
ACGGCAACGCGATCATGAAGCTTTCTACGACCAACAAAATTCTGGCCGTCGCTGACTATTTCAACATGTACAACACAGTCAGCGAATCGAATGCGGACGAAGATCTGGGCTCGGGCGGAGCGATGGTACTGCCGAATATCAAGGACTCCGCCGGGATCGTGCATTCTCTTGTTGTAGGCGCAGGAAAAGACACGAATATTTATCTGGCGAATCGCAACAATATGGGAAAGTTTAACTCGAGCAACAACAGCAATCTGTACCAGGAAGTGAAGGGGGGACTAGGTGGGGAGGTTTTTTCTGCACCTGCGTTCGCTAATAACCGAATTTATTATGGTGCAGTCGGTGATGCCATCAAGGCGTTCTCTTTCAATAGCAGTGCCATGCTGAACGCGACTCCCAAATCGGCCACCAGCACGCGCTTTGCTTTTCCAGGGGCCACGCCAAGCATTTCAGGCGCATTGGCAAGCAACCTGATTCTTTGGGCAACCGAGAATACGTCTCCGGCAGTACTTCATGCTTACAGCGCTAATAATCTCGGAGTGGAGTTATATAACTCAAGTCAGGCCCCGGGAGGACGCGATAATTTTGGCAATGGGAATAAGTTTATTACTCCGACGATTGCCAACGGCAAAGTGTACGTTGGAACGACTAATGGCGTGGGTGTGTTCGGGCTATTGCACTAGAGAGGACGGCTACAAAGACGAGGCAAGCCTCGTCTCTAAAAACGGGAGGCTATGGCGGCACTAATCGAAGCGATTGACGTGAAGCGCAAGATGTTTTTCGAGTTTGAGAATATTCCGTTCGTATGCCTGGAGGCTGTAGTTAATACTCCAACCGCGCGGGGCGGGCAAACTCTGGTGCGCCTGAAGATGCGCAACTTGCTCACTAACGCTGTTTTCGAAAAGTCGTTCAGGGCCAACGACAAGTTTAAGGATCCCGATTTGCAGTCGGTTCCGGCCTCCTACCTTTACAGCGACGGCGATGGCTCGCATTTTTTGGATCAAGAAAGCTATGAGACTTTGACCTTGCAGGAGGCGATGGTGGGCGACGCGTTGGATTTTCTTGTCGAAGGGGCCATCATTGAACTGCGCAAGTTCAACGGCAATCCCATCGGCATCGATTTGCCCATTTTTGTGGAATTGAGAGTGGCCGAGACCGAACCGGGGGTCAAGGGCGACTCCTCGAGCGGCACGGTTACCAAGCCGGCCAAGCTTGAGACCGGCCTCGAAATTCGGGTGCCACTTTTTATTAAAGTGAACGAAAAAATCAAAGTATCTACAGAGAGCCGAGAGTTCGCGGGACGGGCTTAGACGGACCGTAGAGACGCGGGCGTTCCCGCTAGCTAATGGGGGCGAGATGCCTGCGGGTACGCCGGGAAGATTGCCGGCGTGACAGCCTGATCGCTGTTGATCCTGATCAGTGTTGATCGAAAAGAATTTTATTGTGGTCTGGATCAAACAAGACCGCGAATGCCGGGCCGGTAGTCTTTTCGTCGGCTTCGGTGTCAAACTTGAATCCCTTTTTCTTCAAATCTTTCTGCACCGCCCTTACATCTTTCGGATTGAATGTCAAGGCGGTATTCCGCTTGCCGGCATTGACTGACTCGAGATCGTCCGTAACTTCCGGGTGAACCGAACATCCTATGCTGCGATGATGAACGGCGGCAAACTGCTGACCGGGCATCCAAAGGCACGCAGATCGCGTACCTAAAACGTAGCAATTCGTAAAAGGAGAAAAATAATGCATAAAATATCGGGTTGTATGCTCATGCTGGTGCTGGCTTGTTCGATGTCAGCAATGGCGCAGTCGGGCATGTCCAGCGATTCCTCAATGAAGCACGACGACATGACGGGCAAGTCCATGTCAATGAGCGGTTGCATCGGCGAAAAAGATGGCAAGTACATGATGATGGATAAGAAGCATCCGGACGGAGTTCAGTTGATGAGCTCAGAGGATCTGAAGCCGCACGTCGGCCACAAGGTGAAAGTCACCGGCACGATGGAAAAAACGGATTCGATGAGCAACGACTCGAAGTCCAATGACTCGAAGTCCAACGACACAATGAAGTCAGATGACAAGATGAAAATCGACAGCATGAGCCACGACTCCATGACGATGATGGCCATGAAGGTTAGCAGCGTGAAGATGGAATCAAAGAAGTGCGATATTTCGAAGATGAAATAACGCGCGTTATCGCAAAGGGGAGAAGAGCGTGATTGTTCTTCTTCCCTTTGTCTGGCGATCAACGTTTCAAACAATTCTAGCGGCCTGTTCGCGCGTCGCCTATTCTCTTCTTCTTGACCCCTCTTACCCCGGCCACTAGACTCCGTCAGGGGGATCCATGCGCAAACTGACCTTAATTCTTTTTACAGCAGCCGCATGCTGTCTGGCGGCATTGGCCGACGATGGCAGCCATCACGATGAGGTGACGCTCGACCAACTCGGCACCGTGCACTTCCCTGTCTCATGCAAGCCCGAGTCGCAGAAGAATTTCGAGAAGGGGGTCGCCCTGCTGCATTCCTTCTGGTACGAAGAATCGAAGAACACTTTCAGCGAACTTGCCAGCCACGATCCGAATTGCGCGATGGCTCACTGGGGCGTGGCGATGAGCGAGTGGCACGAGCTTTGGGATCATCCGGACGCGGGCACGATCAAGTCGGCTTCGGAAGAACTACGTAAGGCCCACAAGCTTTCGGAGAAGCCGGGCGCGGTGAATGATCGCGAGCGTGGATACATTGCCGCGGCCGATGCCTTCTACTCAAACAGCGAAAAGATGGACCACGAAGCACGCGCACACGCCTATTCATCGGCGATGGAGCGCGTCTACCAGCGGTACCCAGACGATCACGAAGCGGCCGCTTTCTATGCGCTTTCACTGCTCGCTTCGGCACCTGACAACGACACGACTTTCGACAACCGCAAGAAAGCGGGCACAATCCTTGGGAAGCTGTTCGACATCGAGCCAAATCATCCGGGGATCGCGCACTACTTAATCCACGCCTATGACAAGCCGCAACTAGCCCAACTCGGACTGCCGGCAGCGCGGCGTTATGCGGCGATTGCGCCATCGGCTCCGCATGCGGTGCACATGCCGTCGCACATCTTCGCGCGCGTCGGTGACTGGCAGGCGTCAATCAAGTCAAACCTGGCCTCGATTGCTCTGACCCGCAAGGCCACCGAGATGAAAATGGGCGGCGGAGGCCACCAGTTTCATGCCATGGATTACCTGATCTATGCCTACCTTCAAATTGGCCGCGAGGCGGATGCATGGAAGGTGATTGAAGAAGTGAAGAAGATGCCCGCGATGGCCATGGCTAGCCACGGTAACGACACGCAGACTTTTGGCTTGTCAAAATTCCCGGCTATGTACGCGCTCGAATTACATCGCTGGTCTGATGCCGCGGCGTTACCCGTGATAGATGAAGCTACTCCCGAAGATCGCGCTTATACCTACTGGGCGAAGGCAATCGGCAGCGTACGTAGCGGCAACGTGCCCGAGGCGAAGAAAGATCTGGCGGAGGTTGTCGCGATCAAAAAAGACGCCCTCGAGAAGAAAAAGAGTTATATCTCGGACGAAGCGGAAACGTATGAAAACGAAGCCTCGGCTTGGATTTTGCTCGGCGAAGGCAAGAATGACGAAGCGATCGCGGCCATGCGCAAAGCAGCCGACCACGAAGACGCCGTCGGCGAAGAACAAACCTCGATGCCGGCGCGCGAGATGCTCGCTGACATGCTGATGGAGATGAAGCGTCCGGAGCAAGCGCTCGCCGAATATCACGCTGCCCTAAAACTTAATCCTAAGCGCTTCGACGGATTATACGGTGCGGGTCAGGCGGCCGAGGCGGCCGGGCAGGCCTCGCGGGCTTCCGAATTCTACGCTGCGCTGGTCAAAGACTGCGAGGGCGCCGGATCGGCGCGTCCGGAGTTGGCTCGGGCTAAGCAGTCGATTGTCGCGGAGAAGTAATTTATTTGTGCCGTTTTTCGACCGGAACGCGCGTTCGGTCGAGGGGTAACATTTGCAAATCCTTT
>JAYVCW010000443.1:0-9665 GCA_043749775.1 Acidobacteriaceae bacterium | reverse complement strand
AACGACAAGCTGAGAGATGCCGCCCAATGAACGCTCCGAATAACACGCAATCCGCGATGGCGGCATTCTCTCCAGCGACTGGTTCGGCTTCTGTCGTGGACGTGTGCTGCGGCTCTCGAATGTTCTGGTTCGACCGCAAAGACTCACGCGCCATCTTTGCGGACAATCGCCGCGAAACCCATGTGCTGCCGGATGTGTCGAGCCGTGGCGGAAGTCGCACGCTCGAAGTGAATCCCGATGTCATCGCGGACTTCACGAACCTGCCGTGGCCTGACAACCGGTTCGCGCTCGTGGTGTTCGACCCGCCGCACCTCGTGCGCGCCGGCAAGAAAGGCTGGCAGGCGAAAAAATATGGCAAGCTCGAAGGTGACTGGAAAGAAATGCTGCGCCTCGGCTTCGCTGAATGCTTCCGCGTCCTGCGGCCGGAAGGCACGCTGATTTTCAAGTGGAACGAACACGAAGTTCCAGTCTCGCAAATACTGGCGCTCACTCCTGAGCGTCCGCTCGTGGGGCAACGGTGCGGAAAAACGGCTAAGACGCACTGGATGGTGTTCATGAAGCCGAACCACTCCGCATGAGCCACGCCGGAATAAAGACCATGAATAACACCAAAAGCGTTGCCCGGCGTTGGCTCGATGCGGTTGTTCGGCATTTCGGATACGTCCTGCTGCCAGTCCGAGAAATCGAACGCATGGAATCGGACGCTGCCGGAAACTACGAAGTGATGAAGCGCCCCGGAATCTCGGAACGAAACGCAGGTTACTTCAATGGACTCGCAGACCACGGGTCAAAGACCGCCGCGAAAATCCGCGAACGGTATATGCCGAAAAGCAGGATCAAGGATCTGGAGGCCGAGGTCACAGAATTGAAACGCCGGCTTTCCAAGTACGAACTGTTTGTCTGAGCGCGGTGTGAAAAAAGATGAGAATTATTTTGACAGTCACAACGTAACAACGTAACGATTTGTAACAATATGGCATTTGTAAAACTTGATTGCGGGATGTTGGATTCGACATTGTGGGTGGACAGGGAGGCGCGGGAGTTGTTCGTGACCGCGCTTTTGATGGCAGAGCCAATCGAATTAAAAGCCCCCACGGAAACCATAAAGATTCATTCTCTCGAACCTGATTCGTTTGTGGTTGAGGCAGGCTGGTACGGGTTCGTTCCAGCGGCCAGCACCGGAATTATTCGCCGATGCGGTATCGACCAAGCGGCAGGAATGGAAGCCTTGGGACGCCTTTCCGCACCGGACAAGGAAAGCCGAACACCCGATCACGAAGGGCGCAGGATGGTAAGAATTGATGGCGGGTTTATTATCCTGAACTACGACAAATACCGGCAGAAAGACCATTCTGCGGCGATTCGGATGAGAAACCACCGAGAAAGGAAAAAAAGCGGGATCGAGCCTATTATTAAAAAGCAAAACGGCCTGTGCGCCTGTTGCTCAAACCCATTTGAAGAACCATACAACCTTTACGTGGTTCAAGACCATTGCCACACCACCAAAAAAAATAGGGGGCTATTGTGTCAATCCTGCAACAAACTGATTGGAAGAATCGAGCGCAACGAACCTGTGAACCCGAAGTTTGAATCACTCGGAAGGAAATATCTTGAATGTTACACCGTAACAAGTGCTTGCAACGCCGTAACAAGCCGTCACGTTACGCAAGCAGAAGCAGAAGCAGAAGCAGAAGGGGGAGTACAAGCCCCCACGCTCGAAAGCAATCCTGAATTTTTCAAACTTTGGGGAGATTGGAAAGAGCATCTGGCGACAATCGGAAGGCCGATGTCAGGAGTTCAGGAAGCAGCCATGAAGATCGAATGTCAGCGGCACGGCGTCGAGCGGTCTATTCTCGCGCTCAAGCTTTCAATCCAGAGAGGTTACAAAAACATTTTCTTCGATCACGAAGATCTACCGCCGCTCCCACAATCGAAACCCGCCAAGCCGGAGAAGTCGCAGAAGCTCCGTGATCGGGACGCCCGTTTCCGCCTCTGGATGATGGAAGCATACCCCGACAAGATCAAGGAGCAGAAAGAGTGGGACGAGTACGGCAAAGCACCGTCGTTTGCTCAGTTCGAGTTCAACGAGTGGGAGAAAAAACACGTGGTCACACCCGTATGAGCGAAGATATTGCCGCACAACTCGAAGCCAGAAGGCTCGCTAGACAAAACTCAGGAAACGGCCACGGCGCGACAAAACAGCCGACAGAGCCTCGTCAAACCGTCCGGATGCACAATCAGGCGTCCGACAGGCCAAAGGCCGCTTACGCGCCAGATCCGCACCGGCTTTTACCACAATCACCGGACGCTGAGAAAGGGCTGCTCGGAACGATCCTGCTCAATCCATCGGACATTTGCGGCCTCTGTTCAGAGAAATTGGTCACTCCTGAGCACTTCCATATCCCCGCGCACGCCACGATTTTCGAGACGATCATGGATCTCTGGAACTCGAACCAGCCCATCGAGTTCATCACCCTTTGCCAGAAACTCTCTGACGCCGGCAAGCTCGATCAGGCTGGAGGCGCACCGTTCGTCACCGATCTCTGCACGTTCGTTCCAACGTCGGCAAACGCTTCCTACTATCTCGAAATCGTTCAGGAGAAATACACGCTCCGGCAGATGATCTCCACCTGCACGGAGTATGCCGCCCGATGCTACGACGAGCAAGAGAATGTCTCCGGCCTGCTGGATGAGGCCGAGACGAAGATCTTCGCCATCGCCGAGAAGCGTTACACCGAGGCCACCGATGACGTAGGGATGAAGGAACTTGTTCACGGTGCAATCGAGGCCATCGAGAAGATGTACGAACGGCGCGGCCAGATCTCAGGCATTTCCACCGGCCTGCATGACCTCGACGCCATCACGGACGGCCTGCACGGTTCGGAAATGTGGGTGATCGCCGGCAGGCCGAGCATGGGAAAGACCGCGCTCGCCATGAACATCGCCGAGCATATCAGCACCGATCAAGGGCTTCATGTCGGGGTTTTCTCAGCCGAAATGAGCAAGGAACAGTTGATCCAGCGGATGCTTCTGGGCAGAGCGCGGGTGAGCAACGACAAAATGCGGAACGGTTTCTTCTCCGAGGCCGACTTCGCCAAGCTCACAGCCACAGCCGCCGCCCTGATGCGCGCCAACCTTCACGTATGCGATAAATCCTCGCCATCGATCTCCTACCTGAGCGCGGTGGCTCGTCGCTGGTACAAAAAGCACAAGCTCGCGGTCATCATCATCGACTACCTGCAACTGCTATCCGGATCGAACAGCCGCTACCGAGACAACCGGCAAATGCAGATTACCGAGATCTCAGCCGGCATCAAAGGTCTATGCAAGGCGTTGAATATACCGATCATCGTGTGCGCGCAACTCAATCGAAATCCAGAAGGCAGGACAGGCGAAAACCTCGGCGTGCCCAGACTGAGCGATCTCCGCGAGTCGGGCAGCATCGAGCAGGACGCCGACGTTGTTGGGCTTCTCTATCGGCCTGAGTATTACGCCAGCGACGACGAAGCCAAATCCGCCGAGGAAGGGAAGGCAATTCTCATTATTGCGAAGCAGCGCAACGGCCCTGTGGGAGAGATCCCGATGACTTTCATCAAAAACCTTACTCGATTTGAAGATCGAGCCAGAATAGACGAAAAACAGTAAAACTATGGTAACATTCAGCATAAATTGGCAAAAAGTAGATCAGAACAGGCACGTAAAAGGCAAAAACGGGGCAATCTATTACGACTTCGTGATGATCCAGAACCGCCGAGGCCGAGACGAGCGCGGCGACGACGGCATAATCAAGCAGTCGGTGTCCCGCAAGGAGCGGGATGAAGGCGTTGAAATGCCGATCATCGGGAACTTCCGGATCTTCGACAGGAGCAACGAGGGAAAACCGCCGCCTGAGCCACCGAAGAAACCGAAACCCACCGATGTCAACGGCCAGCCTCGGAACTACGATCATGGGAAAGATGGCCAAAACATTCCGTTTTGAGGGCAACGTCAGGGCGACGTTAATAAGGAACACCCCAAAAAGCGTGACATTGATGCGGCAAAAATTCCACCCCTAAGATATACAGGCCGAAAATCCCACCCCTAAGATATGAGGTTCACACCAATAAGCGTTACATTTTTCGATGTGCCACAGAGAGCGCGTGGAAGAAACACGTAAATAAGCGTTACATGGCCTCACCCTTTGACAAACCTTCATCGCTCTGTCCGGTCTGCAAGTTTCGCAAAAAGGCCGAGGGAAAGCCTCGCTGCTGGATCTGCTACCTGCACAAGCGGCGAGCCAAGCAGCAACCGAAGCTGCACAAGCTGATGCTGCAATTCGAGTCGTTGCTGTTCGATGAGAAGAACGATCCGTTCAAACGCGACACGCGCCGGCTCTATCACGTGGCGCGCGAATTGAAGATCCCATCGAAGCGGCTGCAAAGCTACCTTTGGGGGTATATCAGGCATTGGGCTTTGCCGAACGACGTTTTCACGATCCAGAGTTGGATCTACAAGGAACTGCTCGAACGCCGAAGGGCTTCGCTGGAGTCGCCGGAAGAACCGAGCAACCGCAAGCCGGCAGGGAACGCCTGATCGACGGCCTGCACGCAAGGCTTCAAGTGGACGTAATGCTTTTGAACCACCGCCACGCCATCGCCCAGATACGAGGCCACTAGGAAAATATCGACGCCGGCCTTGACCATGTGGCTCGCGTAGCTGTGACGCATCGTGTGGAGCGTCACCCATTCAAAGCCAGCCGATCGTACGTATTCTCTGAATCCCTTGGCGATCTCGACACGGTAAAGTCCGTCGCATTGTTCATTCGGGCGGATCACGTAGCCGGCCTGCATCATGTCAGGCCGCTCGATCAGGAACTCCGCGAAGGGCATCGACATGGGCACGGATCTCCGAGCCTCGCGGTCTTTCTGGCGGAACGTCGCATCGCTCAAAATGTTGATCTGCCGGTTTTGAAGGTCAAACCACGCAGGCCGAGCGTTCACGATCTCGTTTTTCCTCATGCCGGCGTGAAACCCGCAGAACATGATGAACTTCAATTCGTCGGTTGGCGCGTCCTCGATAAGCCGGTTGAAATCGTGATACTCAACGAACCGCATCCGCACGGCGGCATCGACGATCTCAAACTCCATCCCCTCGAAAGGGGTTTTGCGGAGTTTCCGGTGCTTCACCAGCCAATCGAAAAAAGCCTTCACGCTGTTCATGTAGGTCTGGACAGTGGCCGGCTTCCGGTATTTCCGCATGGAATGGTAATAATCGTTCAGATCCTCGCCGGTCACTTGGTCTGGGGTAATGTCGCCCATCAGTTTTGCAAAGGTGTTGAGCGTGTAGCGTCGGGTTGCCACGCTCATTCTGCTGTATTTGTTCATCGTGAGCCGGTGACTGAGGAAAGCCTCGATCTCGGCGGATAGGGGTGAATCGCTCCCGCCGCCCCCTATCTCGCCCGACAGCTTTGATGCAGCCACCACCGCCGTCGCGTAGTCTCCGGTTTCGAGGTTCACCACCACGCGCCGGCCATCGACGACGCGCTTAAACCAAAACTGGCCGCGATCCTTGCGGAAATAGATGCCTTTCATGGCAATACCCTTCTAAATTCAATCACCCATACCCAGGGGTTTTTGTCCCACGCATTTACCCCGTTGATAGAGTTCCAAAGGTTCTCGTAACCAATGCGGTGCGTTTTTCCCATCAGGCCAAACGGCACACCTTCCGCTATCGCGTCCGCTTCGCTAATGTCCTGCAACCGCTCCACTCGAATGCCGGTAATTTCGAGTGTGATGCGGCTGTAAATTTTCGGCATGAAGATTGAGGGTTTCCAATGCTCGTATCCTCCAATTTCAATCGGCGTTGTTCCGTTGCGATAATCGGCGCGGTAAAGGCAAGCGTCTTTTCCGCCTGTCACTTTTTTAGTGTAATCGTCTGCCCACGGCGTAAAAGTTTCCTTCACCCATAGCCGATCGCCACGCTTTCCGTATGGAGATTGTTCGGGAAAATACTTCGCCAGTAATCCTTGCCGGTCTAATCCAAGTTTTGCAATCCATTGGGGATTTACAATTCGCCGCGTTTCCCGCTTCCGATCTTCGAGAATGGCGCGAACCATTTCGCCTTTGTATAGGATTGGGCTGGATTTCATGTTTGTTTGAATTTCTCGGTGAATTGAATCAGTGATTTCAGCGTGCTCGGTTCGAGATAAACAGCCACTTCATTCCGGTGATCGTTCACGCGGATCTCGAAGCCGAATCCGTCGAAAGTGACGTACACGCCGTCTCCAACGTGCTCGGTGTTTTTTGGATCTTCTTCTGGATTACCCATGATGATTTTTTCCTTTCTCGAATGGAACTCCTTGCGTCTCGCGTTTCTGGATCGAAAGACATTTTTTGCAAACCGGCTGCGTGCCGGCTGGAACGTGCGCGTTGATCTTCTTTCCGCACAATCCCATTTCCGGCCTCTTGGGGTGAGCCAGATGGAACAGCGATGCGCGCCATTTGCGCCACCGCGCCTTTTGCACCTTCGAGATAAGTTTTGGATCGCGCTGTTTGCACGCGCCTCGGCCTGATGCGCCGGCCTGAGCAGCGATCGTACTGCGAACGTGGTCGGTGATGTCAGCCTCGCAGTTTGGACAATGGATTGGATTGCTCATATCAGTGTGGTGATGAACTCCTTCGCGGCCTCGACGATCTGGGCAATTTTATCGTCGGTGAGCACGCGCGTTGCATTGAACTCGATGATGCTGATTCCCTTACCGCTGCGCTCGATCTCAATGATCGCTGGCGGGAACTTCGTGTAAATGACGCCACAGAACTCGTCGGCGGCTGAACCGCACACAAGGAACTCCGGCGTTTCGGGTTTGCTGCCGGTCACGTAGCTGTAACCGTCCTTGCGAACCGGCTCGCCCACTTTCTCCTGCACGAACATCGCGGCCTCGGACATGATGCGGCTCATCGCGGCCTGTGATTCTTCGGGGAGCGGGTCAATCTCGGCTGCGACATGGAGATTGATGCAGTTGTTCCGTGGGCTGGCTTTGGCAAGGAAGCGCGGGAACTCGTTTCGGATCACCCAGACGCTTGCTTTGTCGGCGAGCGAATCGGTTGCAATCAGGTGTTTGGGTAGTTTCATTTTTTTGTTCAGCAGCTTCAAAAGCCACCGTTTTGTTTTTCTGTTTATCATTGGGTTTGTTGTTGTTTTACTTATGGAAAAGCCAAAAGAGAATGGACAGCAGGCCGAAAAACCACAGGAGGTCGGAGAGTTTCATTTGTAACCGCTCCTTACTACCTTGAGGGTGTTCCGGCCTCTGACGAGCGATAGCAGGATGATCGCCGCGCGCCTGCGGTATTCGAGCGATTGCTTGCCGTCCTGATATTCCTGCAACTCGCGCCGATCCTTGAAAGTGTCAACGCACGCATCGCAAAGCATCGTGCCGGTTGGTTTGTGCTCACCGCAAGGGCATTGGTTGTTATCGTAGCTCATGGCTCGACTCCTTCCGCCTTTGCGAGTGCTGCACGCGCGGCCTGCATTTCCGGCCTCTGCTCGCGCTCGTCGTGGCCGTTGCCTTCGTACTGCTTCACGAACAGTTTTAAAGCGTGAATCAGCGTCCGGTGCTCGCGCTTGTAGTAGTCCATGACGTTTTGTTGAACGTCGGCAATCAGATCGCGTAAATCGCAATCCTCGCCGGCATCCTCGCGTGCTTCGTGCTCGGCCTTCCAATCGTCTGCGGGTTTGATCTCGACGAACTCCGGCACGCCTGCGGCTTCGAGCAATTCAACGTCGTCGGCCTCGATATGCTTTGCCAGCGATTGAAGCTCGGACAGTTCGCCGTAACTGATGCGCTCGCCGCGCAACTCGCCGCGAAGATATTCGAGACGTTCCTTGATTTCCTCGGTTTCAACCAATCCAAAGTCTGCCGGATTGGTGCTGCCGCCGATCATTGGGTTCGCATCCCACGCGGCCTGCTCGGACTCGAATCCGAGACGCCCCGCAAGGCCGTACGGTTGCGACCAGCTTTCCCATTCTTCAAATGTCGAATAGTTTTCCTGCAATTTTCTTTTCCACGTTTTCATTTAATAGTTACTCCTTTGCTTGGGTGTTGTCTGACTTGCTCTACGATAAAGGCGCGGGTGTGAGCCTCGACTTTATCTAAAAATTCCTTGCTCACGCGCTCAAATCCTGCGGCTGGTCTGATGGCCGTCGCCGTTGCGAGCGCGAACTTTTTTACGTTGGTAGGGCTGGTAATCATTTAAGCGATCCTCAGTTTTAAAAGTGTTTCGTAATCTGCCGGCGTTAGCTCGGTGATGTTTTCGATTCGTGTCTCGGTCTGCTCGTCGCCGTATGCGAACGCATTATCCTCGGCGTCAAGGTCACAATCGTTTTTTGTGTTCATGGCCTCGGCCTTCGCTTCCGCATCCGCCTGATTGTCGGCCTCTAAGGTTGAAAAATGACGGTGCTCATGCTCGCCGTCGATTATTGTGGTGTGAATTAAGAAGTGCATTTTTTGTTTTCCTTTTTCGGTATGCCACAGCACGCGCGCGCCTGCTTATTGCTGCCACAGGGACAGCCGTGATAGCCTTTTTTAATCGCGTTATATTGATCCTCAATATATTGCTGCGCGCCGCCCTTCGACTTGCACCACGACTGCAACCGCTCGCAACCTTCCCGCCGGCCTTCGGTCATTACTGGCGGGTTAATCAGCACGGCGTACCCATAATGACGCCCGATCTTGATTCCCATGCTCTGCGCGCGCTTGGCCGTGCAGTAAGTAAATGTCGCGTTGTAGTAGTTGTAGTCACTCACGCTGCCACCGCCTTTCCAGCTTCAACGACGGCCTCGGCGTGTGAAATCGCGGCCTGCGTGGATTCGAGGTAAAAGAAATTTGAATCCGCTACGGCCTTGAAATAGCGACCAAGACCGGCGCGAACCGTGCGCGCTGCGCTGCTGATGATCTCCGGCGTGAAAGCTTCGGGAAATACGAGCGGGACAAGTGCCCAATCGCAATCCTCCTCGAACCAGCCAGCGACACCGCAAAACGGCTCGAAGTCTGGGATCAGTTTTTTAAAATAATCAAGGCGCGCGGCGTCCAGTTCAATTCCGCCGTGCTCGGACGTGGAATGAAACGTAATGCCCTCGGCAAGTTCTGTGACAGTCTGGGGGTAACCCCACGGTGTTTGTTTCTTCATACCCGACTATATGCAACGGCGCGCGACTTGTCAACCGGTTGAATAGATTTATTTTAAAAAGAATCTTGATTGACAATTACCAACCGGTTGCATATAGTTGGGTATGCAAAACATGATCGACAATTTAATCAATGGGAATTTGAAAGACGCGCGCAAGCAGTCTCGCAGATTCTCACAATCAAAAATCGCGGCACACCTTGAGGAAATGGGCTGGAGCGTGGAAAAGTCCCTGCGCGCTGCCCTCTACCTCAAGACCGGCGAAGATTTCCAGCGTTATTGTGACGCAAAATAAAAACCACCAACAAAAAAGAAACACCAAAAAATATGACTGAAACCATCATCGCAAGTGTAAAAAAATCCTTCAAAGCTCCCGTTTCAATGGGGCACGGAAACAAGGAGATTCTGCGCGCCACGGCAAAGGCTTATCAACTCGGCAACAATCAACACCCGCACTTTTCCGTCACCGGAGAGATTGGAACTTTGGCGCAATTTGGCAGAGGT
>JAYVCW010000442.1:0-2113 GCA_043749775.1 Acidobacteriaceae bacterium | reverse complement strand
CTCAGGCCACGGCAGAAGCTATAATCGGCAGCGATGGGCCGATTCGTTCGAATGCTGCTGCTGGCTTTAGTGCTCTTGACCGTGGCGCTTGTTTCGGCCCTGTTGTCAATGCAACTCGCGATCCATGGGCAAGAGGTCGCAATTCCAAAAGTGACGGGAATGAGCCCGGCTGAAGCCGAGCGTGCCGGTGCCGCTTCAGGTTTGCAAGTGGTTGTCGAGCGCCAGTTCTACAGTCCCGATATCGCTGAAGGAAAAATCATGACGCAGGTGCCTCTGCCGGGCACGAAGGTTCGCCGCGGTTGGTCGATACGTGTAGCTCAGAGCCTCGGACCGCAGCGTGTCGCGATTCCCGATGTGACCGGGGGAAGCGAGCGCATCGCAGATCTCAACATTCGCCGCCGCGGCTTGACCATCGGCTCGGTTGGCCATCTCACTTTGCCCGACGGGGCGGTCGATCGGGTTGTTTCCCAAAGCCCTCCGCCGAACGCGAGTGGAGTCTCCGCTCCCAAAATCAATTTGCTGGTCAGCGACGGCCCGGAGCCTGTGGTCTACGTCATGCCCAATCTCACTGGCCAACCGCTCGGCAGCGCCACCCTCGCGCTGCAGGACTCCGGCATGAAAGTTGGAAGGGTGAGCGTTCAGACCTCCCCGCTGCCCTTTCAGCCGCCCTCAGCGAATGACCCGCAGGCGGAGCCGGCGCTTCCATCTCTCGGTTCGCAGCCGAGCGCCGCCAGCATGGTCGTCGCTCAGAGCCCATCGCCGGGCCAGAAAATTGTCCGCGGCAGCACGGTGAACTTCGAGGTTCGCTAGCTTTACGCTCTTCGCTCAATCAGCTTTACGCTCGCTCAATCAAAGCGGCGAAGAATCCATCACACGGGTGGACCCCTGGAACCGTCCTCAGGTAAGGCCCTTCGACAAGTGACGGCCCATTGCCGACGACGTTATTGACAAGGTCGCCCGACGCGCGTAGTCGATCAAGCTCTGGCTCGATCTCAAGCACCGTAAAGTTAGTCGAGTCAGCGCGCGCGGCTTGAACAATATCTTCGTTTTCTTCCTGCTCGAGCGAACAGGTGGAGTACAAAATTCTTCCTCCCATGGTTAGTTGGTTCATCGCCGATTTTAGAATGGCAATTTGTTTGGCTTGAAGGTCCGCCAGGTCTTCTTTTTTGAGTCGCCATTTTATTTCGGGATTGTGCCCAAGAGTCCCGGTTCCCGAGCACGGCACATCGGCAAGTATCCGCTCAAAACGTTCGGAAAAAGGCATGGAACAAGCATCGGCGACAATAATTGACACGTTGCTTTCACGGGTGAGGCGTCTCAGCAACCGCGCTCGATGCGGGTGCAACTCCGTTGCAAACACGCGTGACTGCGGATTGCGATTCGCGATCAACGAAGTCTTGCTGCCCGGTGCGGCGCAGCAGTCGAGAATGGTGGCGGGAGTAGTTGCAGGAATAGCGGCAAGCAGCGCAACGAGCTGCGAACCTTCATCCTGAATGTAAATGCCTCCGTGACGAAAGCTCTGGGTTTGCGTAATATCTCCCGCGAGCACACGGCGTGCGGACGAAACGATCTCACCGGGCGACAACGTTACACCCTCGGCAGCGAGCTGCTCTTCGGAAAAAGTGGATTGACCGCGAATGCTGATCGAGGTCGCCGGCACGCTCTGATTCTGAAGACAGAGTTTTCTGACGGCTTCCAGTCCGTACCGATTGACCCAGCGCGCGACCAGCCATTCGGGGTGCGCCGCATTCCGGGCGAGCGAGGCGGTAGTGGCGGAGCGTCCGATTGCGCTTCGGTGATCCTCATCGTCTTTCTTGCTGATTTTGTTACCGCTCTCCTTTTCGATCTTCCTCAAGACCGCATTGACAAACGATGCTGCTGACTTTTTCTTCGCGCCCTTCACCAACTCGACGCTTTCGAAGATAGCGGCGCGAGCCGGGACTTTGGAAAGAAAGCGCAGCTGGTAGGCTCCCATGCGTAAAGAAGTAAGCACTTCGGGATCGAGGCGCGTGAGTTTCTGTGACGACGCTGCGCTTACATACTCATCAAGCAGCGATCGCCAGCGCAAGACTCCCATCAAAAGTTCGGTGGTCAATCCGTGATCGCGATTCGA
>JAYVCW010000441.1:0-56807 GCA_043749775.1 Acidobacteriaceae bacterium | reverse complement strand
TCGGCTGGAGTCCGCGGGATGGTCAAAGCCTGGCCATTTACGAAGTATGGGTTCTGCTCTGTTGGAGGCACATCCTTCCCATCCACGGCCGGGCTGGTGACGTTATTCAAAATGCAGCTGAGGCGGATCGAACCGGAGTGTTGAGCTTCGGTGTCCATGATCGCGGCGGCAACCTTGAGATACGCCTTGCTCGTAATGAGCGGAGCCGCACCCAGGTAAGCGCTGACACCTACGTCTTCAAATTGCCGAGAGAGTTTCAGGAAGCTGTCAACGTCTGAGTACCCGTAGCCAAGGGCATCGAGATTGATCGCTGGTTTCTTCACTGCTGCCGATCCGAGAGCAGCCCGCAAGAGTTTCACGTGCTTGATCTCATCGACACGCAAAGCCGTTGCCAGGAATGCCAGCGGCGAGTTGCCAAAATTAGGAACCATGTTTCCGCCGGTTGTCGGACCGCTTTCTTGCTGCGGAGTGATTACCCCTAGTTGCAGCAAGGTGGAACCGTATGTGGCTACGGCATAGAATTCGGCTTCGAGGTACTCGAGGTTCAAAGCGAAGTTGAGAATATCGACGTCAGTGATGCCCGCAGTCGTGGCGGCTTCGGCCATCTTAAGGCTGCCACCAAGCATGGTTGCGGCGGCAACACCCGCTCCAGTTACGCCTACTCGCTGGAGAAATTTTCGACGATCGGTGGGATTCGAGATAATGCCTTCAACTAATTCCTTCTTCATTTTTTTGCTCCCTTTCACTGAGTCAATGCTCAGGTCGATAGATTTAAGTCTGCGAATTGTGTTTTCGAGGGTGAAAGTTGGCTCGGAAGAATGGGTTTTTTTAGTGGGCATCTGGCTTGGCAGCCCGTTACTTTGTGGTCCTTCCCAATTAGTAGTGCGACCAACCGTCAATATCATCTGGATTACGGGCGACAGGCGAATTCAGATCGCTTTTTTACTTAAATTTTTTGTTGAGGCAAATTCTGTAACCGCTGCAACCTCAGATTACGGAAATGTCATCTAACGGTTGCTTCTAATTCCCGTTACCACTCGTTTTAGCGTTTCCGCGAGGCTCAGTGGCAGCAAATTCTCAGTGGCATAGCGAAGCGCAAAAGGAAATCCAGCGCGCGGATCCACTTCGGCTTGATGCTTTATGGGACAAAAGTACGATGGATCGTGTCGGGGCCGGGGAAGAGGGCGCTATGCTTATGCTCTACGATCGCTATTCGCGTCTCGTATATAGCGTTGCTCTCCATGTTCTGAGGGAAAAGCACGAAGCTGAGGATATTGCCCAGGAAGTCTTTCTTCACGTTTGGCGAAATGCGAAATCTTATAATGTGGAACGGGGAGGCTTGGCAGGATGGCTCGCGGTGATAACCCGTCATCGGGCGATCGACACTCTTCGCCGAAGAAATAGAGAGTGCGGTCTCGATGCCGACTTGGGAGCGGACGGTAACTCCCACAGAGAGGCGGAATTGTCAGAAGCCGTCACCAGGCTCGCGGCCGCGTTGCCTTCAATGCCAGTTCCTCAGCGCGTTGCGTTAGGGCTGGCGTATTTCTCTGGTCTGAGCCACTCGGAAATCAGTTTAAGAACCGGGGAGCCTCTGGGTACCGTGAAGTCCAGGATCCGAATGGCCTTGGAGTTCTTGCGGAAAACGCTATCAAATCGGGAGACACCGAAATCGCCGGTGGCGATTGATCCGATGCAGCGGCAGCAACGTAAATAGGTTATGCCCTTTCACTCCCATCTCACCGACGAAGTCTCGGAATAGCACGGCCCTGTACGCGCTTTGGCATTATGTCCGAAGCGGAGCGGGCGTCGATGGAAGAGCATCTCGCGCAAGGATGTGCCGTTTGCGAGTCTGAAATAAGTCGCTACTGTGATGTATTAGCGCGATGGACCGAAACAAACGCTGTCTCCGCGCCATCTGCTCTGCGCGACAGGCTCCTAGAGAGTATTCGCAAAAAATCCGCGCTCCCGTCGCGCCCCATATCTCCGGTGATATTTGAAGAAGCCGGGCTAATCGTATTAAGAACGTCACAAATGGAGTGGACCTCGCCTTCGCCCGCCTTTTCGGTGAAGGTCCTTTTTGATGACAAAGCACACGACATGACCACCACGATTGTGCGTATGGAGCCAGGGACAATTTATCCGCCGCACCGTCACAAAAGAGTGGAGGAAGTGTACGTGCTCCAGGGTCACCTGCAAGTCGAGCTTCAAGAGGGCGATTTCTGTTTATCGCAGCCTGATACCGTTCACCAGGGCAGTTACTCTAAAACCGGCTGCCTTCTCGTCGTTAAAACGTCAAAATACGACGAGATAGTTGCGTAATTCCTGTTATCGCTAGCAAAACGAACTTTGCAACCCAGTAGACAGACGTTTTCCTCACAAATCCAAGACGGCCCGAATCGAGTTTGGATCTTCGCTTGACTCGGCGCGGAAGCCCAGACGCTTCATCACGCGCTGCATCGGAATGTTGTCGGCCATAGTTTCGGCGGAAACTCTGGTCAACTTCTGGTCGCGCGCTATTTCGACGACGCGACGCAGCAATTCGTATCCCACTCCTAACTTTTGATATCGATCTGATACAAGAACGGCCACTTCGCCCTCGTTGGTGAAGGGAATCTTGTTCATCCGCCCTAACGCGATAATCTCTGATTCAGCCGCTTCTACCCCCACCGGTTCGGCAATCAGAACCATTTCATTCTTGTAATCGATGAAACATATGCGAGCGAGGCGCTTGTGGTCGACGCGCTTGCTAAGGCTGAAAGAAGAAAAATATCTCAAGTACACGCTGCGTTCAGACAGGCCCTGGTGAAATCTGATCATCCTGAACTCGTCCTCGGGACGTATGGGCCGGATTGCGAAGGCTCTTCCATCTTTCGAAGTCCAGGCAGAGACATATTGTTCCGGATACCGGATGTGGTCTGAAGATGGCATTGAGGCTCAGTTAACCTTGCCACCGCGAAGCAGCTGAATCAAGGTTCAAATTTTGGAGTATGCAGCCACCTTTCGCAAGCCTAGGGCGGCCTGATGCCGTTATTCAAGACGAATAGCGGATTATGTTTGTGGAGTTTTCCGTGATATTTCCTGAACGGATCCTCCAACCGCACGGATCCTCAAACCGTCCAGATCCTCAAACCATTACCAAACGCCCTTATTTTCTTGTGACACTGGTAACTTGTGGCAGGTGACGGCCACTCGTACGATCCAGACATGGATTTGCGCGCCCTGGTCGTCAGCTCTGATCAACAGGCAGCCGATCTGCTCAAGGTCATTCTGTCCGAACTGGAGCTGGTGGCTGAACATACCGCTTCATGCGGCGACGCTTTGAAGCGACTTGATCACGAACGCTTCGATGCGATCATTCTCGATTACCGTTCCGACGGTGAATCCGAAGAGTTTCTGCGTGGGCTGCGCCAAAATACAAAACATAAAATCGGCGTTTTAATCGCCATTGTCGATACCGACTTCAATGCCAGGCCTCTGTTCGGGTTGGGCGCAAATTTTATTCTTTACCGCCCGTTATCCTCAGAACGCACGCGCGTTAGTCTGCGAGCGGCAAGGGGCCTGATTCGGCGGGAGCGCCGGCGTGCGCCGAGAGTAACGGTTACGGCTACGGTCAATGTCGCTTATCCGGGCGCACCAGAACTCAAAGCTGTATTGCAGGACCTAAGCATCGACGGCACTTCAATCACCACCGGCAACCCACCGCCGCCCGAGTGCAAAGTTTATTTTGATTTCACCCTTCCCGGTCAGGATCAATTGATCCGCTTGTCGGGCGAGGTCGCTTGGCAGGACGTAAGTGGGCGCAGCGGCATTCGTTTTATCGACGTCCCGCAGTCCTCGCGCCGCTCGATACAGGCATGGCTGCAGCAGAGCAAGGGGCAGCAATCGTCTACTGCGTTCACCAAAAGACTGCCGAGTATGCTGCCTGATACAAAGCCGCTGGTCGACGCGTCTGGCCCGCGAACGGAAACCGCGATCGAGAAGAAGCTTCAATTTGTCGGCACTTCCGGCAATCGCCGGGATGGTCTGCGTGTCGGATGTAAATTAGGTGCGGAGGTATATAAGCACGGCAGCCGAGTTCCTCACCGCTGCGCGTTGTCAGACATCAGCGAGGGCGGTTGTTATGTTGAGATGCCGACGCCGATGCCAGTGCAATCCAAGGTTGAGATCGTGGTCCGTACTGATGAAGCCAAGGTTAGAATCGCGGGTCAGGTGCTTGCAATTCATCCCGGCTTCGGTATGGGGGTCAAGTTCAATTTCCGCGACACTGCGGAGCGCGAAGACATACTTCGCCTCTTAGCCGATCTGGCCGCTCGCCTCTCCGCTGACGAATTGCGTCGGTAGCAACTCTCTATCCCCAGCCATTCCTCTTGTAAACATATTTCCCTCTCTTTTGCATTCCTTGCACACTCTCTGCAACCTCCATACGTCAAACTCATCTGATGTAGTTAGGCTTGGCGCAAAACTACACTGCAATGCTACTTTGTAATGCGGACGAAACTGGCGGCTGTGATGAACTTCATGCAAGCTCTTGATCAGCGACTGAACGGTGAGCACTGTCGGGAGAATTGCCGATGAAGTCGCACTGCATCCCCTTCCAGCACATTCCCCACACTTCCCGCCTTTTTCTTGACTATCTTTCCTTCGCTCCTGCTGTTCGTGCCTTCTATCCCCGGTCCCCTCTATTTTCAGAATGGATGAAGGATGAAGCGACGCGGATAAAATACGACGCCGATCGCCGAAAGAAAGTTGCGGCAATTCTTGAGCGCCAGAATCGCGCATGGTCCGCTTCTCCGAAGACGCTGGCGAATATTGAACGCCTGAAAAAGGGGGCGCTGGCCGCTGTGACCGGGCAGCAAGTAGGTCTCTTTGGCGGCCCTCTCTTCTCTATCTATAAGGCACTCACTGCGGTGAAGCTGGCGGAGCAGGCGACAAAGGGTGGAGTGGACTGCATTCCGATTTTCTGGCTTGCGACCGAGGACCATGATCTGGCTGAAGTCGATCATGTGAGCCTCGCCGCCGAAAACCGGCCGCCAGAACGGTTATCCCTTGATTGGCAAGGGAGGTCGTCCCCCGTGGTGGCCGACGCTCCGGTGGGAACCATTGGTCTTGGATCGGAAGTTGAAGCCGCCGTCAGACGCGCCACGGAGTTATTGGGCAACGCGGAAGTTGCCAAATATTTACAAGAGTCATACCGGCCTGGCGAAACATTAGGGAGCGCTTTTGGGTCACTTTTCTCTAAACTCTTTGCCGATTTTGGAGTGGTTTTATTAGACCCGTCAGACAAGGAATTTCACGATCTCGCCAAGCCTCTCATGATCGCAGCGGCCGAGCGTGCGGTTGAACTGGATGCTGCTCTGCTCGAACGAGGTAAGGCTATCGAAGTGGCGGGATACCACCAGCAAGTCAAGGTCACTTCCGAAAGCACTCTGCTCTTTGAAGTGCGAAACGGCGCTCGCACCGTCGTAAAGCGCAAAGGTGAGGGCGCGAATCAATTCGAGTTTATTGTGGGGGACGAACACTTCTCGGCTGGAGATTTGATCTCGAAAATTGAGAGTTCTCCGGAGCAGTTCAACCCGAACGTCCTGTTGCGTCCGGTCGTGCAAGACTACTTGCTGCCGACCCTCGTCTACACCGGCGGCGCCGCAGAGGTGGCATATTTCGCCCAAGGCGCGGTCGTCTACGAGAAATTACTGGGACGAGTCACACCAATACTGCCCCGCTTTTCGGCAACCTTGCTCGAGCCGAAAACGGAGCGCATTCTGGAGCGCTACAAACTGGATCTGCCGCAGGTATTTGGCGGGCCGCATAAGGTTCGTGAGTTGATCGGCGCGCTTTCTTTGCCGGCGGATTTGCAGGCGCGATTTCGAGACGCTTATGCTGAAGTCGAAAAATCTATGGTCGCCCTTCGAGGATCAATCGGCAAGCTCGACTCAACTCTCATATCTGCCGCCGACCGAACTCGGACAAGCATGTGGCATCAGGTGAACCGGCTTCACAAACGCGCCACTCGAGCGGAGATATTACGCAACGAGGTCATCTCGCGTCACGCTGCCACGGTGAGCCACGCGCTGTTTCCGAATCATTCGCTGCAGGAGCGGGAAATCGCCGGCATAAGCTTCGTTGCGCGATACGGTTTGCAATTGCTTGCAGATTTATACGAACACATTAATCCTGACTGCCACGATCATCAGGTGATCGAAGTTCAGTGAAGTGCAGTAATGATGTTTATGCTGTGTCTACTTGGCACAGCATCTCCTGTAATTCCTGCAGCGATCGCACCCCCGGCACGCCGAGCTCGCAATATGCACCCGGAACATCCATGAGAACCGCTTGCATACCCGCGCCTGCTGCTCCCAAATAATCGACGGAGTAGATATCTCCAACGTAGAGACTCTCTTGAGGCGATGCGTTCATGCTCCGCAGGGCCTGCCGAAAAATTCCAGGATGCGGCTTTTCCACTCCCACCAGGCCGGAGTCCGTGATGGTCCGAAAGTATTGCGCGATGCCACACCGCTTGAGAACCTCCTCAATTCTTCCGTCCGCGTTCGAAATGACCGCGATAGGGAACTGGTCGCTGATTTCTTTCAGCCGCTCTCCCGTGCCAGGAAGAATAATGTTCCAATTTGCGGAATTGCGGATATTGGCTACCAGTCGATCTCGCAACGCGTCATCGTTTATCCCAATTTCGAGGAGTAACTGGGAGTAGAACATCCACCAAAAACTGTGGTCGGTGCTGCCGTTCGAGGTCAGCATTTTGTCGAACTGATTTTTGATCCGGCATTCCAAATCGCGCAAGTGTTCGCTTGTGACTGTGTGACCGGTATCGGTGAGCGGAGCGTCAATCACTTCACGATTTGGAAACAAGAGGGTGTTTCCTACGTCGAAGAAAATAAATTTAATTGTGCTGTTCATTGATCGCTTGAAAGATCGCGTGAGAGTTGCTCACTCCTCTTTTGCTTTTGTGCATCCGGAAGACACGGCGCCTCCGCAGCTTCCGGACGGTCTATCTATGGCGTCAATACAAGGCGATCGGTTGTTTCTCGCTCTACTGCTTTTTGTGAATAGGCTAGCGGAAAATACTTGCCGGTATCCCATAACGGCAGAAGGTCCGAGTAGTGAGCGCTTCCGGGCTGTCCGCTTTGGCCCGGGGTGTTGATAGCAACCGACTGATCCCAGTCGCTGGTATCAAGAATTTCGCGATAGCTCGCACCAGATGCCTGTTGCCACGACGCTCCGGCGGTGCCGGTAGCATTCACCGTGTACTCATCTCCGGGGCGTGGCAGCGGCCCCAAGTCGAGCAGGTCTTTCGCTCCCGGTTGTTGATCAAGCACATGTCGAAAATTGACGACGTGCAACTTGCCCCACGTCCACGCTTCCGGATTCGATCCCAGAAGTTTTGCGAGATCTTCGCGTGCCCCTTGCAGCGTTTCCTTAAGCAGCTTGTCGCGCCCTTCGAGGGCCTGCCTACCAAATAAATCCGCTTCTGGATCGGAGAGCATTCTCAGGATGTGGTCGGGAGGCAACTCATCGTAGCGTCCGCCGCTTTTCTGCACGGGCGTCTGAGGAACTTTGGCGAGCAGTTCCCCAATCGCATAGCGGATGCGCTGCGACCAAACCTCAAATAAGGTCGCTTCAGGGGATTCGCGCAGCAGACGTCCATCCCAGTGCATAAAGCCCGTCAGGCTCGGATCATCGCGCAACGAAGAAGAGTCAAGAATCTTTTGAAATTCGAGCGCAGGCAACGATACGACGTCTGTCTGCAGTGATTCCAAGTCGCCAACCGTCAGCTTGCGATGCTCCCGCTTGGCGGAGTCAATGACCGCGCGAATCCGAGTCACGCGGTATGGCGAAGCCCATTCGTATCCGGCCTTGTAGGGGTAATTGTCCGGGATCATCTTGTGATTCGCGGTGGCTACAAAACCTTCCGCTGGGTTATAGAAATGCGGCAGTTCTTGAGCGGGGATGAAGCCGTGCCACTCATAATTACCTGAGCCGGGCGCCGGGATCAACCCAGTCCAGCTGCGAATGGGGGCGAGCCCCGCCGAATGTTCGCCGATGTTGCCGGCGTTATCAGCGTAAACAATATTTTCCGAAGGAACCTTCCAGCGCGGGATGGCTGCTTCGAATTGATTCCAATTTTCGGCGCGATCAATGGCTAAAGAGCCAAGGTAGCCCGCCGTCCCAGGTTCGCTGCCCACCCATCGCAGAGCCAGCGCGCGCTTGCCGTCCTCCCACATAACGGGGCCATGGCGAGTAAATTTCAAAGTAACGTCAGCGGGCGACGCTCCTTTGATCAAAATCTTTTCTTGCACAGTGTTGAATGTTTCCCAGCCCTTGTCAGTCTTGTACTCCCGCGGATTCGCCGGGTTTAATTCTTCTACATACAAGTCCTGCTGATCCAAACCGAAGATGGTGAAGCCCCACGCAATATGTTCGTTGTGTCCGAGAGCCACGCCAGGCAGACCAGGTTCACCCGCCCCAATGACGTTCCATCCGGGAGCGACGAGATGAATTATGTAGCGCAGCGAGGGAAGAGCGATCACCCGGTGCGGATCGTTTGCGAGAAGGGGCTTACCGCTAGCGGTAAGGCTTCCGGAAATTGTCCAATTATTGCTTTCAGCAAGAGGACGTGCGGCAAACTCGATGCGCTGGTCGCTGCCAATCAGATTTTTCAGCAATTGCGGGGAGAGACCGTCAAGATTCACCTGCGGATCAGGGTCGAGCATTACCGCGGGATCTAAATCGAATAATTTCGCTGCCGTCTGCGCGCCGAATTGCGAAAGCACCATGGCGTGCTCAAGCTCGCTTAAGGCGTTGCCCGTCATAGAAAATGCAGCCATGCGGTTGAGGCAATCTTCCGGGTGCCATACGTCAGGTACGAAGCCAGCAAGTTTAAATTCGAGAGGGAAGCCCTGCCCCCCTTGCGCGCTCAGACTCGCGATGTAGGCATTGATGCCCTCGGTGAATGCAGTGAGAATGGCTTGCGTATCTGGCGAGTAGCTCTCATATTCTTTCCGCATGTCGCCGCGATAACGCAGGGCCCGGGCGTTCGTGTCTCGCGGAACGAAAGCCGGGCCAAGGACTTCGGCGAGGCGCCCCTGGCCGGCGCGCTTCCACATCTCCATTTGAAAGAGACGATCTTGCGCGGCTACTACACCCTGGGCAAAAAAAAGGTCGTGCTGGTTCTGGGCGTAAATATGGGCTACGCCCCAACGATCACGCAAGACTTTGACTGCTTTCTGCAATCCAGGCATGTGGAGTTCGCCCGAAACCGTGGAGAGCGCTTTGCGCGCCGCTAGCACTAACTCTGGCCTCTTTTCGTTTTGCGCAAAGCAGGTCGGCGTCAGCAGCAGAATCGACAGAAAAAAACATTTCATGCGCGATCATTGTAAATGTAGGGAGTAAATGCACGGACCAAATGCCTGACCGGATCAAAACTCTGACGTTTTCGGACGCCGAATGAATTAAACTGTCGCCTCGCCGATATAAGGAGTTGGGACTGTAATTCGATGGCTAAACTGCGCGTAGTCATTCTTTGGCACCAGCACCAGCCGTTTTACAAGGATCTCGTGACCGGGCAGTACCGCCTGCCCTGGACTCGCCTGCATGCCCTGAAGGACTACTACGGCATGGTGAAGTTGCTCGATGAGTTTCCGGAGGTGCATCAGACCTTCAACCTGGTACCCTCGCTCGTCAACCAGATTCAGGATTACGCTTCGGGAAACGCGCAAGATCCTTTCCTGCAGGTGGCAAGTAAGCTCGCGAGTGATCTGTCGCAGCAAGAACGGAAATTTGCCCTGCAATATTTATTCCAGGCAAACTTAATCAACGTCATCGGCCGCTATCCTCGCTACAAAGAGCTTTTAGAGAAGTTCCAGTCCGCGGGCGATTCTCCCGAACGCGCGGAAAAAATCTTTTCGACACAGGACCTCACCGATCTCCAGGTGCTCTCTCAGATTGGATGGTTTGACGAGTTTTTTCTAGCTGAGAAAGAAGTAGTAGAACTGATTCGTAAAGGACGCAACTTTTCGCTTGAAGACCAGAGCTTCGTCATCGCGCAGCAACGCATATATCTCGGCCGGGTATTGCCGGTTCACGCCGACGCGGCCAAGCGGGGCCTGATCGAACTTTCTACGTCGCCGTTTTATCATCCCATCCTGCCGCTGATTTGTGATTCGCAACAGGGAGCCGTTTCGACTCCCGGTCTGCCACTTCCGCAGAACCGCTACCGCCATCCGGAAGATGCTCGCGAACAGTTGAAGCGCGGTCTCGATCTGCACGAAAAAGTTTTTGGCCTGCGACCGCGCGGCGTTTGGCCTTCCGAGGGGAGCGTCTCCGAAGAGACCATCAGCGTCGCGCACAACCTCGGTGTGCAGTGGATGGCCACCGACGAAGGCGTTTTAGGGCGAAGTCTTGGCAGCAATTTCTCGCGGGACGGCTCGGGCCGGTTGAGCGCAAACTTGGCTCATCAGCTCTACACCACCTACCGATACGAAAAAGAAGGCACGCGGATGAATCTGGTCTTCCGTGATCACACGCTGTCTGACCTCATCGGGTTTGTCTACTCGGGCATGCCGCCGCAAGATGCGGCGAACAATCTCATCCACAAAATAAGAGATTCAGCCCAGCCAATGATTGCCGAAGGTCGAGACGCGGTCGTGCCCATCATTCTCGATGGCGAAAATGCCTGGGAATACTATCCGCAGTCGGGAAGAGAATTTCTGCGAAGGTTTTACGATGCGTTGCAGAGTAGTTCAGATATGGAAGCCGTAACCGTTACGGAGGCGATCGAGCGCCACAAGCCCGCGGCTTCTCTGCGATCGCTCGTGCCCGGGTCTTGGATTCATGCCAATTTTAATGTGTGGATAGGCGCGCCCGAAGACAACAAAGCGTGGGATTACCTTTACCATGCACGCACTTTTTACGAGCAAGCTGCCCCGGGTGCAACCGAGAGCCAACGTAGGCTTGCCTACGAAGAGCTTTTGATTGCCGAGGGCAGCGATTGGAATTGGTGGTACGGGCCGGAGCACCATTCGGCGAACGACCGCGATTTCGATGAGCTTTATCGTAAGCACTTATCCAACGTGTATCAGGCGCTCGGCGGGGTTCCGCCCGACTATCTCGCGCAGCCGATCGCAGGCGGAGGGTCGAGGCCTTCTTACACTCCGCAGAGCGCCTACATCCATCCGAGAATTGCGGGAGATATGGTGCGTTACTTTGAATGGATGGGTGCCGCGCGATACACAGCGGACGCGAGGTCTGGCGCGATGCACGGCAAACAATTTTTGATTGACGAAGTGTTTGCCGGAATTGATGAAGAATTTGTCTACGGCAGGCTGGACTTCGCGAGCGGCATTCCCGAAGGCCCTTTCGAGATCGTCGTGAATCTGGAGGCAAAAACCTCAGGCGGCGGAGATCCGGATATAAAACTGCGACTCGGTGCTTCGGTGATCGATAAGAAGATAACGGCTTGGCAAGTGGCGGAGGATAATAACGTTCTCCTCAATGCTTCTGGATCTTCGCGAGTGGTTCTCGACCGTAATTTCGAATTCCGACTGCCGATTTCGTGGCTGAGACATGGCCCGACCCCTACAAGCG
Source organism: Acidobacteriaceae bacterium (assembly GCA_043749775.1). Lineage (GTDB taxonomy): Bacteria > Acidobacteriota > Terriglobia > Terriglobales > Acidobacteriaceae > Acidiflorens. Next base: position 45,209 of record JAYVCW010000441.1, on the reverse strand, counting down.
AGCCGCGCCCAGATTTTCGCGAAAATGGCGCCGAGCGCATTCGTATTCGCTTCAGTTTGTGGCAACAGCGCCTGCCAGTGGATGCCTTGCCAAGCGAAGGCTGGATTGAACTGGAGTTGGTAGCCGAAGAAGATCTTGAGGCCATCAGCGGCTAGTGCCCGGAAGGTTTGATCGTTATCGCAGCGATCGCAACTCGGCCACAATCGCATCAATAGGAACTCGGTCATGCTGGTTATTGCCGCGATAGATATAGCGTAGGACCCCGGTTGCCTTCTCGTCGCGCTGAATGATCAAGGTGGCGGGGTGTGCGATGTTCAAGGCATCGGTTGCGAGCGCGTGATGCAGCCCGTAGCTCTTGGTGACGGCGCGATCTTCGTCGAGCAAGAAAACGCTTTTAATGGGGTGCTTCTGTAAATATTTGCCCGGCTTCCACACGCCTTCCCGTTTCTCGGCGGCAATGAAGGCCAACTGCGCTCCGGCTTTCTCTATGTCTTCCAGTCGCGACTCAAACTGAGTCATGCGTTTGACGCAGTTCGGTCACCAGGTTCCGCGAACAAATTCAAGTACCAGCGGCCCGCGCGTAAGAAAGCTGCTCAAGGTGAATATACCTTCGCGATTGGCGGCGCTGAGCGAGAACTTTGGTGCTTGCGAACCTACCTGCAGAGTCTCAGTACGGTTTTTCATGGGAGATTGACTCTACCCTCGTCGATTGACAGAAACAATAGTTCGTTGTCTCCGATGCTTACGTTAAGAAGTCTCACGTCCGCTATAATTTCGCATCGTGCTTAAATAAAACTTTGCAGTTTTTGGCGGGAGACGGCTCCGCTGTTTCTTCACATCATTCGCTTTTAAAAAAAAGGACGGACAATGCCTCTCACTAGCATCGCCGATATTCGCGGACGACAGGTACTTGACTCCCGCGGCAACCCGACCGTGGAAGCGGAAGTTTTTCTCCACGGCGGTAGCAGTGCCCGGGCAATCGTGCCGAGCGGCGCCTCCACCGGCGAGCATGAAGCTGTTGAACTGCGAGATGGCGACAAGAGCGTCTATCTCGGCAAAGGTGTTTTGCACGCCGTTGCCAACGTGAATGGCGAGATTGCTGAAAGCTTGAGTGGCATTGATGCCGCGGACCAGCGAACGCTCGACGCGAGGCTGATCGACCTTGACGGTTCGCCTAACAAAGGGCGTTTGGGAGCGAATGCGATTCTGGCCGTCTCGATGGCGGCTGCGCGTGCCTGTGCTAATGCTTGCAGTCTGCCCCTTTACCGTTATCTCGGCGGAGCCGCGGCGAACGTCTTGCCGGTGCCGATGATGAATATCTTGAATGGCGGCGCCCACGCCGACAACAACGTTGATTTTCAGGAATTCATGGTGATGCCGGTGGGTGCGCCATCGTTTTCGGAAGCTCTGCGTTGGGGCGTAGAAGTCTTCCACACGCTGAGGGGCGTGTTAAAAAAACGCGGCTACAATACGGCGGTTGGAGATGAAGGGGGATTTGCACCATCGGTGAAGTCGAATGTCGAGGGCATCGAAGTCGTGCTTGAGGCGATCCAGCAGGCGGGATATAAACCGGGCGAAGAGATCGCGATCGCGCTCGACCCGGCCGCGAGCGAGTTTTATCAGGATGGCAAATATGTTTTCAAAAAGTCCGATAAATCCGCAAAGACTTCAGAGGAGATGGTGCAGTACTGGGCGAAGTGGGTCAGAGATTATCCCATCGTATCGCTCGAAGACGGCCTCGCGGAAGATGATTGGGAGGGTTGGAGTCTTCTGACAAAAGAAGTGGGCGATAAGATTCAACTTGTCGGCGATGACTTATTTGTGACCAACGTCGAGCGTTTGCAGCAAGGCATCGATACAGGCGTCGGCAATTCAATCCTGATCAAAGTCAACCAGATTGGGACGGTCAGCGAGACCCTGGACGCGATTGATCTCGCCCGCCGCAACGGCTATACCTCGGTGATTTCGCACCGCTCGGGTGAGAGCGAAGACACCTTCATCGCGGACCTTGCCGTCGCTACTGGCGCCGGCCAGATCAAAACCGGCTCCGCTTCACGAACCGACCGCATCGCAAAATACAACCAACTCCTTCGAATTGAAGAGGAGTTGGGGGGCGCCGCGCGGTTTCTGGGCGCCAAAGCATTAAACTATAAGGGCTGAGAGCTTTACTTCGGAGTGGATTGACTTAGTTCAAGACTTAGTCTAACCTGGGGTCTGTGGAAGTCAATATTCACGAAGCTAAGACGCATCTTTCCCGCTTGCTGGAGCGCGTAGCCATGGGTGAAGAAGTTGTGATCGCCAAATCAGGAACTCCCGTGGCAAGGTTGGTGCCCATACAGGCGCATTCCAGGAAGCGTGTGCTCGGGTCTGCAAAAGGGGAGTTCAAAGTGCCGGATGATTTTAATGATCCGCTGCCTAAAGACATCGAAGACCTCTTCTACAAGTGAAAGCCATCCTCGACACCCACACGTTTTTATGGGCAATAGCGGAGGAAGATAAGCTGTCGCCTCGCGCGCGTCAAATCTATACAGGCTCCAACGATCTATGGTTGAGCGTAGTTAGCGTGTGGGAAATTTTGATCAAAGTTCAAGTCGGTAAACTTCCATTTCCCGAGCCTGCGGGTCCTTATCTCACAAAGAAGTTAGCGAAAGATCACATCGAGATACTTCCAATTACTCTCGATCATGTGTTGCAGACCGAAGCCTTGCCACCCCATCATCGAGATCCCTTTGATCGTATGCTGATTGCCCAGAGCATGCAGCAGGGATGGCCGATCATTACAGCAGATCCATGGTTCGATCGCTATCCCGTGGATGTGATCTGGTAGGGCGAGTGTACGGGCGAAATTGTCCTTCGCCTAGAATCCCATCCTATCGTCCGCCGACGGTCCGTACGTTGCCGGCACTGCGGTCTCCGTCAACCTCAAGTACACCCCGAGTTGAGCGCGGTGGTGAACGATGTGGTTCAAAAACATCTGACGGTACGCAAGAAATCGCGTCCCGCTGAAAATGATCGTGTCGCCTGCCCTTAATTTCCAGGTCTGAGTCCAGGCTTCTTCGGGTGTGTTTTTCAGGGCAGCGCGAGCCTTGGCCGCACCGTCGTCGAGAGCCTTGACCAGTTGCGAAGCCGACTCAAACGGAAGTGGCTTGTAGGCGCCAGCTTTGAAATCGAGTTCCGGAGTTGTGAGAATCGCTAGCCCAAAGCCAGCCAACTGAGCTATGTGGGGAGCAAGCTTGCCGAGCGGAGTCGACTTCGCGTGCGGAACAAAATCTTTTTTGTCTTCAGGCACGCGCTCAAGCGCGGTGCGGGTCTTTTTCATTTCTTCATCGAATTCCGCTAAGAGCAGTTCGCTGGTGTTCATCAATTTTTCTCCGGGAAGTTGAGCAGGGTCAGCCGAATTCATGCCGCTATTATCCATGATTCACTGGTGGCAGTATAGTCTCAACTGTGGATAGCGAAAACGGCGAGATTATTTTCTTCGTACAGCAACCCGGGCGGTGACACGAAGCTCGCGCTCTCGGCTATGACCTACTCGGGGCCTTCAACATCACCTGACTGTTCCCAATCACGTTAGTCTAAAATGAGAAACTCGGAATGCATCCTTTAACCTTTAACCTTGAATATTTAATGTGAATATTTAATGAACGATACCTCGCAATCGCTTCGACAGTTTTTCGGGAGTCGGTCAATCGTCGAGCCTTTGTGGTGTCCGGAAGATCAATTCGCATCCGCCGCCAACAATCATTGAAGAAATGTGGTTGCCGCTAAGGGAGCTCAAGTTACAAAATGTCCAGCCGTAAACCTAAACCTCTCGTCCTCGTCATCCTTGACGGCTGGGGATACCGCGCTGAAACCAAGGCCAACGCCATCGCGCTTGCTCACAAGCCAGTCTACGATCGCTTGCTGCGGGAGTATCCCAACACCTTGATTCACACCAGTGGTCCGTTTGTCGGATTGCCCGAGGGGCAGATGGGCAACAGTGAAGTCGGCCATCTCAATATGGGTGCCGGACGCATTGTCCACATGGATATCACCCGAATCGACCTCATGATTCAGAACGGCGAATTCTTCTCTCATCCGGTGCTGCTTGAAGCGATGGAGAATGCTCGCGAAGGCAGGCGCAAGTTGCACTTGTTCGGGTTACTGTCGGATGGCGGAGTGCACTCGCGGCAGGAACATCTTTACGCGCTTCTAAAGATGGCGAAGGAGCAAGGGGTTGACCGCGTCTTCGTGCACGCTTTCATGGACGGCCGCGATACGCTTCCCACCAACGGCGTCGGCTATCTCGAGAAATTGCAGCAGAAGATGCAAGAGTGCAACTCTGGCAAGATTGCCAGCGTAAGTGGCCGTTACTACGCCATGGACCGTGACCGGCGCTGGGACCGGGTCGCCAAGGCCTATAGTGCGATGGTCGATGGCAAAGCCGAAGGCGGGACTCGCACCGATGCAGTGCGGGGCATGAAAGACTCCTACAACAAAGATGTGACTGACGAGTTTTTGATCCCGTTTGTCTGCAACGATGAACGGGGTCATCCGATTGCGACTATCGGCGAGGAAGATTCTTGCATCTCTTTTAATTTTCGGGCCGATCGCGTGCGCGAGATTACACGGGCACTCTGTCGTAACAGCGCGCTCAACCAAAGTCTTGGCAGGGATTTGCCCGGAGCGGAGGATCTCGACGCGACGATTCCGCGCGACCGCGTCCCAAAAAATTTGAAATATGTCTGCATGACTCGCTATGACAAGAATTTCGATTTGCCGATGGTGATACTGCCGGAGTCCATGGCGAACATTCTGGCTAACGTGATGGGCGGTCTGAATATGCGAAATCTGCGCGTCGCCGAGACAGAAAAATACGCGCATGTCACTTACTTTTTCAACGGCGGGGTTGAGCAACCTTTCCCTGGCGAAGACCGTGTCATGGTGCAATCGCCGAAGGTCGCAACCTACGATTTAAAACCAGAGATGAGCGCTGAGGGCATCGCGCAGGCAGTTGTAAAAGCCACAAACGACGGCACATTCGACGTCATCATTGTTAACTTTGCTAACGCGGACATGGTCGGCCACTCCGGCAAGATCGAGCCGACCATAAAAGCCGTAGAAGTTGTGGACGCGTGTCTTGGGCAGATTGAGAAAGCGGTGCGCGCCAAGGGCGGAGCGATGCTGATCACCGCCGACCACGGCAATGCCGAGATGATGATCGACCCCGTGAGTGGTGGTCCGCACACCGCTCACACGACGAACCCTGTTCCCTTTATCGTGATCGCCGAGGACGCGAAGCAATATACGTTAAAGGCGAACGGATCACTTCGCGACATTTCTCCGACTATTCTGGGTATGCTGGGACTTGATGAGCCGCAACAAATGACCGGCGCAGACCTGCGGCTGAAGCGAAGCTAAGCGTCGCAACTCACGAATGAAACTCCTCATTTTCGTTCATCACCCCTTCGACCAATGGAACGCCCCTGAATGGTTCAGGAAGCGCTTGCAGCAGCAATTCCCGCGCGTCGAGGTCGTTCACCTTCCCGACTACGAACGAGTCGGCGCCGAAATCATTGACGCAGAAATCGCCGTTGCCTGGTCGATCCGCCCAGAGCAGATTGCGGCGGCAAAAGAACTCCGTTGGATTCATTCTCCAGCCGCGGCAGTTCACCAATTGATGTTTCCTGAGCTCATCAATAGCGAAATCATACTGACGAATGCGCGTGAAGTGCATGGACCGGTCGTTGCCGAGCATGTGATCGCGCTCATCTTCGCTCTCGCCAAGAAAATTCCAGGGTCGGTGCTGCTCCAGCAGAGGCATGTTTGGGGACAGCAGCTTCTGTGGGATGAGAAGCCGCGCGTGCGCGAGATCGCCGGCGCAACCATCGGTATTTTTGGCCTGGGAAGCATCGGCCGAGCGATTGCTAAAAGTGCCAAGGCGCTCGCCATGCGCGTCATTGCGGTACGCGAGCATCCGGAGAAGGGAGGCGAGGGCGTCGACGTTCTGTTGGGTCCAGATCGAACCGACGATCTTTTTCGACAGGCAGATTACGTTGTGCTGGCTGCGCCGGTAACAAATAGCACCAAGGCGATTGTGGACGGAAGGCGATTGGCGCTTATGAAATCGGATGCCTGCCTGATCAATGTTGGCAGAGGCCAACTGGTAGACGAAGCCGCGCTGAAAACGGCGCTCGAAGATAAAACAATTGGCGGTGCCGCGCTCGACGTTTTCCCTAAAGAGCCATTACCGGCAGACTCGCCGTTGTGGGATGTTCCGAATCTGATGATCACGCCGCACACCGCTGCTCTGACAGAAAAATTATGGGAACGCCACTATGACTTGTTTTCCGAAAATCTTCGGCGCTATCTGAAAAAACAGTCGTTGACCGGCGTAGTAGACAAACGGAAAGGCTATTAATTTTAGGAGTGAGATGGCGTATCTTCACCATCCCTAAGCTCGGTTCGAAGAAGGTAAGATAAAGAGGAAGAAGATAAAGATTAAAGATAAAGACGGCTGCGGAAATACGGAAACGACTAGCGCGTGTCGATTCCAAATCCCAGGATCGCGTTCACTTCAACCGGTTCATCTCCCCGAAACGCGGGACGAAATTTCCAGCTATGTAGCGCCGCAAGAATTCTCGAAGTAGTTTCCGCGGCGCCCGGTTCCAGAACTTTCAAATCTTTCACCTCACCAGAACTGGTTACGATGCACGCAATCACCGCATGCGTCGGTCGAAGATCAAGCGGCAAGTCTTTTCGCATCGGCTCCGGTGCGGTCAAATTCAAAGATGACGGATGGGCTGCCGAGGCGGCATCGGCGTATTGCATCACGGCCGTCCCCAGCGTGGTCTCGATATAGATGGAATAGTTGCGGTCGCCTTTTAGTACATCGTAGTATGCGAAAACTCCGCCAGAGCGCGGAGTGGCTTCGATGGTAATTCCAGACCCTTTATGAGCGGAGGTATTCGACCGGCCTGGCCCCACCGGCGCATCGCCGCTCGGATCTCCAAAGCTTGGCAGGTTCACGGTCGTCGTGCCGCCCTCAACAGAAACTCCGGCAACGGCTGGTGTTCCATTCATGCCCGTCCCGGCGCCCCCTGTCCCGGGGTAAGGTGAGATACCGCCGCGTGCCGCTGGATCGGATCCTCGTCCCGCGCCCGCCCGCCCCGCGCCTGATCCGGATGCCGCCATGCTGCTGCCCGGGCCATTGCCCTTGCCGATTCCGGCGCCTCCACCGCTCCCGCCGAGACCGGTTTTAGCAGTTCCCGTGGGATCCATGGCCAGCGCGCCACCGCTCGCCTGGCTGGGTATTCCGGCCTTCGAACCCGGCTGGTTCGAGATGACGACCCCTGCTCCTGCGGCATTCCCTCCCGTCTTGCTCGGCGGAGCGACCGACGAGCCCAGGTCGAACGGACTGCCCGCTCCGGTGCCCTGGGTGCCTCTTCCGCTGCCTCCTGAAGCTTTGCCGCCGCCTAAGCCCGGCGGAGGCGGTACGACGTTGGCGGAGCCCATGAGAACGCCCGCAGAGCGGTTCTCGTGGCCATTGCCGGCGTCGCCACTGGACTGCCCGCCGCCGAGGGTTGCTGGCGGGGGCACCACTTCGGATTTCAAGCCCGCGCCGGCAGAGTTTCGGCCCATTCCGCTCACGCTGGACGGTGCTGGCGCAACAACGACTTCTTGAGCATTCAGACCTGCGGCAGTGGAGTTTCGCCCGTTCCCGCCCGAGGCAGATGACGGCGGCGGAGGTACGGGCTTTGTCCGAATGTCGCCGGTGATTGTGCCGCCCCAACTATTCAGATCGCGGCTGACTTGTGATGGCGGGGGAGCGACAACCGCTGGGGCTGGAAGAGAAAGCTTTGCCGCCTGCGAAGCATCGCGTCTGGGCGCGGACACGGGCGGGGCCACGACGTCGACCGTCGGTCTCAACGGAAGGTGAGAGCTAGCCAAGTCGCGCGGAGCCTCGCGTACCGGTGGTGCGATAACCGTAGAGTCAAGCGAAGAGCCAGTTCTCATTTTGTCCCGCGACACGCTCGGCGTGGGAGCGACAATCGCCGCGTTTATCGACGGCGAAGTACGGTGGCTGCTCGCTGAAATGTCCGGCGCCGGAGCCACAATGTTGAAGGCAGGGGCGTTCGAGGAGTGTGAAGACGAGCGTGAAGAAGTCGAACTGAACTCCGGCGAAGGCTCGGCCACAGTCATGGTGGGCAATGCGGGCGCGGCGAGTGACGAGCGCAGCCCCTCGGCGGGAGGAGGTCCCGGATTCGCCTTGAACGCCAGTAGATTGGCCACCGGCGAATCGGAATGAGGCAGATTTACTTTTGGGGCGTCAACGATTTTTTCCGCGGGCCGATCGCCCCGCGCGACACGGATGGCCTGCGTGCGATGGTGAGCCTGCGCTCCTCCGGCGCGTCCGGCAGCTCCAGACTGAGCGCCGCCACGATCGGCTGTTTGCGGCAGTTCGTCTCCCGAATAATAAATCACGTCGAATTGCTGGCGTTTTGGAAGCGTCGAGATTTTCTGGTCGGGAAAACGCCCCGGCAAAAATATCAGCGCAAGTACGAGCAGGCTTTCCAAAACCCACGCAACAAGAATGCCGCGGTAAGGAAATATCCCAATCGGCACTTCGCCCGCTAATTTTCTTGGAGAGCGTGCGAGTGCCGGCCCTAGGGACGACTTGAACTCCTCCCACGGCGAAGACCAATCCACCAAAAAACGCGGAGGTTCGGGCCAGCTTCCGAGCTCTTCCGGAAAAGCGAGAAGCTTTGTCGGGACTTGCTCTTCGACTTGTTGTTGCCACACGCTCATAACAATCTTTAAGTCAGGCAGCCTTCGGAGTTTGAATCGGATCTTCGAGGTAGATATCTACTTTGTCGCCAAGATCCGTTTTCGTCTCCTCAATCGTCCCGGCGGGTAACTCAAGAACCGATGCGGCGCGAATGCGAACCGCCGCCATCCGCCAGGGCTTCAGGCCTTCTTCCATGTGAATGACCATACTCTCGCGGTCAAGATACACGGCGTCGATCGGGAAGCGCATGGCAAAGGTGTGTATCCCCCGAGAGGGATTGATCCACAGGCCCTGTCCGCGAGCGAAGCGCGACGAGTCGGTAGCCATCAGACCTCGAAAGCGGCTCCAATGCGTGCTTGCGATCATAAGATCGGTCGCGAGGTACTTTGTTCGTGTCCGGTTGAAAGCGTATCCCTTAGCCCCGCGTGGGGACATCAAAGATCCTCATGGGGTTAGGAATTTACTTCCTTCCTCCGGGCACCACCGGGAGGAATATTTTCATCAATTGAATCACGGCCGGGCCAACCGTCACAAAAATAAGTGAGGGCATAACGAAGAGGACCAGCGGAATAATCATTTTTACCGTGGTCTTTGCGGCCTGTTCTTCCGCGCGCTGGCGCCGCTCTGTACGCAATGATTCGGAGTGCACCCGCAGGGCCTGGGCAACGCTGGTCCCGAAACGGTCAGTTTGGATGAGGGTAGCGACCAGGGCTCGAATGTCGTCTACTCCTGTGCGATCGGCCAGGTTTCGGAGGGCCTCTACGCGCGGCTTTCCGGCTCGCGCCTCGAGATCGAAAAGGTGGAATTCCGCACTCAATTCAGGGTGAGCGTGCCGCAAATCCTCACCGACTCGCGTCATGGCTTGATCGAGAGATAAACCAGCTTCGACGCAAATTACGGTCAAATCCAATCCATCCGGAAGTCCGATGCGAATAGCCCGCTGGCGCTCCGCCAGCTTTCGCTTGAGCATGAAGCGCGGAATAAAGAAGCCGAAACCCATCAGCCCGACCAGCAAAAGCGGAGACTTGAACCCGGAAATCATGAACGCCGTCAACAATCCAAGAAAAGCAAATAACACACGCAGACCGCGGTAGATGGTGACGTGCTGCGGGCTGCGATAGCCCGCCTGAATCAATATAGCTCGGGTCTTTGAGACTTGCGAAAGTGAGACCGGCAAAGCGCGGCTCAGCGGATCAAGCGCCTGCTCCAAGCGCTCCCGAATCGCAGGTCGATCGCGGGTCTTCGGGGCTTGCCAGCCAATTTCGCGCAGGCGCGAACCCAGCATCGAAGTGGGAGCTACCGTGGCCGCTCCGAAGGCGAACACGATCACCACTACGATGACAAAGAGAAAGATAGAAAGCGCCAGCACCATAAATCAGACCTGCTACCCGGTCAAACCCGAATCCGGATTATCTTGCGAATTACGAAGTACCCCATGGTTTGCAGCGTGATCCCAGCGACTATCAAAGCATGGCCCAGCTTATCGACAAACAGCGGCTGAATAAAACCTGGATTAAGAAACTGCATTACCACCACGATTGTCGGCGGCAGCGACATGAGCAGCACCATGGTTAGCCGCCCCTGCGCCGTATGAACGCGCACCTGCCGCAAAATCTTAAAGCGCTCCCGGATAACGTACGAGAGATTATCCAGAATCTCTGCGAGATTGCCGCCCGTCTCGCGCTGCAGCATCACGGCAGTGACAAAAAATTTAACGTCAACCAGAGGCACCCGTTCGGTCAGATTCAAGAGCGCATCCCGCACCGGCAGGCCAAATTTTTGCTCTTCGAATAGTTGTCGAAATTCTCCCGCTACCGGTTCCGCAACCTCGTTCGCAATCATTTCAAGGGCGGTAGTGAAGGCGTGCCCCGCCCGCACCGCGCGGGCCAGGGTATCGATTGCGGCCGGGAATTGCTCTTCAAATTTCTTAAATCGCTTCGATCGCAGATGTGACGCGTAGGCATACGGTATAAAAAATCCCACGAGCGCGCCAAGCCAGCCGTAGAGCAAATTGCCGCCCAAAGCGGCGGCCAGCAATGCAAACAAAACTGCGGAGATGGCGCACAGCATCAGGAAATTGCCGGCCCTTAGGTCGACGTTTCCCTGTGCGAGAGTTTTTCGCAGTTCTGAAACTCGGTCCGAGCGGCGCAGATAACTGTCAAACGCGGGGATGCCGCTCAGTAACTCATCACGCAGAAGGGCTGCGTCTCGAACCGGGGGAGCATCGATAACTTGGTCGTTCGAGAGGCGGGTTCGCAGCACCCGGGACTGCGCCTTTCGCTGATCGAAAAGCGAAATGGCGGCGAACGCCAGCAGCGTGACAGAGATAAAAACCAGAACGGCGAGGATGAAGATCGACAAGCCCTACACCTCCATCCGCGATTCGAAGAGCGCAGGGCTTAGTCGGCATCCGGCAGTGGCCAGACGTTCGGCGAAATTCGGCGCGACGCCGGTAGAACGGAACACGCCTCGGACTTTGCCGCTCTCGTCCACTCCGCTGCGCTCGAAGATGAAAATGTCTTGCAAAATGATCATGTCGTCGACGATTCCCGTCACTTCCGAAACCGTGAGAATTTTGCGCGTTCCGTCCGACAAGCGTGCCACTTGCACCACGGCATGCACAGCGTTCGCGATCTGATGGCGGATCGCGCGCTCCGGGATATTCAGGTTTGCCATCGAAACCATATTTTCGATGCGAGCCAGGGCGTCGCGCGGAGAGTTCGCGTGAACCGTAGTCAGCGAACCTTCATGACCCGTGTTCATTGCCTGCAACATGTCAAAAGCTTCCTCACCACGCACCTCGCCAACCACGATACGATCAGGCCGCATTCGCAAACTATTGATCACAAGTTGCCGCATGCGCACGGAGCCTTTGCCTTCGATGTTTGGGGGGCGGGTTTCAAGGCGAACGATGTGCTCTTGCTTGAGCTGGAGTTCGGCCGCGTCTTCGATGGTGACGATTCGCTCGGAATTGGGAATGTAGCCGGAAAGAACGTTCAAGACCGTGGTTTTGCCTGCGCCGGTGCCGCCGGAGATGATCAGGTTCAGGCGCCCCTTCACCATGGCGGAGAGCAGTTCCAGCATCGGCTCGGTTAGCGATCGATTATCGAGCATGTTGCGAGCGGTAATCGGATCGCGCCCAAAACGGCGAATTGAGAGGCAAGCCCCATCAAGAGCCAGTGGAGGAATGATGGCATTGACGCGCGATCCATCTTGCAGGCGGGCATCGACCATCGGCGATGATTCGTCAACCCGCCGACCGATGCGCGAGACGATGCGATCGATAATCTGCATCAGGTGCTGGTTGTCTTTGAACTTCAAGCCCGTGATTTCAAGCTTTCCCCCGCGCTCCACATACACGCGGTCAAAGCGGTTCACCAGAATGTCAGACACGGTCGGATCTTTGAGAAGCGGCTCCAGCGGGCCTAATCCGAAAATCTCATCGAGAATTTCCCGCGAAAGTTGCTCGCGCTCCGTAAAACTTAAAGGAACGGCTTCACTATTAATTGAACTACGAATGAGGACAAGAACTTCTTCGCGCGCGGAGTCGCTTGTTGTACGCCCGAGCTTCTCCAGGTCAAGGCGGTCGAGAATCTTGCGATGGAGGTCAGACTTAACCTGCTGGTAATCGCCGCGTTCGAAAGTTTGCAGATTGGCCATATTTTCTAGACCACGTGGCGAACTCATCTTGTTCGACTTTGCTCTGGTCGCCGGTTACCAGTTTAGTTGGTTTAGCACCTAAACTGTCTTGAAAAGCGACCAAGCCTTACGTTTTACGTCCAAATCATCTTTCGTCAGGTGGTTAGCCAGTCCGGCTATAGAGCGCGAAATCTCTGAGTTTCCCTGGTCCATCAAGGGAACTCCGCGATCGATTGCCGTCGAAACCGCAACGTACTGGTTGGGGATACGCCATAGAACGGGAGCTCCTATAGCCGCTTCTGCCTGGCGTTCGTCAAACCCCGCGACCTTGCGGTAGCGGTTCAACACCAACCCGAAACGGTCCCGCGATCCCGTCTCGCCCAGGTATTGCGCCACCCGGCCCGCGCTCCATAACGAGGCTACATCCGTATGCCCGATCAACAAAATTTTTTCCGACAGATTGCTGACGAGATGAGTTGCACTATCCAAGCGTGAAGATACGTCTACTACCACGTACTGAAACATGCCGACTATCGTGTCGAACAGACGGGCGACGTCCGAGATTGATTGCTCGACCACGGAGGGAACACTTGACCCTGCAAGAACCTGCAGGCCGCGGTCGTGCCGAACCATGAAACTTTCTAACAGGGAAGAATCGAGCCGGTGCAGGTTAGTCACCGCGTCCCCTACGGTGAACGACGGCCTGAGATTCAGATGCAGCGCGCAATGCCCCATTGGAGCAAGATCGACTAGCGCGGTGCTGTGATGCGCTTGCAGAGCCAGCGCCAGATTGACGGCTACGGTTGTGGCTCCGCTGCCACCTTTGGCGTTGACGACTGAAAATACTTTGCCGCGAGAATTGCCGCGACCGGGCTTGCGGCGGGTTGCCGTCAGCCGCACGAATGCATCAAGCAGATCACCGGTGCTCGTAGGCCGCTCGATGAACTCACGGACTCCCGCTCGCATCGCATTCACGATGAGTTGAGGCTGCGTCATTGGCCCGATAGCGAATACGGCTGCGTCCGGAATTTCCTGGCGCAGGAACTCAATGGCGCGAAGGGCGGTCGCGACATCGTTGTTGGGCATGTCGATGAGAAGGACGTCAGGAGCGAACGCCTTGGTCTTGCGAATTACGGGATCATTTGCCGCCAGCGGCATACTCGAATTGCTGCAGACGCTACGGGCGACGCTGGTTCCATCCACTAGAACCTGCAGCACTGCGCGCTGGTCGTTGTCGGTGGCGAATACCGCTACTGACAATTCCGGCATGACTCTTTACCACCCCGCACTCTTCTAAATGTTCCCACCGCCAGATCGCTGGGATCCTGACGGCCCCTACGGTAAATGCTTGTCCTTCTTCTTCTTGTCGAATTCGCCCTTATCCAGATACGGCTCCGGGGCCGCAGGGGGGATCGGATTCTGTGCTGAAGGTGCAATCTTGCGCACCGTGCAAAGAACCATCAATTCAGAATTGCTCTTTTGATCGCTCTTGCTTCTGAAAAATGTTCCGATGATTGGAATATCACCCAGGAAGGGAAATTTGTTTGCCACTTTCGTAACGCGATTGTCCATCAAGCCGGCGATCACGAAACTCTGGCCGTCCTGCACTTCAAATTCGGTGTCAGCCTTCCGCGTGCTGATTGCAGGGATGGTTGTGCCGGAGACGGTGACTGAGTCGGCAAAATCAAGCGTGCTGACCTCAGGGATGACATGAAGATGAATGTTGCCGTTCGGTTGGATAATGGGCGTGAACTTCAGACGCACGCCAAACTCCCGAAATTGAATGGTAACGGTCGAAACGCCGCCTGCCCCCGGCTGCACAACCGGGAAGGGAAATTCTCCGCCAGCAAGAAAACTCGCCTCTTTGCCGTTCACCGCAACCAGATTCGGCTCAGCCAGAATCTGCAGCAGATTATGCGATTGCAACGCTTCAATCACCACGCCCAAATGAACCTGGGGATTGAAAAAAAACATATTCAGAGCGTTGGTAATCGTCGGGGTGGTGGAAGTTGTTCCGGTTCCGTTGCTGTTCGTTGAATTCGTGATTGTTCCAGGATTGACAGAGCCAAATTGTCCGGTAGTAGAGGTTCCGATGGTGTTGCCGGCGCCGGTCGAGAATAGATTGAAGCCCACCTGCGATAGTGCCGATCGATCCACCTCGGCGAATTTAACTTCCAGCAGCACTTCATCCGCTCCGACTGGGCCAAACGTGAGGACGTTCACCACATTTTTCGAGTAAGCCGTAGCGAGCGCTCCAGCGTGCTTGGCCACATCCTCGGTGGTGACGTGGCCGGAGAGCACGATCGCCGATCGCGAGGGTGTAACGGATATGCGCTCATCCGGAAAGAGCCGGTTCATCTCCTCGGTTGCGGCGGTGATGTCGACATCGACTCGAAGGTCGAAACTCCGGCTACGCTCGAGTTCATCCCATATGAGGAGTGAGACTTCGCCTGGAGCAAGGCCATTAACCAGCACCTGAGTCGGAGTAACGCTTAAGGCATCCGCGACCGTAGGATCGGTCACCGAGACGCGTTTCAATCTTTCCGTGGTGTTAATCAAAAGAGACTTGCCAACCATCACTCGCAACGGAACCGCTCCCGCCGTCACCCCCGGGGGGCTGGGGGGCGGTGCCGTTGTCTGCGCAGGTGGCGCTGAGTCGGTAGCCTGCGCTGTACTTTGGGCGGAGACGGCGCTGGTTGCGGATTTGTTATCCGCTTCTGCGGGACTCGCAAACATCGTCGATGCGCCCAGAGAAACGACGGCAACGGCGAGCGTAAAGACTTTCATGAAATCGAGCCTCTGAGAGGATGCGAGAAGCATGGGTCAAGAGTAAAGCTGAACCGCACAACAATAATTTATTTGGATTGGGCTCTCAAGTGGCAAAGACGGCTCAAAACTTTGTTTCATCCCGCTTACTGCCGCGAATCATCTCGACTGCGTATGGCGTGTTGGCTGGCGGTGTTGCTTTGGCTATTGTTCTTTTGGCTCGGGGCTTCGGTTCGGTCGGAGGGGGCGTGTTCCCACCGTATAACGAACTGGCTTTGGTTGCGCCGATACCGCCTTTTTTAGTGTCGAGCGGATTTCTTAAGGAGAGTTGGATTCGCCCTTCCTGAGAAACTAAGGAAAGTTTTTGCGCGTCGTCCGGCGAGACCAGGAGCGTGATTACAGGAGACGGTTGCGCCTCAGAATTTCGATCCAAACTCTTGCCCACCGCCATCACCGCAACGTTCTCGAGCACAGTTGTCGTCTGGCGATCGTTTCCGCCACCTCCGGCCCCAGTGGAAAGAACGTCCACCCGCGTACCGGGTTGAACAAAGCCGGCTACTGAAACAACGTCATTAACCCGAACCGAAACAGCCCGCATTCCGGTAGGAATCAGCGATGGCAAACCGTTCCCTGATTCGAGCGAGGCTAATTTACTCGGCAGCAGGAACTCCCCCTTACTGATGGGAAAGATTACGCTCCGCCCTAACACTTCACGGGCTGAGGTGTAGGCGTTTGGGGGCGCCGCCGATTGAGGAACAGTGACGGGTCGAACATTGTTCGCGTTAATTTTTACTCCAAGCTGAATGTCGCTCGCAGCAACGAGAACCGTCACGCTCCGTTCACCACCCTGCCCGGAAAAAAGTCGAAGGCGGTTGTAGACGCTATAGCTGACAAGCAGCCCGACAGCGAGAGCGAGTCCTCCGATCATCAACAATCGGCTTCGATGCATTCTTCTCCTTCCGACAAGTTTCGGCGCAACCCCTCAAGCGGGGCAGTCGCAACCGAGCCCGAGCGTCCGATCACGACTTCTCTGCGGAAAGCGACTATGAACCGTCTAGCGAACGCCGCTAGCCACAGACGAGAACACAGTGTTGGCATTGGTGCCGATGAGGCGCACCGTGCCGATAACGATTACTAAAATCACGGCGAGCATCACGGCATATTCCGCGATGTCCTGGCCCTCTTCCGCGCGCCACAAACCCTTGACCAATTCAGCCATACATAACCCCCTTCGGTTTGATTCGAAATTTGTGTTCCCCATTCGGTACGAATGGGGGGAGTGAGTACAAGATTGTTTCTAGTTTCGCAGATTAGGAACCGATATGGGAAACATTTTTTCACTTATTTGTGCACAGCACGCTCACAGCATTGTCACAGCACATTGAGTCGGTGGCTGACCAGACCACCGCCTACGCCCGGCGTTTGCGGATAAAGATGACTGCCCGTGCATCGGAAAAAACGCTCTGCCAATCGGAATCGATTAAAAGTGCTTGGGTTAGCGCGCATGAGGGTGGAAGCAGGACGGTATCGACCCTCCAGGTATTGAGGGCCGCCTTCCAATCGGTGCGAAGCTCGATAGTACTTTCAACCAGGTCGTCGCCAAAGAGGTCAGCGCGCCCATCCACGAAAACGCGCCAATCTGGATAGAGCTTCCATATCACGTAGCCTCCCCAATCGTAATAGGCGAGAATTCGACCGCTGGATTTGGCCGAGATCAACGACTGGATGGCTGACTCAGGATAAACCTCGGCTTCACGGATTGCCTGATGACGGCCCGCGATGACCCACTTCGATACTGCAAACGCCGCGATCAGGACTATCACTCCGATGTTGAACAGCGGTTGGAGGCGATCGAGACGAATTCCTGCTTTCCAAGGCACCAATGGGGACCATCGATCCGGAAGGGTAGCAATTACGGGCACCGCCAGCAAAACGAAAATAGGAATGTGCCTCGCGGCATCAAGTGAGGCGGCCGCCGCAAAGAAGAGAGGCAGCAGTACTCGCATCTTCGGTCGGCTGGAGGAAAAAGCAAGAGCGACCACCAGCAGGAGCCAGAGCACAATCGTCGGCGTATAGATCAGCTGATGAAAATCGGGCGAGAACCACTCGCTGATGTAAGACCGCATCCCGACCGAACTTAAAGTTGTAAAAGGATAACTAAAAAGTTGTGCGCCGCTCGGATTGAGTGGAACCATCGCAGCCATCGCAACAAGAAGCAGACCCACGCGCAGGATCAGGGGCCGGACATCGACCCAGCCAGTGCGGCCGAGGGCAAGCTCGCATAAGAGCCCCACGCCGTAGGCGAGAAGCAAGGCTGGAGCCAGCGCAAAGCCGGCATGCAGGTTCAGCCACAGCAGGAAAATAGCGGGAATCGAGAGGAGAAGTCTGGGTTTCTGCTCGCCATGTTCAACCAACCAAAGCAGCAACGCAGTTAAGGTGAAGGTAAACATTTGCGGGCGCACGCCCCACGACGGCGCCGCTGCCAGCGCACCGAGGGCGGTAGCCGCCGCCGCCCATTGCGGCCGGCTCTTGCAACGAGCGTAGAGAAGCATGAGTCCGGCGCTCGTAACAATCGAGGAAAAGATAATCAGTGCGGTGTAGCCAAGATGTTTCCAGAGTTCAAAGAACGCGATCTCCAATAGCCATTCGTGAGCTACCCAGGGTGCTCCCGCGCGCGTGAATGAAAAGGGGTCGAAGTGTGGTATTTGCCGGGTTTCTGTGATCCACTGGCCCGTCCGCAGATGCCACCAGAGATCCGGATCAATCGCATTGCGCGCCGTCATGGCCAGCAACCCGAAAAAGAGAATCGCGACGTACGGTATCTGTCGACCGTCAATTAGTTTGAAGATTCGATTCATCTCAACTTTGCGATTGTCGCCTTAGTAGTGTTCGTCGCGAGTATAGAATACAGTCGCTTTCGGACCCACTGCTCGACCCATGGATTTTGCGCAGAAATGACAAAGACGAAGATGGAAACCCACGCGCTTTCAAGTGAACACTTGAGCTTTCGGCAGAGCAACCGAATAAAGGCACTGACGTTCTTGCTCCTTTGCACGATGTTGATTAACGGAGTTTTGTTGTGGAATTCGCGCTCTAAGTTTTGGCACGGCTATGGCGACTTTGCCTCTTTTTACACTGCGGGAACATTAGTTCGGAGGGGCTTAAGTTCTGAACTCTACCACCCTTCTGCGCAGTGGAAGGTACAGCAGGAATTGTTCTTCGGAGTTGAGATCCGGAAAGGGCCCTTGCCGTACATCCGTCCACCCTTCGAAGCCTTGTTATTCTCGCTCTTTGCCCGCTGGGACTATCCAACGGCCCTTGCTGTATGGACTATCTTAAAACTCGTACTCCTGGCCGCGATTCCTTTCATCGTGGTTTGGAAAACCCGTTGGGCCAGGCCTCCGCCGCTCTGGGCAATTGGCCTTCTTTCATTGGGTACATACCCTGGACTCATCGACACCCTGATGGGTCAAGATGCGCCGGTTTTAGCGTTTCTTTTTGCGTTGGCTTTCCGGCAACTTGAGGCTGATCGTGAAGCGACGGCAGGATTCATTTTCGGAGTCGCGCTGTTTAAATTTCAGCTAGTGATCCCTGTCATCCTGGTACTGTTGATCGCCGGTCGAAAGAGAGTTGTGTCGGGCTTTGCTCTGTCTGGAATGGTCGTTTTGCTGGTTTCCGCCATGATGGTCGGGTGGACGGAAATCTTAGAATATCCGCGCTACTTGTTGATGTTGAACCGGACGGTTGGTTCAGGCTTCATCACGGCTGAAAACCAAATCAATCTTCGCGGTTTCCTAGTTTTGTTTGTTGGCCGAACCCAATATCCTGGGCCGATTCACTGGTTGTTAGTCCCGGTCGCCCTGGCGCTCCTTTTGTGGGCAGGCGTGCTGTGGAAAAACGCCGGTAAAAACTTTTTGGCGGAGGGTTTTGGCCTGGCGACAATCGTCGCGATCGCCACGAGTTATTATGCATACGAATATGATCTCTTATTGCTTCTCGTGCCTTTCCTTGCGATATGGAGCAGGCGACCAAAAATGACGGCGGACAGGCTAAGTGATCGCCTCGAAATAACAGGCTTAGTTGCGCTGCTCATGATGCCATTGTTTTGGTACTTAAGGGTAAAACTCAAAGCCCAATTCCTGATGACGATTCCTCTTCTTGCCATCGGTGTGGCATGGGGCCGCAAATTGCACGCCGCCAGGGGCAAAGATCGTATAGGTGAACGCCCATCTTACGAAAAAAGTGACGCTCGGACCGGCTCTTTACAACGCCATGGGTCGTGATTGGAAGTTTTTGCTTTTAGCATCAGTTTGTGCTGCCAGCACATGGATCTACGCGGCACGAGTTCTTATCCCGCACCAAATCGATGACTCCGCGTTGCACGGCACGCCACGCGGCAATCTCTCCGATCTCTATCCGCGCTGGCTCGGGGCTCGAGAATTGCTCCTGCACGGGCGAGATCCCTACAGCCAGGAAATTACACGGGAAATTCAGCTGGGTTATTACGGCCGTTATTTGGATCCATCAAACCCTGTGGATCCGATCGACCAGCAAGGCTTTGCCTACCCGGTGTATGTCGTATTCTTTTTAGCCCCAACCGTCCATCTCAATTTTATAGTCGTTCAAAGAATCTTTATTTGGATTCTCGTCCTCGCTACTGTAGCTAGCGCCGTTTTCTGGTTGCGTTTTATCCGGTGGAAGGTCTCGATCGTAAATGAAGCCGCGGTAGTGACTCTCTTGTTGGGCAGTCTGCCAATGTTGCTGGCCATAAAACTTCAGCAGCTTACCTTGTTGGCTACTGCCATGAGCGCTGGTGCCGTCGCCTTGCTCGGTGCTGAGAGACCCATCGCGGCGGGCGTGCTTCTAGCATTGGCGACCATGAAGCCGCAGCTTGTGGCGCCTCTTGTTTTATGGCTCACGATCTGGAGTTTTGGAGACCTGAAACGCCGCTACCGGTGGTGCATTTCTTTTTTACTTTGCATGGGCGTTCTGTTTGCGGCTTCGGAGTTGTTTCTTCCTCACTGGGTACAGCGCTTTGGCGAGGCAGCGGTCGCCTACCAGCGATACGCGCAAGCCATCCCGGCTCTCGAAGCGATTTTCTCGCAGTTTTGGGGTCGGGCGATTGGAATTATTGTCGTCGGCCTGACTTTGCTGGCTTGCTCCGGGAAAGTCAAGGCCCCGGTGACGTCGGCCGAGTTCCGATCTTGCTGCTGCCTCGCAATGTGTTTAGCTGTGCTCCTCTCGCCAAAATTTGCCCAATATAACCAAGTGCTTCTGCTTCCCGCCGTCTTCTGGATTGCACGCGATCCAGTCGTTATCTGGAATAAGGGCCTAGTCAGCCGGGGTTTGCTCGTAATTGGGGTCGGCCTGCTGGGGTTGCAATGGCTCGCATGCACCGTGTTAGCTGGTCTTTCTTACACCCTTCCGCGAGAGATCGTTGAACGAGCCTGGGCGTTGCCCATCTGGACGCTCCCTCTATTCCCCTTGGTGGTGACGGCGCTGATGCTGGCTAGCGACCACCGGCCTACTTTACTCACACCTGCAACGCTTGGCTCGTCGTAGAATGCTCTGGACGTGCCCGCTACTGGCACGGTAGCTGCAGGAGACCAGGTTTCATGTCGACTTCCTCGCACTCGGGTGTATCGAGTGTCTTTCCAAGCGCAACTTTTGTTTCGGGAGAAGAACAGCAGGCGCTGTCGCTTAACCACACGCCCTACACCGTCGGGCGCAAGGTGGACCGCGATCTGGTAATCGCCGACCCGCGCGTATCACGTGAGCATGCTTCCATCGTCTCTGAAAATGGGGAGTTCTACGTCGTCGATCTGGGCAGCAAACACGGCACGTTCGTCAACGGCGAAAAAATTGAGCGGCAGAAATTGCAACGTAACGACCGAGTTGAATTCGGCGCGCGTGATGTTGCTTATCTGATCTTTCATCCCCTGCACAACACTTCGAACACGGCCAGAGAATTTCTCAGTCAGATTTCTGGAATTCAAATCGCACCGGAAGCGTCGGACCTCGAAAAACTGACGCTCTTCATGGAGGCGGCCAGAAAGCTGAATACGATCGGCGTACTCGATGAGATCCTGGTCACGTTGCTCGATGCAACGCTCAAACTCACTCGTGCCGAACGCGGATATATTTTTCTCCGCGACACGCGAGGAGCCCTTTCGCTTTGCGCCGGCAGAACTTCGAAAGGCGAGCCCTTGCTCGACGACAAGACTATTTCGCGCTCCGTTCTGGAAGGGGCGTTGACCACCAACGAAGAATATCTCTTCACCGATACTAGCCAGATGCTCGACGTGAAAGAACGGAAGAGCATTGTGGCCTTTGACTTGCGCACCATCATTTGCATTCCATTGCGCAAGCCGATGGTGCAAACGACGCGCGCCGACCAACCCGCCGGTGGAGATGTGATGGGTGCTCTCTATGTTGATTCGCGATTTGCCTCGCGCGATATCACCGGCGTGAGTCGTGATGTTTTACACGCAATCGCGACAGAAGCAGCGCAGTTAATCGAGAACGCCCGTCTGGTGCAGGCCGAAGAAGCGGGCCGCCGCTACCAGCAGGAACTCTCCATTGCCGCATCCATTCAGCAGCGATTGCTGGCGGTGACGCTGCCCGATGTGCCGTTCGCGAAAGTCAACGGGCGGAATTTATCGTGTAAAGAAATCGGCGGCGATTTTTTCGAAGCGGTGAATACCCCGCAGGGTCTGGCGGTGGTGCTTGCTGACGTGAGCGGTAAGGGAGTTTCGGCCGCTCTTCTCGCCTCTATTCTTCAGGGAATGGTCTACTCACAACTCATCTCGGGCATGCCTCTTACCGAGATCGTGGACGCCATCAACCGCTTCTTTACCTACAAACATATCGGCGAGAAGTACGCCACCATGATCATTACGCTCCTGCGTCCAGATGGCGATCTTGAGTACGTCAATTGCGGCCACGTGCCGCCCGTCTGGATCTGCGGCGACGAAGTACTTCGGCCGTCCCATGGCAACCTGCCGGTCGGGCTGCTGGCGGAAGCGACCTACTCAAGTGACCGGTGCCAGATGAAACGTGGGGATAGACTCATCCTGGTTACCGACGGTGTTACCGAGGCGGAAAACGCGGCTGGCGACATGTTTGACAGCGAACGCCTGGAACGAGTGGCAGGGAAAAGTTCGTCGATGGAGGACGTATTCACCGCGGTAGCTGACTTCTGCGGCGGAACTCCCCTGAACGACGATTGCACGGTTGTAGAGCTTTTCTATACCGGGGACGGATGAAATCGCTTGTAGAGACGCGGTTTGCCGCGTCTCACTCCATCTACCAAACTGGACGCCAAACCCCAGCCGCTTCCCGGCATCTGACTTGATGGCCTAAGGCCGAAAATGTCGAACTCCGACCTGACCTCACTTCTGCTCATACTGTTGCTGCTGGTCGGCCTCGGCCAGCTTCTGGGCTATCTCTTTACCCGAATGCGTCAGCCCAAAGTGGTCGGAGAGATTCTTGCAGGCATCATTTTGGGCCCGCTTCTGCTCGGTAAAATCAGGATTGGCTCAACCTCGTTCGTAGACACCGCCACCCACCACGCGACCATTCTCAACTTTATTTACTGGCTTGGCCTGCTTCTGCTTATGTTTTTGTCGGGCGCCGAGACCCGCAAGTTGTTCACGCGCGAAGATCGCAAAGACGTCAGCTGGTTAGCGCTCGTCGGCACCGGCATCCCGTTTGCAATCGGTCTCGGGTTTGGGCCGTGGCTGGTTACTCCCGCATTGGCTGGCCCCGCCGGAACCAAACTTTCGCTCATCATCATTTTGGCGGTAGCAGTCGCGGTTACATCTGTCCCGGTCATCTCCAAAATCTTTGCTGACCTGAAAATATTGAACAGCCGGTTCGCCCGGTTGGTGCTCGGAGTGGCAGTTCTCGAAGACATTGTGCTCTGGGCCGCGCTGGCGGTTGCAACTTCGCTGGCAGGGAAGGCTGCGCTCAATAAAGGCGAGATGGCTTACCACCTCATCGCCACGACTGCCTTTTTCGGGCTGGGACTTACGCTTTTTCCGCGGGCAGTAAAGCGAATTAATAAGCTGAAGTTTAACGTCTTCGCTAAGCATGCTCCGGTCGGCTATGCCTTGGCCGTACTGTTTGCTTATTGCGTGCTGGCGGGATTACTGCAGGTGAGCTTGGTGTTCGCCGCCTTTCTTGCGGGCTTCGCGGTCATCCACAAAAAGCGCAGGTTATTCGCCGAAGCGCTGGAAGCGATTGGAAAAGTGTCGTTCGGGTTCTTCATCCCTGTCTATTTTGCGATGGTCGGATTGAAGCTTGATTTATCCAAAGGATTTTCGTGGTGGATGCTGGCCGCATTTCTGGTCGGCAGTTGCGTGGTCAAGATCCTTTCCGTGTCGCTAGCCGGAAGGTTTGCAGGTTTCCGCGGTCTCGACTTGATCAACCTTGCGCTGACAACGAACGCCCGCGGCGGACCGGGAATCGTGCTGGCGAGCGTCGCCTACGAAGCGCGAATCATCAGCAGTTCCTTCTACACAACGCTGGTGATCACCGCCATTGTTACCTCGCAGATGGCTGGGGCGTGGCTCGATTACGTTCTACGGAGAGGGTGGCCGTTGTTGAGTGATCAGAACGCGACTTCGCTACCCCTGCATACTGCCTCCGGCCCCGAGCAACCGGCACCAGATTCACTCACTCTCACCCAATAACCTGTTTCGCCCTCGTCTGCCTGCGGCACGTAATATCTTTGTAGTTATTATCCCAGTTATAAATAACCCCATTTTGGGACGAGTATAATCCCGGTATACTGGAAGGTTTTCTAATCATTCCCAAAGCCCCGGGCGACGGGGCTTGCTCGGCTGAAAGTCTTCACGAGAAAGGGTATCGAAATGGCCTCTACCGATGTCGCGCCCCGTGGATCCTCTGGCCAAATGGCGCGCAATCGTGTCGTCAACGACATGAGTATTCAGGTCGCGACCGTGAACGGTTCGGGCTCACAGAGTTCGAACACCGTACTGCTGCGCAGCATTTTTCAGATGGGTGTGCCCATTTCAGGGAAAAATCTTTTTCCCTCGAACATTGCCGGCTTGCCGACATGGTTCACGATTCGTGCGAATAAAGATGGATACATCGCGCGCAAAAAAGAAATCGACTTGCTGATCGCGATGAACGCCGAGACCGCGCAAGACGACGTGAAGACTCTGGCCGCGGGTGCCGCCGTTCTCTATGACGAACCCTTAAATCTGGATAAGCTGCGCGACGATTTGACTTTTTATGCGGTTCCCTACGACAAGCTCACGGCAACCGTGGGCGCCGATGCCAAGCTGCGTAAGCTCGTGAAGAACATGATCTACGTCGGGGTCGCGTCGCAATTGCTTGAGATAGATTTTGCCGAAGTCGAAAAGGCGATCCGCAAGCAGTTTTCCACGAAGCCGAAAGCGGCAGGGCTGAATCTCTCGGCAGCTAAAGCTGGACGCGATTTTGCCGCCGCCAATCTACAAAAGCGTGATCCCTACTACATCGAGCGCATGGAAGGTAAGACGAAAGGCAAGATCATCATCGATGGCAACTCCGCCGCTGCCCTGGGCTGCATGTTTGCCGGATGCACCGTGGTCACCTGGTATCCGATCACGCCGTCATCGTCGCTGGTTGAGACGATGATTGAATATATGAAAGAGCATCGCATCGGTCCTGATGGCAAGGCCACGTTCGCAATCGTGCAGGCCGAAGATGAGTTGGCGGCGATAGGCATGGTGATCGGCGCATCCTGGGCTGGGGCCCGCTCGATGACTGCGACCGCTGGACCAGGCATCTCACTCATGGCCGAGTTCACGGGACTTGCTTACTACGCCGAAATACCCGCGGTGGTCTGGGACATTCAGCGGGTGGGCCCTTCCACGGGCTTGCCTACGCGCACTTCGCAGGGTGATTTGCTGGCGACTGCATTTCTTAGTCACGGCGACACCAAGCACATCATGCTCTTCCCAAGTTCGGTGAGCGAATGCTTCAGCATGGCGCAAGACGCGTTCGACCTCGCAGAAAGATTTCAAACTCCAGTATTCGTCATGTCCGATCTTGATCTTGGCATGAATAACTGGATGTCCGATCCCTTCGTCTATCCGGAGAAGCCAATTGATCGTGGCAAGGTGCTGACCAAAGAAGATATTCAAAAAGCGGGAAGCTTTGCGCGATACAAAGACGTCGACGGCGATGGCATCGGCTATCGAACCTTGCCAGGCACCGAACACCCCGCGGCCGCTTATTTCACGCGGGGCAGCGGCCACAACGAAAAAGCGCAATACAGCGAGCGGCCCGATGACTTCGAACGCAACATGGAGCGCCTGAACAAGAAGTTTGAAACCGCGCGCTCCGCGGTTCCTCGCCCCGAGATCATGAACAGCGATGTCAAAGGTGGCGCGAAGGCCACAATTGGGATCATCGCCTACGGCACCAGCCATTGGGCGATCACCGAAGCGCGCGATCAACTTCGAGACGAATACGACGTGGAAACCGACTACTTGCGCGTGCGGGCATATCCGTTCACGCGCGAGATTCATGATTTCATCGAGTGCCATGCGCGCGTCTATATAGTCGAACAGAATCGCGATGGGCAGATGGCAAGCTTGCTCAAGCTAGATCTCAAGCCGGAGCTGATCACGGGTTTGCGGTCAATCTGCCACATCCACGGGTTGCCTCTCGACGCGCGCTCCGTAACCGACGAGCTCATGATGATGGAGGGTAAGTAGTATGGGAACGAGCACGAATACGCAGGCGGCAACTCCGGGCCCTGCGCCGAAAACAAATCGAATTGGCTTGCAGGTCATCGACTACCGGGGCGGCAAGACTACCCTCTGCGCCGGTTGCGGCCACAACTCAATCTCCGAGCGCATCATCGACGCTATGTACGAGATGGGAGTGACGCCGGAGCGCGTTGCGAAATTGAGCGGCATCGGCTGCTCGTCCAAGAGTCCTGCGTACTTCATGAACCGCGCCCACAGCTTCAATTCTGTTCATGGACGCATGCCTTCAGTCGCAACCGGCGCGATGCTCGCCAACAAGAACCTCATCGCACTCGGCGTGACCGGAGACGGCGATACGGTTTCAATCGGTGCCGGCCAGTTCATCCACCTGATGCGCCGCAATCTGCCGATCATCTACATCATCGAAGACAACGGTTGCTACGGATTGACCAAAGGCCAATTTTCAGCCACCGCCGATCTCGGCTCGACCCTGAAGAGTGGCGTTGTCAACGATCTTCCACCCGTCGACACGTGCGCGATGGCGATTCAGTTGGGAGCGACGTTCGTAGGCCGATCGTTCTCCGGCGACAAGCGGCAGCTTCATACGATGTTGAAGGCAGCGATCTCGCATAAAGGCACAGTCATGCTCGACGTGGTTTCGCCATGCGTGACCTTTAACGATCACGAAGGGTCGACCAAATCTTACAAATACGTTCAAGAGCATGAAGAGGCGATCAACGAAGTTGGGTTTGTGCCGTCGTTCGAAGAGATCAGCGTCGATTACGATCCAGGATCGACCTTCGAAGTAACGATGCACGACGGGTCAAGCCTGCGCTTGAAGAAGATGGAAGAAGAATACGATCCGACCGACAGAATCACCGCCGTGCACCGTCTCATGGAGGCTCACCAGAAGGGTGAAGTGTTGACTGGAGTTTTTTATATCGACTCCAAAGCTCCTAGCTTTATCGACCTGCTCAACGTGACTGACCAGCCGCTGGCAACCTTGCCAGAGTCCGTGACAAGGCCAAGCAGGGAAGCTTTGGCGAAGTGCATGGAAGAACTGCAGTAGGAAAACCAAAGAATAACTTTAACTAAAAGAGTGTGTGGACGGGTGACCCCACCCGTCCAGCCAAGCTCGGCACCCACACTCTCGAATACGAGCAGCTAGTCATAAGCCAGTCATCACTGCCCGCCCATAGTCAGCACCACGCGAAAGCGCGCCTTGCCGGTGATCATCTGCTGAAAACCTTCTGCTGCTTTTTCCAGCGGATACTTCTCGATCATCGGACGCACGCCAGTGAGCGCGCTAAAGTCCATCGTGTCCTCCGAATCCGTAGCAATGCCGGACGCCCATCCCTGGATGGCCTTCGAGCCCGGAATAAGCTGAAGTGGGCTGATCGCAAGCGGCTCGGGGCTGGCGCCAACGACCAGCAGTTTGCCGCCTGGAGCGAGTCCGCCCGAGAGTTGCGACATCGATTTGGAATCGGGTGCGGTTGCGAGAATCACTTGTGCCCCTCCATGCTTCTGCAAAGCAAGAGAGGGGTCTCCAGAAGAAGAATCGATGTACTCATAAGCGCCCAGTTTGCGCGCCAATTCTTCTTTATCTTTTCCACGACCGACAGCTATCGTTCGAAAGCCCATCTGCCGCGCGTACTGCACGCCGAGGTGGCCGAGACCGCCGATACCAAGAACGGCAACTAAATCTCCCGGGCGCGCTCCAGAGTGGCGAAGTGAATTGAAGACGGTGATGCCGGCGCACAGCAGAGGCGCGGCATCGGCGGAGTTGAGGCCGTCGGGAACTGCCGCGACCGCTTCGGCAGGAGTGACCACGTACTCGGCGTACCCGCCGTCGTGCGTGATGCCGGTGACCTTTTCGTTCTTGCAATTGATGAAGTCTCCGCGGCGACATGCCTTGCAGGTGAAGTCGTGACCGCCATGCCAGCCAACCCCAACGCGTTGGCCTTCTTTCCAATTGGTGACATCCGCGCCCAGGGCATCGATACGCCCGGCGATCTCGTGTCCCGGAACTCGCGGATATTTAATCCCCGGCCAATGGCCTTCCTTGACCAGCGCATCACTGTGGCAGATGCCGCAGGCCTCTACTTTTATCCGGACCTGGCCGCGAGCCGGTTCAGGAATCTCTCGTTCAACGATTTCAAAATCACCGCCGGCCTTGCCGACCTGGACTGCTTTCATTCGAGCCATATGTGCTCCCCTTGTTTCTGGTTATGTTGCGCTAAAGCAAAATAGATGAAGAATCGGGAGAGGCGACTCAAACTTCATCTTCATTTAGCGAAGCTCTTCAGCTAGTGATTGAAGGACTGCGGCTGAAAGTCACTACAAATAATGTCATCCGACAATAGCGCTTACTTTTCGAAGGGAAGCGATCGCGCAGTCGCACGACCCTGCAGGTTCGTCGTCCCCGATGGGATGCTACGGGCGTTCTCAACTTCCACGCTCAAGATACGCTAAGTTCCAGTCTTCTTGCGCTCGCCTTCAAATGAGTGCTCAGGGCTCTCCCCGGGCTCCGGGAAATCGCTGTCCGCCCCTTCTTGCGCAGTGTTTGGATTGCGGTGGCCAAGCTGATCGGCCATAGAGTTATTGCTCGCCTGATCGGGATTATCCGGCTCCTCCGCTCCCTTGCTACGATCTGGATCATTTTTTAAAGGATCACTCACAGGTTTCGACATGCTTCGCTCTCCCCGCATTTTACGCGGCCAACAGTAGCAGTTAACACCAAAGGTTAACTTGGATGCTGTCGTCGAGCAAACCGGTCATATCAGGACCTTGCGGCGCGTAATTGTTGTGATACTCCCGATAGGTAAAATTCATA
The DNA here is from genome assembly GCA_043749775.1 of Acidobacteriaceae bacterium. Classification (GTDB taxonomy): domain Bacteria; phylum Acidobacteriota; class Terriglobia; order Terriglobales; family Acidobacteriaceae; genus Acidiflorens. The sequence goes on along the minus strand of JAYVCW010000441.1, from coordinate 16,480 downwards.
GTCCATTCACGACTTGGGGAATCTAAACTAGTACATGGCTAGTGATTACCGAAAACACTATATCTTCGCAAGTGACTTCGATCAGACGTTGACCTTCAACGATACTGGTTACGTGTTGAGCGAGATGCTCGGCATCTCCACTGAAGAGTTCGAGCGCAAAGCCAAGGGGATGGCGAAGCTGAACCTGGTTCAGCAGGGGGCCGAGCTCGCGTATCTTCTTCTGCACGACCCCGAGTTTCACTCACGTGTTCGCCGCGACGACCTGATCGATGTCGGCAAGCGTATTCGACTGAAAGACAACATCAAGCAGGTCTACGAAATTCTCGATCGTAAGATCGAAGGATTTCACTTCGATTTTTATGTGCTCTCGGCTGCGCCGCTTGAAGTAATTCAGTCGGCGCTCGAAGGAATCGTTCCGCAGGATCACATCTTTGGCACTGAATTCAAATACAAGGCCTCTGGCGAGATTGATTGCCTGGTTCGAGCGACCGCCGGATACGGCAAGGTTACCCGCCTCGATCAGCTCGAAGAGGAGTTGGGAATTCCCGCCGATCATGTCGTTTACGTGGGCGATGGAAGTTCAGACATTCACGTTATGCTGCAAGTCAATCGCCGTGACGGCTTCACCATCGCAGTCTCGGAAACGAAACTGGTGGCGCAGATTGCCAAGCGCACAGTATTGAGCGACAACGCCCTCGCGACACTGGTGCCGATCCTTGAGGAGATTGCGGGTTGGCAGCGCATGCAGATCCGTCAGCTGTTTGACGCTTATGGATTCCTGATTCAAGGTTGGGATCGGGTACAGACTGATTGGGTTACGCTTCGCCCAAGTGGTGGCGGAGCGGAGAAGGTTACTCCTCAAGAGCCAAACTTGGTCGGGTAATTGGTTGAAGATTAACCATTCACTTCACGTTCACAATTCTGAAATGCGATTGAGGACGACAGAGGGCGGCCCCGGAAAGTCGGCCGCCGCCCTCGCGAGATTCAACTTCCGTCGAAAGCGCTAAAAAAGGCAAGTTGTTCCCATTTACATCCGTATCGAAGACCTAGGCGATATCCCGCTTTTTATGCAGTAGCTCGTCTTTGACATGCTCGAGTGTCTCTTCCGGCAGTACGCCTTCCTCAAGCACTTCTTCGGCGGAAGAATAGGGACGGTGCTTCATGATTCGGGTGGCGGTCGTCTTGCCGATTCCGTTTACGCTCATGAGTTCATGCCGGTCGGCGGAGTTCAAAACTTCAGCAACCGCTTTGCTCTCAGAACCTAGTTTCGCAGCCGCAGTTTTACCGGGTGCCTTCAGGCTTTCGACACCATTGTGCAGGTTTGGTTTAGGGCTCGCCCCCATCACGTCGCGCTTTGCCTTAAGGTTTTCCTTTATTCTCGAAACCCGCTTTTCGAGAATGTCCCGCGCCTCTTCGCCTTTTAAGGGCGCAAATAAAACAGCTGCCGCAGCACCGATTCCCAGTCCCGCTAAAAATGCTTTCATTCTTAATCCTCCGGAAAAGTCCACATCTGTATTGATCTTCGCCCGGTTAGCCGCTCCGAACTATCGGGAGAGAACCTTAAAAATGTGAAGGATAAATGGGAGGACCGGGACTCTTACTCACTTAAACGTCAAAGAACTCTGGGACATCAACATCATTGGGACGCTACCGCGCCAGCCATCTCGAGTTGGATATTCACGACTGGCTTTACTTTAAGTAAGAAGTTGCTGGGGTCTTTCATTCCCCAGGTAATGTAAGGCACCTCAAACTTGCCAGTACCCGTCCAATGATCGCCAGTCAATTCGGCGTGAACGGCTGCCGTCATCTCGTGATCAGCGCCATGAATGGACATCGTGCCACTCACCTTGACATCGGAGGGCCCTGACCGGCTAACGCTTCCATAAACATGTTTCGGACGAAAGACTACTTCAGGATATTTCGCCGTCTCCAGAATTTCTCTGTGCATGCGCTTGTCACGAGGGCCATTCCCGCTCTGGCCACTCGTAGCGATTGCTACAACTTCTCCACCAGCATCGCCGGTCGCCGGATTGAAGTGGATGGCGCCTCCCTTTAAAAAGAACGTCCCGTGGACGGTGTGTAGAGCGCTGTCGACGGTCCAGTGCAGCGTTGTTTTGTCGGGACTAATCTTCAATACGACTTCTGCCGGGGCCGGCGAGGCAATCTGGGCGCGTGTGCCGGCGGCGCCAAAACCGAGAAGAGCGACCAGTGCCGCAATGCCAATGCCGTTAACAGGATGTTTTCGCCGCATTTTTTCCTTTAAGTAAATTTCCCACTTGAAACCGCAGACCTCCCATGCAAACGGCTGGAGATTCACAACGGCGGCGAATCATGCCGAGAGCTTCCGTCCAGAACCTCTCCGCGTTTAGTGGGGATACCACTCAAGCGTCCGAATTTCGATGCCGGTACCCTCCAGCCCTTTCTTGAACACTGAAAGATCGGAGCCGCGATAGTGATAGGGAATCACGATCTTCGGGTGAAATGCTTTCACTGCTTCCGCGGCCTCGTTCGGAGGCATGGTGTAAGGCAAATTCATGCAGACGAAGGCGACGTCGATATTTTTCAACGCGCGCATTTCGGGCACGCCTTCGGTATCTCCTGAAAAGTAGAAGCGCTTTCCGCCGTAGGTAAGGATGTAGCCGTTCCCCCGGCCTTTATCGTGGTAAAGCTTGCCGGCGGATGGTCCGCGCACTAGGTTATAAGCGGGAATCGCTTCGATCGTCCACCCCTGCCAGGTCTTGCTCTCACCGTTTGAAATCGGCTTGGCACCAGTCACCGTGGCAACCACCGCTGGAGGAGCGAAAATCTCGGTTCCGTTTTTGCTGACCGCCGCCTCCGATGCCGGATCCATGTGGTCGGGGTGAATGTCGGTCACCAGGATCAAGTCGGCCTTTGGCGTCGAGTCGAGCTTTGCAGGCTTAGCAGGATCGAGATAAATCGTTTTCCCGCCAGCCTCGATTAAAGTGCTTGCGTGGTAAAGAGGCGTGATCTTCACGTCTCCCGCGGCGGTCGGAAAGGTCTGGGTATCCGTGGCGGCAAAAACTGGGACTGCGAGAGCGACAAATAAACCGGCAATAGCGGCAAATATTTTCATGATCCGTCTAGCTTACAAAAGTCCCCGCTCGCAGTCCAACCTTCCCCGTCCTCGGTGCCGGCAGGGTACTTGGATCGCGTTCGTTTAGACGCCTGTTCTCAATCGCAGGGCTTGATTCAAGGTCTAAAGGTCACAAATCGCGATATTTGCGGCAGTTCTCAATCGAAAAAAAGAGCCTTTAAGAGCGACCGACTCAAAAGTTTGCACATCTAACTAACCCGCTGACAATGGAAGATAACACGGTTCCGCGCCTGTAGGGTTGGAACTCTAATTGCGCCATCAAGCGATGATTTTAGCTCGCAGCTTGGAGTAGACAATGCCAGTCGCGGAAAAAAATATCGCCTTTTCCCACCCCTTACTCGAGCGATTGTCAGATACCCGCCAAAAGAGTGATGCGCTCTTTGCCCTGGTCCTGGAACAATTTCTCTATGAGCGGCCGATACCGGAGCGTCACCGCATCGTTTTCTACATCGGTCATCTCGAAGCTTTCGATTGGAATTTGCTGAACGAAAGCATCGCCGGGGTGAAGAGCACTCACCCCGAATTTGACCGCCTCTTTGCTTTTGGTATCGATCCGGTTGGCGGTGGGCTGCCGACGGACGTTCCCTCGGACTGGCCTGGACTCGACGCAGTTCGAGCCTACGTGTCCAACATACGAAGCGTCCTTGATCAGCATTTAGAAAAAGCAATGATTAACCCGCAAGCTGCTGGTCGCGATGGCTTCCCGCTTACCACACTCCTCAATGTGGCGGTCGAGCACCGGTTGATGCATGTGGAGACGCTGGCATACATGCTGCATCAATTGCCCTCGAGCATGAAAACCAACCCCCTCAGCCGCCAACGGAATCTTCGAGACCTTAGCGGAGTTGCGATTGAGCCCGACACGGTCGCCGTGCCGGCGGGAGTTGTAACCCTCGGCCTGGCTCGGAATTCCAAAGATTTCGGATGGGATAACGAGTTCGAAGCGAACACCCAGGAGGTTTTAGGATTCACCATCGACAAGTACAAAGTGACAAACGGGCAGTACCTGGAATTCATGGCCGCAGGCGGCTATGAAAAGCCCATGTTCTGGACCGATGAAGACTGGAAGTGGAAGTCTTCTAACGGAATTAATCATCCGGCATTCTGGCGAAAAGAAAACGATCAGTGGTCATGCACGACTATGTTTGATCAAGTAAAGCTGCCCTTGGACTGGCCGGTATACGTGAGCCAGGCGGAAGCGTCGGCCTACGCAAATTGGGCAGGGAAGTCTCTCCCGACCGAGTCAGAATGGCAACATGCTGCTTATGGAACTCGTGAAGGGAATGAGCGTCCATTTCCATGGGGAGATCAGGCGCCAGATGCGCCATCCGCAAAAAATCTGGGGAATTTCGATTTGCGCAATTGGGACCCGACTCCGGTCAATGCATTTCCCGAAGGTCAAAGCGCTTTCGGAGTTCGTGACATGGTGGGCAACGGATGGGAATGGACGTCAAGCGTATTCGCGCCCTTTCCTGGCTTCAAGCCGTTTCCCTTCTACGAAGGCTACTCAGCCAATTTTTTTGATGGAAAACATTTTGTGATGAAGGGCGGCTCGGCACGAACCGCCGCATGTATGTTGCGAAGGTCGTTTCGCAACTGGTTCCAAGCGCACAATCAGTACGTATACGCGGGTTTTCGGTGCGTCGGCCATTAGTTCGTTATTGGTAAGACCAAAGGGTGACCAATGCTGGTTCATGCGATCAACAATGCGGCTTATGAATTTGCCTCCGACGTACGCGCCGGACTAACCAAACCGGGACAAAAAGAGCTTTCGTCCAAATACCTGTACGACGACGTTGGCTCTGCTTTGTTCGAAGTCATCAGCCACTTGCCTGAGTATGGGTTGACGCGGGCAGATGAGCGCTTGTTGCAAAGCCACGCCGACGAGATCGTGCAGCGTCTTGACGCTCCGGTCGCGGTCGCCGAACTCGGCAGCGGCAGCGGGAAGAAGACACGCTACATTCTGCAAGCGCTCAGCCGATGGCAGAGGACTTTTTATTACCCTGTCGAAATCTCTCGATCGGCGCTCGCCATGTGTGAGCGTGAGTTGAGCGACATCGATTCCATCAGCATCGTCGGATTTGAACGCGAATATCTCGATGGCTTACTTGAAGTCGCCGCCCACAGGCAGCGCAACCAGCATCTCTTTGTTCTGTTCCTCGGCAGCACGATTGGAAATTTTGATCGCGCCGCGGGGACCGAATTTTTACGCGAAGTGCGCAGCATTCTGCAACCGGGCGATTCTCTTCTTCTCGGAACCGACTTGCTCAAGCCCGAGTCGCAACTGCTAAAGGCTTACAACGATGAAATCGGAGTGACGGCGGCTTTCAATTTAAATATTCTCGCCCGCATCAATCGAGAGCTGGACGCGAATTTTGATCTGAAGCAGTTCGAACATATATCAAAAATCAACCGTCAGGCCCGGAGCGTCGAGATGCACTTGCAGTCGAAGCGCCGGCAAACCGTGCGCGTCCCTGCAGCGGATTTGCGTGTTGACTTTGAGGAGGGGGAAACGATCTGGACGGAAAGCAGCCACAAATACCTGGCGCAAGAACCCTTCGAGATGGCGAAGACAGCCGGCTTCATCTGTCAGGCACAATGGATTGACGAACAATGGCCGTTCGCCGAGAACCTTTTTATCGCCGAATAGGAAATATCGATTACACGCTGTAGCTTAATTGCCGCGCCGAATGTCGAGCGGTCACTATAGCGATCACTATGACGATGCTGGTGCTTCCTTCCGCCACGCCCTGATATTCATGCAGCTGAGCGCGATGCAGAAAAGATTTGCAGGGATGAATCCCAACTGCGCTGTCTTGACTCCAATGATGCACATGATGACGCAGTTCAGCGTCGCCAGGAGCCAGCCTTGCCAGTGATGGCGGCCAACCAGAACGGTTGACGTGATCGTCAGAACACACGATACATAATCAAGCCTGAACACGACTAAAATGCCTCCGCAACTGATTGTGCTGGAGTGTCGCCGGTTTTTGAATGATCGAAGGGATGATTACTGTAACGAAGGTCACGAATCCTCTGAAGGCTCGGCCCCACGCCGCTTTCGCCGGGATACGATATCGCGAAGGTCAGTGTCCTTCTGGTGTACTTGATGTACTTTGACCTGATATCCGGAAAATTGGCTGCGTCGTCAAATTAGCGGAAACAGAATATGGAGAGATCATGAAAGAAGAATGTACTCACCTTGACCAGATCAAAGTGCGAAGCACCGACAAACACGCTTGCGAAGAGTGCGTGAAAACCGGAGACAAGTGGGTCCACTTGCGCATGTGCCTGGTATGCGGAAAGGTCGGCTGCTGCGATTCTTCGAAGAACAAGCACGCGACCAAACATTTTCATTCGACAAAGCATCCGGTCATGCGCTCAGTCGAACGTGGCGAGTCGTGGGTCTGGTGCTATATTGACGAGATTCAAGCGGGTGAAATCACAGCTTAGTAAACTTTACGCTGCGTGATAGTTTGCGACCGATCAACTGCGGCCGCGATCTAAGTCAGAATCATCTCCGCAATTTTGAGGCTTGGGGTTTTGTGCATGGCGAAACCGATTCTGCTGACGGTGGATGACGACTCCGACGTACTGCGTGCAATCGAGCGTGATCTGCGGTCGCAGTATGGGGCGGAATATCGCGTGATCGGCAGCGATTCTCCGCAGAAGGCGCTCGGTCTTCTGAAGCAGTTGAAGGTGCGAAACGACAGCGTCGCGCTTCTGCTTGTCGACCAGCGCATGCCGAATATGGATGGCGTCGCTTTTTTGCAAGCGGCGACAGACGTTTATCCGGATGCCAAGCGCGCGCTTCTTACCGCGTACGCAGATACGAACGCCGCCATCGGCGCCATCAACAAGGCGGGTATTCATTATTTCTTCCTGAAGCCTTGGGACCCTCCCGTCGATCATCTTTATCCCCAGCTAGACGACCTTCTCGGGGATTGGCAGTCTGGTTATCGCCCGAAATTTGAGGGTATCAAAGTTCTCGGCACGCGCTGGTCGCCACGCTCTTATGATCTCCGTGATTTTCTTGCGCGCAATCACGTCCCATATCAATGGATCGATATCGAGTTTTCCGCGAATGATGCCGAAACCAAAGACCTTGTGGCCTCTCTCGGAACCGACATCAGCAAACTGCCGGTGGTGCTCTTTTCTGACGGGACAAAGCTTTTGCAAGGGGTCCCGGCGGATGTAGCGCAAAAAGTCGGACTTAAGACTCGCGCACAAACTGATTTTTACGACCTCGCGATTGTAGGCGGTGGGCCCGCCGGCTTGGCAGCGGCTGTATACGGCGCTTCTGAAGGCCTGCACACGGTGATGATCGAGCGGGAGGCGCCGGGCGGACAGGCTGGCATGAGCTCGCGCATCGAAAACTATCTTGGGTTTCCAGCGGGTCTAAGCGGCAACGATTTGGCGCGTCGCGCGGTTGTGCAGGCGCGGCGCTTTGGCGTTGAAATTCTCTCGCCGCAAGAAGCGACGGCATTGCGAACCGAAGGCAGCTATCGCATCATCAAGCTTGCGGATGGAAGTGAACTTTCCTGCCACGCTTTGATGATTGCGAGCGGCGTGCAGTGGCGCCGTCTTGAGGCCCCCGGCGTCGACCGGCTGCAGGGAGCCGGAATTTATTACGGTGGAGGGTCGACGGAAGCGCTTTCCTGTAAGGACGAAACGGTTTACATCATTGGCGGCGCGAATTCCGCGGGACAAGCGGCGATGAATTTCGCGAAATATGCCAAGCGGGTGATGATGGTCGTCCGCGGCAGTTCGCTGGCCAGCACCATGTCGCAATATTTGATCGATCAGATCAAGGCCACCCCCAATATCGAAATTTGGGCCCACGCTTCAGTGGTTGAAGTCCACGGTGAATCCCATCTCGAAGAAGTATCGGTATTGTGTTCTGATTCGAATAAAGTTGAACGCGTGAAGGCAAGTTCGATGTTCATATTTATAGGAGCCTTGCCGCGTACCGATTGGCTGGGCGATCTTGTCGAGCGCGACGCGCGCGGTTTCATTCTGACCGGTCCCGATCTCACCCGTGAAGGCGCGCACCCTAAGGGCTGGACTTTGGATCGCCAGCCATTTTTGTTGGAGACAAACATCCCCGGAGTTTTCGCCGTGGGAGACGTGCGCCACGGGTCGGTGAAGCGCGTCGCTTCCGGAGTGGGCGAAGGCTCTGTGGCCGTGCAGTTCATTCATCAGTATTTAAGCAAGGTATAAATGGCCGGCAAATCGGATTTGCGTCGCGTCCCGGCGTTCGCGGACTTGCCCGACGATCAACTCGACTGGTTCCTGAGTGAAGCCGAGGAGATTCATCTCCGGCCCGACGAATTCTACGTTCGGCTCGGAGATCCTGCAGTGTGGATGTCCGTTATCCTCGAAGGTGATCTCGAAATCCAGGCAGATTTTGCCGGCGGGAAGGCGGTCATCCCGATTAAGGCGGGCGATGTGACCGGAGCGCTTCCGTTTTCGCGAATGAAAGTCTCTCCAGTAAGCGGACGAGCTGTCACGGCGAGCCACATGCTCAGGTTTGCGACTGTCAAGTTCCCCGAGTTAGTGCAAAAAATGCCGGAGCTTACCAGCCGCTTGGTCGGCATGATGTCTGACCGCATTCGCGAAGCCACACGCTTCGAGCAGCAACGCGACCGGCTCGCCTCACTTGGGAAGCTCTCAGCCGGCCTCGCGCATGAGCTTAATAATCCGGCCTCTGCCGCGCGGCGCGCCACCGCGCAGTTGCGCTCCGCCTTGAAGAAGATCAAGGACGCGAGCCTCGAATTAGGGCGTCGCGACCTCACTTCCGCACAAAAGTCCGAGATAGAAAAGATGGAAGCGGTATTTATCCAGAATGAGGAAGCGCCCTCCGATCCCTTGGCCCAGAGTGACCTGGAGGAAGAAGTGGATTCGTTGTTGCGGAGTCACGGTCTGAAAGACATGTGGCAACTGGCGGCCGATCTCGCGCGCAAGAATGTGAAGCCAGCCGCGCTCGAATCTTTGTTTGCCGCGCTCGATGTAGAGACCGCCAAGGCGGCCCTCGTACGAATCGCGGCCTCGATCGAAATCGCCAATCTGCTTAGCGAAATCGAGAGCAGCACCTCCCGCATTTCTGAACTCGTCGGTGCCATTAAGGAGTACACGTATATGGACCAGTCGCCGGTCCAGAATGTCGACATAGTGAAGAGCCTTGAAAATACGCTCACCATCATGAAGCACAAAACCCGCAAGGGCGTAACTATAAAGCGCGACTACGAAACAGTCCCTTCGCTGGTAAATTCGTTTGGCAGTGAACTCAATCAGGTCTGGACGAATCTCATCGACAACGCCGTCGACGCGATGAATGGCTCGGGAGAACTCCGGCTACGCACATTCCGCGACGAGAACTTCGTTGTCGTCGAAGTGGGCGATAGCGGTACGGGAATTCCGACCGAAACGAAGGACCACATTTTTGATCCTTTCTTTACGACCAAGGGAGTTGGAGAGGGCACCGGACTCGGCCTTGATACGGTACAGCGCATCGTAAAAAAACATAGGGGAAACATTCAGGTCAACTCTAAGCCCGGTGATACGCGCTTTCAGGTGCGGTTGCCACTGGCAGATGTGGCGGCTCCAGACGCGACCAAAACTGACGCTTAAGGAAAAACCCCTCAGGTCGACAACTAAAACGAAAGACAGAGCTAAAAGTTATTGCACCTTTATTGCAAAGTTTGGGGCGAAGGGCAGCCGATCGTAAGAAAATTGGTAGGCTTTTTTAAGGGTAGTCTGCATCAGGCAGCGTAACCGCCTAACTCGAGAGATGAAATGGATCAACGATTCCTAGGCAAGGTCGCAGTGACTGCCGGCGGCACCGGAGGCTTGGGGCGGGCGGTAAGCCGAGCCTTTCTTGCCGAGGGTTGCAAAGTCATTGCGACCTACCGAGATCAAAAGGAATTCGATATCCTCAAAACCGAGGCGGGGAACGCAGGTGCATCGCTCGCCGGTTGGAAGGCAGACGTCACTGATGAGACCGACGTCCGCCTGTTTGTCGACAAAGTCATCGCTGAATATGGCCGCATCGACATTATGGTTAACGCGGTCGGTGCGTTTGCGGGCGGCACGAACCTGTGGGATACGCAATTGAAGACCTTCGATCAGATGATGGCGCTTAACCTGCGCTCGGGCTACCTCCTGGCGCGCGCGGTGGTCCCGACGATGCTAGGGCAAAAATCTGGTGTCATCATAAGCATCGCGTCCAAGGCAGCGGTCGACCACGGCGCAGGAGCGTCCGCTTATGCGGCTTCAAAAGCTGGCGTTGTCGCTTTGATGGATTCGCTGGCCGCGGAGGTAAAGGGAAGAGGCCTGCGGGTCAATTCGATTCTTCCCAGCATTATCGACACCGAAGCGAACCGGAAGGCCATGCCCGGCGCCGACTTTGCCAAATGGCCGAAGCCGGATGACATCGCACGGGTCATTCTATTTTTGTGCAGCGACGAAGGGAAGTTGATACACGGCGCGTCGATTCCGGTGTATGGCGAGACCTGACGGCATTTTCCTGCTGGTATCCGGGAAGCCGAGGCGGGGCTTGCCCCGTCTCCCACGGCATTTTTCTAAAAGCGCTAAACGTTGATGACAGCGATCAACTCTTTGACCGCCGCTGCGCTCTTATCCAAAGCCGTCTTCTCTTCGGGCGTGAGCTTGATCTCAATAATCTGCTCAATCCCTCTGGCTCCGAGCTTCACTGGCACGCCTACGAACAATCCGTGAATTCCGTATTCGCCATTGAGGTAAGCAGCGCATGGAAGAATTTTTTTCTTATCTTTTAAAATCGCCTCAACCATCTCAGTCGCGGCTGCCGATGGCGCATAGTAGGCGGAGCCAGTCTTTAGATGCTTGACGATCTCCGCGCCACCGTCGCGCGTACGCTGCACGATCCGGTCGAGCGTAGCCTTGTCCATGAGTTCAGTAATCGGAATTCCCGCCACAGTTGAGTAACGCGGCAGCGGAACCATAGTGTCGCCATGGCCCCCAAGGACGAACGCAGTCACGTTCTCAACGCTGACCTTCAGTTCCTCGGCGATGAAGGTGCGGAAGCGGGCCGAGTCCAGCACTCCAGCCATGCCAATCACGCGCTCGCGTGGAAAGCCGCTCATCTTGTAGGCGGCCTGAGCCATGGCATCGAGCGGGTTTGAGACGATGATCAAAATGCAGTTCGGCGAGTGCTGCACGATCCTGCCGACAACATCGTTCATGATCTTGTGGTTGGTGTTGAGCAGGTCATCGCGGCTCATTCCCGGCTTGCGCGGAATTCCCGCGGTGATCACAACAATGTCGGAATTCGCGGTGTCGGCGTAATCATTGGTGCCGATGATGGCCGAATCGCGCTTTTCGATTGGCATCGCCTCGAGCAGGTCGAGTCCCTTGCCTTGCGGCACGCCTTCAATGATGTCGATCAAAACAACGTCGGCTAATTCCTTGGAAGCGATCCAGTGAGCGGTAGTAGCGCCGACGTTTCCTGAACCGACGATGGTGACTTTATTGCGCATGTATTTCCTTTCTAAACTTTTCTCATACAGGAGACGGCTCGAACCGCATCTCTACTCTCAGCCCGCGTTAACTGCGACCCTCATATTCTCGATCATGCAGGTGGCGAATTCGCTGGTTTTGACTTTGGTGGCGCCATCCATCAAACGTTCAAAATCGTAGGTAACCTTTTTCTGTTCGATCGTTCGTTCGAGACTCTGCTCAATCAAGTCGGCTGCTTCCATCCAACCCAGGAACCGGAACATCATCACTCCCGACAAAATTACCGAGCCAGGGTTGATCACGTCTTTGTCCGCGTATTTTGGAGCAGTACCGTGCGTCGCTTCGAAAATCGCATAGCCGTCTCCGATGTTTGCTCCGGGAGCGATACCCAAACCGCCCACCTGCGCCGCACATGCGTCAGAGATGTAATCGCCATTCAGATTAGGAGTCGCGAGCACGCTGTACTCATCGGCGCGAGTGACGACTTGCTGGAAGATCGAGTCCGCAATGCGGTCGTTGATCATGAGCTTCTTCTTCCACGCGCCTTTGCCGTGGGTGGAATAGATGGAGTCAAGAATGTTTTTCACTTCTTTGTAGACGCCCTGCCGAAACTCTTCCTGGGCAAATTCGAGGCCCGGCTCAACCAGGTTAGCGTTTTCTTCGACGCTGATAGCGGGTTTTTTGTCTTTGTTATCGAGGATCCAGCTTTCGCGCTCGGTCACAACCTTGTCGCGGAATTCCTCGGTCGCGAGTTCGTATCCCCACTTGCGAAAGGCACCTTCTGTAAATTTCTGAATGTTGCCTTTGTGAACGAGGGTGACCGTCTTGCAGTTGTTTTCGAGAGCGTGCTGAACCGCCATGCGCACCAGGCGTTTCGTTCCAGTCACCGAGATCGGTTTGATACCCACGCCGGAGTCCAGCCGAATCTGCTTCTTGCCGCCCTTCAGCATGTCGTTGTTGATGAACTCGATCAGGCGCTTCGCGTCGGCTGTACCTTCTTCCCACTCGATGCCGATGTAAACGTCTTCGGTGTTCTCGCGGAAGATGACGATGTTCATGCGCTCGGGATGCTTAACCGGCGAGGGAACTCCGGCGTAATAGCGTACTGGTCGCACGCACGAATAGAGATCGAGTATCTGCCGCAGCGCAACGTTAAGGGAGCGAATGCCGCCACCAACGGGGGTAGTAAGCGGCCCCTTGATGGCAACGCGAAATTCGCGAATCGCGGAGATGGTGTCATCTGGCAACCAGTTCTCGAATTGCGTCTTCGCCTTTTCTCCCGCGAAAACTTCATACCATGACACTGAGCGCTTGCCCTGGTACGCCTTTTCGACCGCCGCATCGAACACGCGCACCGATGCCTTCCAGATGTCGCGCCCGGTTCCATCCCCTTCAATGAAAGGGATGATTGGGCGATCCGGTACCGTGTATTGGCTGTTGCTGTATTCGATTTTCTGCCCGTCGGCTGGGACAGGGACACCATTGAAGGACGGCATGAGCGACAACCTCCGGTAGCTAACGGCACTGCGTTGAAGAAGCTTTAGAACTTGGTCATTCTTTAGAACCGGTCATTCTTTGAGTCGTCATTGATGTGAGGGATAGAGATGAGGGGAATAAACGGGCCAGGTCGGGCCGTCCCCCACACTGAACCCTGAGTTAGCTGCGTTCGATCTTGACCGACTTTACCTGGACATCTTTGTTTGGCTTGTCCTGGCGATTACGCGCAACTTTCGAAATCTTTTCAGCGACCTCGTATCCCTCGACTACTTCGCCAAAAATTGTATGCTTGCCGGTCAGCCAATCCGTATTCGCAACCGTGATAAAAAACTGCGAGCCGTTCGTATTCGGACCAGAATTGGCCATGGCCAATTTGCCGCCCTTATCAAAGCGGTGCGGGGAGCCTTTGGTTTCGTCTTCGAATTGATAGCCGGGGCCGCCAAACCCTGTGCCCATCGGGTCTCCGGCCTGAATCATGAAATCTGGAATGACGCGATGAAAAACCGTTCCGTCATAAAGCGGATCTTTTGTCTTTTTGCGAGTGCTGGGATGGGTCCACTCGCGCTTGCCTTCGGATAACTCGATAAAATTAGCAGCTGTTTTCGGAGCTTCCTTCTCAAAAAGGCGGCATACGATTGTGCCTTCGCTGGTTTCGATTACTGCGTAAGTTCCAGGTGTACGAGCCATGAATTCAACATCTCCTTAAAATTTTAATCCGTTATACAGGCGCGGATACCGGCGCCTCCCTGCATCAGTCTTCACTTAGTTGGGTTTCTTTGTCGTCGCTGCTTTGGCGGCGGGTTTTGCGGAAGCCCCGCCGGCGTGGTGCGTCTCAATGTGCGTAATTTTGATAGGCCTTAACGGACGCTCACCGTCTTTAGCCATGCGGGCGATCTGCTTTACAAGCGCGACTGCGGCCTCATCGCATTGGCCAAAAATCGTGTATTTGCCATTCAGGCTGGGGTAGGGAACTTCCGTGACGAAGAATTGCGATCCGTTTGTGTCCGGTCCGGCATTCGCGTATGCCAGTCGTCCCGGACGATCGAAAGTTACGCTCGGCGAGGTCTCATTCTTGAATTTATATCCCGGGTCGCCGGTCCCGTCTCCCTTAGGATCTCCGCCTTGAATCATAAAACTCGGAATGACACGATGAAAGATCGTTCCATCATAAAGCGGTACTCCATGCTTTTTTGAGTGAGAAACAGGGCTGGTCCAGTCTTTGGTGCCGTTCGCCAGCGCGACGAAATTCTCAACTCCTACGGGAGCGATTTTTGGAAACAATGTGCAATGAAGATCGCCCGCCGTAGTGTGGATGACTGCGGAGGGCTCGGCGCTCGCAGTCGTTGCAGCGGCGGCCTTGTGCGCGGGTGGCGCGGGCTTTGGCTTAGTTGGGGTCTGCGGATTAGTGCCAGTCTGCGCCAATCCTGACAGCGAAGCGCACACAATCAAGAACGGCATTGCTAAGGTTAAGCGCATGGATGCTCCTGGAAAAATTTGGCAAGCGATTCAGGCGAACCTGTAATTGTACGACAATCTCTGGCGTACGGCGGCGAGGCTTGATGCGCCTTAAAAATCATTGCCGCTTCAGCGAGTCTCCGCTTGGAGGGTGTGGCTGATGTGCTCGGCCTCCCGAAACACTCGAAGCAGGTTTCCGCCAAGAATTTTCTTGATGTCATTCGGACTGTAGCCGCGGTCGAGTAGCGCTTGCGTAATTTTTGGCAGGTCGGCGGCGGAATCGATACCCTGCGGCGTGGCTCCGCTGACGCCGTCGAAATCGGAGCCCAACCCGACGTGGTCGATGCCGGCAATTTTCGCGACGTGGTCGATATGATCGATCAGCGAACTCAGCGGCGGGCGCGGTATTTTCGCAGCCCACTCCCGCTCAACCCGATCGTTATCGAGATAGGTGAGGGTCTTGCCCGACGCTTTTATCTTCTCAGCGTTGTCTTTGACGGCCGCATCGCGGCTTGCCGCTTGCGCTTCAGCGGCCTTGCGGTAATTTTCATCGATAAAGGCGTTGTAGAAATTAATCTGGACAACCCCGCCATTCTTGGCGACCGCCCGCAACATGTCGTCCGTCATGTTTCGGGGATGCTCGGTCAATGCGCGTGCTGAGGAATGCGAGGCAATCACTGGAGCCTTGCTGACTTCCATCACATCGAAAAAAGTCTTATCGGCGACGTGCGAAATGTCGACGAGCATTCCGAGGCGATTCATCTCGAGCACGATCTTCTTGCCGTCGTCCGTAAGACCGTTGTGATGGGTAATCTTCGAGTCTTTGATATCACCGGAGGAATCCGCAAATTCATTGGTATTCGACCAGCTTAATGTCATATAACGAACGCCAAGTCGATAAAAATCGCGTAGCAGACGGATGTCGTTCTCAATCGAATGTCCACCCTCAATGCCGAGCAGGGCCGCCAGTTTGTGTTCGCGATGCGCGCGTTCGATGTCATCGACGCTGAACGCCATTACCATGCGATCCGGGTGCCGCGCTGCCTGCTCGTATACGGAATCGATGAGATCGAGCGTGTGGCGGGCGAAGTGGCCTTGGTTCGTCTCTGGCTCAACCCAGATTGAAAAGAATTCTGCGCCAAGGTTGCCGGCCTTTGCCTTATCGAGGCTGATGTGGCCCGCATCTTTGGGATCGGTCGACCCGATGTCATAATTCTCGTCTAGAAAGCGTTGCGGCGTGTCGGCATGCGTATCGACGACGATGGCCGACCGTTGTATTTCGAGCGCCCGTTTGCTGACGGAGTTTTGCGCCATGAGCGGAATGGCAACGGCCGAGGCGAATGCGACCGCGAGCATAAGCTTTTTCATCGGAGGATTCTATACGATCCAAACACATTGCCACCATGCGCTTGGTTTTGAATGTGGATGGATCAGGGAGTCGCCAGCGCCGCCAAGGCCTGCTGAACGCACTGCGTAAATGGCAAGTCGGTGTCGATGAGAGTTTTAGGTTTCGTGATTGGTTCGAAGCGCGCCTTGACCTGCAAGTAAAGTTCGAATGACCGGTTGTGTGCGGGATGGTTAGGATCAGGGTCTTCTAATCGCCGATGCGCCGACGTTTCCGAGCAGATGCACTCAATGATTCTCCACGGTTGGCAAATGCCATCCGCTACCGCGAGGGCGCGCTCGATCTGGTATGTCCTGGAGAACGTCCGACCATCGATAAATATCGAGCCCTTCGGCGAGCGGCGGCACAGGAATCTAGCGGCGTCCAGCATGACCTCCATGATGAAGTCGTCTTGCTCCGAGGAATAGTCTGTGTAGGCTGAGGTAAAAATGGCGGCGCGAATCTCATCTTTGCTAAGAATAGCGCCGTCGGTGAGGCGAGCGAGTTCGCGTGCGAGAGTGGATTTGCCGGTG
>JAYVCW010000440.1:0-14627 GCA_043749775.1 Acidobacteriaceae bacterium | reverse complement strand
TCGAACTCCTTGCCAATTCGCCATATAAAGACAAATTGGCGAGCGCAGGCCTATTTCTAAAAGCGGTGCAGTGGCGTGCTCCCGTGCTGAAGAATCTCATTCGTGCGCATCTCGGGGATAGCTTGCTCAACGGCAGCGCAACCAAGATGTCGACGCTGATGTCGGGCTCACCGGCTTTCGATCCCAAGAAGGCCGACCAGGTCGCCGCTCTCCCGCTCGGTGGCCGGGTAAGAATTGACCCGTGGAATGATCAACTGGCGTTGATCAAAACGAAGCCGGTAGCGATCACGGCTGCATCGGAGAAGATGCCATTTGAAGTAACTCCCTTCTTTCCTTTCCTGACGCGGTTAGGGGCGGCGGGATCCGGAAACGCAGCTGACAAGACCGGCGCACCGTCGGGGCAGTAATTAGAAAGGGAGCTCTCCGACGTATTGCCGCATTTTTGTAGGGTTCCTTCAAACGCAATAAAGCCTTCACTCTCGTGAAGGCTTTTCTTTCGAATATTCGCCCCACCGAAGCCTCCTGTTTCATCAGAAGGGCTACTGGGCTACGGAGTTACTGGGCTATGGAGCTGCTCACCGACGAGAACACGGTGTTGGCGTTGCTACCGATGAGCCGGACCGTTCCGATCACGATGACCAGAATCACGGCCAACATGACTGCGTATTCAGCTACGTCTTGACCGCTTTCGTCCGTCCACAAATTGCTCATCAAATTCATCAGGTTAGCCCCCAATCACAAATTATAGACCCTATCAGAAGGGCTCAGTTATCACTATCCGCCAAAGTTATCGCGAGTCGAGGGGCATATTCAATGGCACTCCAGTGACCTGCATGGCACTATAGTGCCATTAACCAAAAAATAACGTTTCGACTTCAACGTTAAGCATCAACGCGTACAAACCTCATACGATAGTCTTTAAAGGCAGCCCCTGATTGACGGCAAAGAGTGCCAGTTCCAGCCGCGTAGAGACTCCTAACTTGTCAAAAATGTTGCTCAGGTGATGCTTCACAGTATCTTCGCTAATCTTGAAATACTCCGCGATCTCGCGGTTCGAGTACCCAGCCACCACGGCGGACACAATCTCAAGTTCCCTGGGCGTCAGGCCAAATTTTTTCTGCTTCGTTTCTTCACTGCTGCTCTGCATCAAGTTGCGCAGGTATTGAACCAGGTTAGAGACGCTGTCGCGGCCTACCCAATACTCGCCCGCCATCACTGCGTGAATGCTCTTGAGCAGAAGCTGCGTCGCGGAATCCTTCAGCACCACGCCACGAGCTCCCAGCTGCAGCGCTTCAACGACCTGCTTCTTCTCGGCTGCCGCGGTCAGCAGAATGATGCGGACGGCTCGGGCAGCGCTGGAATTGTTGTTAAGGTCGCGTAAGGCATCGAGGCCGGTGTGGTGCGGCATCGCTAGATCGAGCAGAAGAATATCCGGCTTAAGTTCGTTCGCGAGCTTCACAGCCTCGAGGCCGTCACAGGCCTCGCCGATCACCTTCATATCAGGTTCAGATTCGAGCAGGCGGCGCAGGCCGTCGCGAAAAATTGGATGGTCATCGGCGATGACGATGCGAATCGCGCGCCCGTCGGCGCCTGGGCGGTCGGGAGAAGTTCTATGCATGGTCGTTCCTTCTTGTCGGCGGGATCCGGACTTCCAACCGGGCCCCGTGACCCGGTGTCGATTCTATCGCGAGATCACCAGCTAAGAGATGGACGCGCTCCTGAATTATGGCGGGGCCGGTGCGCGTCGTCGCTAATTCAACACCCGATCGCCTGCCCGTGAAGTCGAATCCCTTGCCGTCATCTTCTACGGTGAGCTGCAAATTACCATTTCTCTGCGCCAGGCGCACGAGCACATGATGCGCTCCGCTGTGCTTGCGTACGTTGACCAAACTTTCCTGCACAATACGCGCCAGTTCGCGACAGCCTTTTTGAGCGAGATCCACACGCTCGATTTCGCTGACAAATTCTGCCGCAATCCCCGTCTCTCGTCGAAAACGCTCGACCGTATCGGTGATAAAGCCGAGCAGCCTTTCAGCGTCGACTTCGAATGACTTCATCGTTTGCATCAGTTCACGCAACTTGAGCACTTCTTCCCGCAGCAATTTCTGGATGCGACCGAGTTCGACCTTTACGACCGGCGACTGTGGACCCGATTGCCGTCGAATCACATCGAGCTGCATTTCGACCGCAATCAGCGACTGAATCGCACCGTCGTGCAGTTCGCGGGCGAAACGCGCCCGCTCGAGTGCGCCCGCTCGTTCCCGAAGACGACGTACAAGGTACACGTTGTAGATGGCGGGCCCAACTTGTTGCGCGAATTCCTGGAGAAATCGCAATTCCTCTTCAGGATTCCCCACCTGCCTGGGGTCGAACAGGTACACCCGGCCCGACCATTCGGCACCCAGTGTTAAGGCAACGCTGATCATGGTATCGAACTTCTCGACTCGCGCGAGTACGTCAACGAACTGCGTGTTGGCGCTCCGAAGGCGCATCCCCGCATGGTCGAGCATAACGGTCTGAAAGCCGGTACCATTGCGGACCGCGTAGGTCGCGTCAGCAGGAGAGTCGAATAAATAAGCTTTCTGGTTTTCCGCGGACGCTTCACGCCAGCGAAGGGTCTGCGGCGCGGCGCGGTCTTTAAAGACTTCAGCGAGAAAGACGCGGTAGCTGTTGCGCTCCTGAGAAGCAGCCAGGCTGCGGGACGCGCCGAAGATTCCGGTTAGCTCACCTAAAATCTGCTCCATGTTTCCGGAGAGGCCATGCTCCACGCGCGTCGCGCTTAGAATGCGTGTGATCACGGCTCGCTCGGCTCGCGCCTTCTTCTGATTTTCAGCCATGTAGCCGAGAAGAAATCCGAGCACGATGAGATAGAACGAACTCATAAAAAGCTGTTGCGGGTCGAGTTGGCGTGCATTTACGCCGAGTCGCGATCCGTGCAGTACGCGCACGCTTTGGTCGATGAAAGATACTAGTCCCCATCGCATGGCCAGCGCGTCCGACCAAAGGAGGGCGACGGCCGCGACCGCGGTGCCGACCGTTTCCCACAAACCCCACCGATAAGCTGCCGCAGCCATTACAAAGACGAAGAAGAGAAAAAAAGGACCGCGCTGCGCGGGAGCGAACATGGAAATCAGAACTGGCCACACAACGTCAGCTGAATGCACCACCAGACGGAAAGCTCGCGTGGATTGCGGGTGGACCCGCACCAAAATCATGACCACGACCGCGTGGGCGAGGTAGACGGTCAGCAGCCAGTAAAGCCACAGGGAATATGCTAATCCGTTCGCGGGCTCAAGCCACAGAGTCACTTCGGCGGTGATGATCAGGGAGACCCGAGCCGTGGCCAGCCAGCGCTCCGTGCGACGAATCTCGCCGGCGCTCAGGGGAGCACGAAAACGCCAGAGGTCACGATAGCGGGGAAGTATCCAGGGCAAGGGTCTCACTTCGCGAAAGATTTAGGATTAACTTAAAAGAGCTGTGGAAGATAGGGCCACATTCTAATGGCAACAGGCAGAAAAACTCCAATCGGCGCTTCCGCGCGGAATGGCCACCCTCGTGGAACACAACCCTCGTGGGGTACTTCGATCAAGGTTACCGTGGTAACCGTTCCAAGAGGATTCATACCTCTAAAATAGGATCTGAGGAAACCGAACGAGTGATGTCGCGTTACAAATTATGGGTGGGATTGCTGTTGGCGCTAGTTTTGGCGCAAATGGCAACCTCAGTCCTCATGCCGTTGGGCATCGCCCTTACCGTCATCAGCGACCTGATTCAAGGTGCGCTCCTCCTGGTGGCCACCGTAGCCTGTATCTCCACGACGATCGACTCTCGTGGGTCCAGCCTGCATATTCGCGCCTTTTGGATGTTGATGAGCGCCGGCATGGTGCTTTGGCTCACCTACCAGGGCATGTGGAACTACTTTGAAGTGGTGCGAGGAGTCGACGTTCCGAACCCGTTTCTAGGCGACGTCGTGCTGTTCATGCACCTGGTGCCAATGATTGCGGCGCTTGCCATTCTTCCTCATCTGCGGGACGAGGACCGGAACGAAAAAATTCGTTTGCTCGACTTCGCGCTGCTGCTTACCTGGTGGATCTTCGTCTATGTATATTCGGTGATCCCGTGGCTGGTAGTCGAGGTCAACGAATCAGCGTATAGCGTGAACTATAATCTCGCCTACCTGGTCGAGAAAATCGTACTTCTAGGCGCGCTCTCGGTGTTGGTTTACACCGCCGATGGAGGCTGGCGTAAGCTCTATGCTCAACTGTTGGGAGCGGGTGCGCTGTATGCTTCGAGTTCGTATTTCTGCAATTGGGCGATAGCTCATAAGGTGTATTACAGCGGCAGCATCTACGACGTACCTCTCGCTGCTTCGATGGCGTGGGCAGGCTCTATTCCATTGATCGCGCGCAAGCTTGATTTATCTGACTCGAAGCCGTCGCAGCCTTTTTTTGGACTCTGGGTCACGCGGTTGAGCATGTGCGCCCTCTTCAGCATTGTGTGGGCGGCAACACATACTGCGCTGGATTCGTCAGTTCCCGCGGCAGTGAAGTCATTCAGAATCACGGCCAGTCTGATCACCATGGTGATCATGGGGGTCGGGGTATTCTGGCGGCAGCGCCTGTTACGGAGTGAGCTGTCGCTGTTGCTGGAGAGGTCGCGTCGCTCGTTCGACGAATTGAAAGCGCTGCAGGCGCGTCTCATTCAATCCGAAAAATTAGCGTCTCTCGGGCAATTGGTTGGAGGCGCGGCTCACGAAATTAATAATCCGCTCACCGCCATGTTGGGATATTCGGATCTACTGACCGTCTCAGATTTGCCTCCGGAAGAACGTTTGCATGCGGCGAAAATCGGCGAGCAGGTGCGGCGTACAACCACCCTTGTTGCCAGCTTGTTGACGTTTGCGCGCCAGGCTCCGGCTCGGCTGGCGCAGGTGGATATTAATTCCGTCCTGCAGACGGCGGCGCGCTTGCTGGCTCCACAGCTTGAACCTCACCATTCAAGAATTACTTTGGATCTCGCTTCTGCGCTTCCACCGGTAATGGCGGATTCCAATCAAATCCTGCATGTCTGTCTTCATCTGGCCGGGCAAGTCAGCGCACAGCTCGGACGCGGCTACGACTCGAATTTCTCAATCCGTACCCATCACCGGAACGGTTTAGTGCTGATTGATTTTTATCCCGGGCAGGATATCGCGGGAACGGAGGCAGCGTCGCTTCGGTCGATGCTTGAAGCGGAAGGCGCAGCAAAACCTTCCAGCCTTTCGCTCAGCGCATGCTGCCGCATCATCGAGGAGCACGGCGGGCATTTGCTGCAGCCTCTTGATCCGGGACGGTGTGCCTTTCGGGTTGAGCTAAAGGTGGCGACTTCGAAGAGCCGACAGGCTGCGGCGCTGACCAGATCCGCGGCGCGAAGCGGGGTTTAGCCTGTTTCACTGACTTCGGACAACCCAGTCCGCCCACCGTTATTGACCGCACTTCAGCAAAAATTGCAGTACTCGCTGTAAGCGTCCCCTCTAAGAGAGTTCGCTCTAAACGACCGGTACCGGAGAGATTTGCACCGTCCTTTTCAACTGCCCGCAGGCGGCAAAAATATCGCGACCGCGTGGACGACGGATGAAAGCCGGTATTCCGGCGGAGACTAGAATTTTCTGGAAGTCGCGAACTCTCTCCGGATCCGGCATGTTGTAAGGCAATTCTGTTCCGGGATTCATCGCGATCAGGTTCACCTTCGCCCGAATACCTCTTACCAGTTCGACCACTTCCCGGGCGTTTTCGGGCGCGTCGTTAACTCCAGCAAGCAAGACATATTCGAAGGTAAGGCGCTCTCTCGGGCGAAGAGGAAACTGGCGGGCGGCTCTTAGCAATTCCGCGATATTCCATTTGCGATTGAGAGGCATCAACTGGCTTCGGAGTTCTTCGTTTGACCCGTTTAACGAGATTGCCAGCTTGGGACGAACTTTCTCCTCGGCAAAATCTAAAATTCGCGGAACGATGCCGGCGGTCGAGACAGTCATCCGTGATTCCGGAATTCCGATGCCATCTACTAAAAGCGCCACTGACTTCATGAAGTTTTCATAATTCAGGAATGGCTCGCCCATCCCCATGAAGACGATGTTGACGCGCTGCATGGGCGGCTGAACCCCGTGGTCGTTGAGGACAGCGGCGATCTGGCCGACGATCTCGCCCGAAGTTAGATTGCGTTTCACGCCGAGCAACGCCGTGAAACAGAACCTGCAGTTTACTGCGCAGCCGACCTGGCTCGATACGCAGATCGTAGCGCGATGCCAGTTTTTCGCGACTCTTGCTCGTGAATGAAGATGATCATCATGAGGCTCCTGCCTCGATTCGTCTGCGGCCATTGCATCTGCGCCAGACGGGATCTCATCTCCGGCGTCACTGCCGTCGCCCGCCTCGCCTCCGTCGCCCTCAGGCATCCACACAGTTTCGACGGTTTCACCATCTTCGAGTTCCATCAGGTAGCGCACCGTTCCATCGGTCGAGACAAAACGCTGGGCTGTTTTAGGATGCCCGACAACCCATCCATCTTCAGCTAGGTGCCGCCTGTAGGGCAGAGGCAGCGTCGAGAGACGATCGAGGGTGTCAATCTTTTGGCGGTATAAAGCATCGAATAGCTGTTGGCCCCGGTAGGCGGGTTGGCCCGATTCGACGACAATGCTCGTGAGTTCCTGCAAACTCAAGCCTAAGAGCGATTTTGGAAGAATTGCCATAATTGCCTGCTGACTTTTCCGGGCCGATATAAAGAAAGTTATGAAATTGTGCTTTCAAGTCTAAGAAAACAAGCAAGTTAATTGTACACAATGCCAAGTCCCCAATTATGGGACAATATCACTCGTGAATTCATACTTGGGTAATCACATAAGATGGTAAAGGAAACTCGCAGCATTCGGCGCCAGGTCCTCCCTAACGGACTGACCGTAATCACCGAGGAGATGTCACATCTCCGTTCTGTCTCAGTTGGCATTTGGCTGAAGTCGGGCTCGCGCGACGAGGAATCTGAGTTCAACGGTATTTCACATTTCATCGAGCACATGGTATTCAAGGGGACCGAGACCCGATCGGCGGAAGCGATTGCCCGGCAGGTAGACTCCATCGGCGGAAACATGGACGCCTTCACCGCCAAAGAATGCATCTGCTTCAACATAAAAGTTCTCGATGAGCATCTACCGGTCGCCCTGGATGTGCTGACCGATCTCGTTCTACATCCCACATTCGATGCGGAAGATATCACCAAAGAACGCGGCGTCATTCTCGAAGAGATCAAGATGGATCAGGATAACCCCGACTACCTGGTGCATGAAATCTTCACCCAAAGTTTCTGGAAAGATCACTCCCTCGGTTTGCCTATCCTCGGGACGCGCGAGACGGTAAAGAAGTTCGAAGTGCCGGTGGTGTCTCGGTTTTATGGGCATCATTTCGCGCCCGGCAACTTGATTGTCAGTGCCGCTGGGAACCTGAACCATAAGAATTTCGTCGAACTGGCCGAAAAACACTTTGCCCATGTGAAGCCCGCTAAGAACGGTCTGCACTCTCCTCTGCCGAAGACTTTCTCGCGCATCAACCTTCGGAACAAGAAGTCGCTCGAGCAGGTTCAAATTTGTATCGGAGTTCCATCTCATCCCATGGCGCATGAGCGGCGCTACGCCTCGTACATTCTGAACACGCTTCTCGGTGGAGGGATGAGCTCGCGGCTGTTCCAGAATATTCGTGAGCGGCAAGGCCTTGCTTACTCGATCTATAGCGATCTCAATCCCTACCGGGATACCGGGTCGATGTGCGTCTATGCCGGTACGTCCCGCGAATCTGCAATCAAGGTAGTCGAGTGCGTGATTGCGGAGTTCCGCAATTTGAAGAAGACTCCGGTGCCTGAAGAAGAATTGCGCCGCTGCAAAGACCAGTTGAAAGGCAGCCTCATGCTGTCGCTCGAATCCTCGACCGCGCGCATGTCGAACCTCGCACGACAAGAGATGTACTACGACCACTTTTATGGCCTGGACGAATTGATTGAGCGCATTGAGGCAGTCACCGTGGAAGACTTGACACAGACCGCGGAGGAGTTCTTCCAGACGGAGAATATCGCCGTTACCGTGCTCGGAAACCTGACTGGGCTCAAACTGAATCGCGACCAGCTGGCCTGCTAGGGTCTTAATTCAAGCACCACACGCGCTCTCCCGCGCAGCCACCGACGGCGCATGTTATCCTTCCCACTCTTTTGAACGGTCCTCAATGTTTCTGCACATCGCTCTCCTGCACATCGCTAGGTTCCTGCACATCGCTGGCTTTATTCTCGGAGCCCTCCTCCTTGTCGCATACCGAGTGATCAAAGCCCCGTCTCAGCAAGAGAGCGGTGATCGTTGGAGTCTCAAAGATCTGATACTTGCGAGCGCGCTCACCCTCTTTGCGGAACTGGCGCTCATCCGCTGGGTGGCGACCGAGGTTCGAGTCTTTGCCTATGTGAAGAATCTTGCCCTCCTGCTTTGCTTCCTCGGCTTCGGGGTGGGTTGCGCTCTGGCTCGAAGAAAGGCGCGCTGGCAGACGGCCACGATCTCCTTGCTTGGCTTGATTATGATTGTGCGTCTGCCCTGGCGCGGGCCACAGGTGATGGAGAGCCTGTCGCAATATCTTGGCGCAGCGCAGGACGTCGAGATCTGGGCAACACACGCCGCCCACGACGTGCTTGGCTTTGGGCTCGCTATATCAGTGACCGCAATCCTGCTGATGCTGATTACGTTTATTTTTATTCCGATCGGGCAAACAGTTAGCCGCCAATTAGAACTCGCTCCGCGGCCTCTCTACGGCTATTCGTGGAACCTTGCCGGGAGTCTCGTCGGCATTCTCGCGTTCTTCGCCGTTTCCTGGATGGCGCTGCCTCCGACTGTCTGGTTCACCATCGTTTTAGTGGCAGTAGCATTCCTCCAGCCCGGACGCGGCAATGCTCTTCGCATCTCCGCCGCCCTGGTTCCAGTGCTGTTGTTGCTTTTTGATCCCTCGACGCCAGATCACTTCAACCTCTGGACTCCGTATCAGCAGATCGAACTCGCCAACAAATATTTGTCCAATGGAGAATTGCTCAAAACCCAAATCTACGTCAACCACACCGGCTATCAAATTGTCGTGAACTTATCTCCGGATTTTCTCGCGCGCCATCCCGCATTGTTGAAGGAGGCTCCAGAGAATAACCCCTACAATTTGCCATTTCGTTTCGCGGTTCCGAACCCCAGCGTGTTGATAGTTGGGTCGGGAACAGGAAACGACGTGGCTGCGGCTCTGCGTCACCAAAGCCGCAGCGTCGATGCGGTTGAGATTGATCCGAAAATTCTGGAACTTGGAAAAAGCCGGCACCCGGAGCGCCCCTACAGTGATCCGCGAGTCACCGCCCACCTCACCGATGCCCGCGCCTTCATGAAGCGAACCTCCGCGCGCTACGACCTGATTCTGTTCGGATTGCTCGATTCGCACACGCAGATGTCGGATTACTCGAATATGCGGCTTGATAATTTTGTTTACACGGAAGAATCGTTTCGCGAGGCGCGGGCCCTGCTTGCGCCGAACGGTGTGATGTTCGTTAAGTTCCAGGTGAACCATCCGTTCGTAGGCCAACGGCTGGCGGAGATGCTGGCGGATGCGTTTGGCAAGCCGCCGACAGTTTTTCTTGCCGAGTCCAATTACTCGACGTCGGCGACATGCTTCGCCATTTCAGCGGAAGGCCAAGTTGAATCCCAACTGGCTACTGATTCTCGTCTACAGGAATTTGTCCGTTCCGGGCATCTTGATTTTTCGAACAAATCTGCGGCCGATGTCAAAGCCACCGATGTCAAAGCCGCCGATGTCCAAGCCGTAGATGTAACAACCGATGACTGGCCCTATCTTTATCATCAGGGCCATTGGATCCCCGGAATCTTCTATCTGCTCAGCGCGTTGGTGGTTGCGCTGGCGGCGATGTTCTATTTTCAAATTCCAGAAGCCCGAAGCCGCGTACCTTCGCTTTTTTTCTTCGGGATGGGCGCGGGATTTTTACTGCTGGAAACTCAGGTGGTAAGCCGTCTCGCTCTGTATTTTGGGACGACCTGGCAGGTGAATGGTTTCGTGATCGCGGCAATCCTCTCTGCGTTGCTGCTTGCCAACTACGTCATTGAGCATCAGAAAGTTGAGTGGCCGCGATGGGCGAATTTGTTGGGCATTCTGGCCGGGATCGCGTTCGCCTACTTCGTTCCCTTCAACAGAATTCCGGGTTCGCCGGCCACGGTCGGGTCGATCGCGGCGCTGATATTTGCCATTCCGATTTTTTTTGCGGGATTGCTGTTTGCATCCGAATTTCGCGTGACGGCATCGCCCGCCGCCGCGCTAGGCGCGAACATACTTGGCGCGGTAGTCGGCGGCTTGCTTGAGAACGCCTCGCTCGTGATCGGCCTGAAGGCGTTGCTGCTGGTGGCTGCGGTTTTGTATTGCCTGGCGGGAGTGGGGATGAACCTCACGGCAGCCAGAACTCGTGCCTGAGCTTCAAGGATTACACTTCTACGCCGCTTACCAGCATTGCGACGCTGCTTACCAGCGAAGACCAACAGTGATGGGAACTACCGTAGTTTTGACGTCGCTCTGGTAGGCGTGATGATATCGGACTTCGATGAACAACTTTGAATGCAGATGAGCGATCGGGTATGTGATGCCGCCGCCGTAATTGAAGCCGGCGGCATCTTTATCGTTCGACGACAAGGTCTGCGGCGTGAGAATTATGTTGCCCGTGCAGTTCACGTCCCACCATCGAACCCACGCTTCCTGGCAAACCGTTCCGGGAGTCAGTAACTGCCGGCGCGTGGAAACGCTGCGGCGGTAAAAGCCTGCGCCGAAAATTCCATAAGCTCCCAATTTGTTGTAGTGCTTCGGTACATTGATGATTGCGTTCAAACTAATGGACTGAAGTTTGCCGCTCGCGTCTGCAATGGATTGATTCGAGCGCACGCTCGGCCGGAAGCTGAGGTCGTAATACATGTATTCGACATCCATGCCGACCAGGCGGTTGAAGTTGATGCCGCCGCCAGCTACTCCGTGAAATGAATCACCCACAAAGGCGGCTACGTAGGTGCGGCCAATACCCAGGCCACCGCCGGCGGTGTAGTTGAAACGGCTAAAGTCCGATTGCGCAGAAGCCGGTGCACTGAGCGCGCAGATGAAAAGACAAAGAAAGATGATAGCGAGCGATATTCGATGACTCAAAATCCTGGTCTCCTGTAGCAACTTTGAAAATTAGATGCGCGGTGCGTAATCGGTGCCAAGCTATTTACTCGGCTCTCTCGGTTCGGTCGTGGTCGAGCGGCCCATCTTGCGTGCAATGACCGGCCAATATTCCCGCAGCATGTTGCTCCCTGCGCGGGTCGCCAGGTCGACTCCATAGCGGAAAAATGTGTCGCCGACGCTTCGGTTGCGGTCCGGCCAGTAGACGTTCGCTAGACTCTCTCCCATCAAGGGGCCAACGAGTTGCGACCACGCCACAACGTCGCGGCCGTCATCATTACGCACCACAAAGACGCGTTGCACGGAATACTTCACGGCTTGACGAAATGACGGGTTCTCCTCGGGATAAAACCGCGGATCGAGATGAAGGGCGGAAGAGATCACGAAAGTTCCAAAAAATTCGTTCGAAGCCGACCGGCCCATGGAGGCTCCGAAACGCTTGGCATATGCATCCCAGCCCTGTCCGTAGCCGGTAGGGGAATTGTCGGCTTGTCCTAGAGCCGCTCCAACCAGCGCAGCGCTCACACCGTAAACGGAGATACTGTTGTCAACGAAGAGTTCAAATTTCTGCCCGGAAGATAGGCGTTGATCGCTGTTGGCTATGTCGGGAAAGAATAACGACTTTCTTTGCAGAAGATTGTAAAAACCGACCCCGGGAATTTGGGACGACGAGTTGGATGACGAGTCCGTTTTGGCCGGGCCGTTCGGCTTTGTTCCCGGATTCTGATCGGCTGGATGTTGACTGCTCGAATCTTGAGCGCTTGAATTTTCGTTGAGCGAAGCGTACTCGGCCCCTGGGGTCTCGGCTAACGTTTGACTCGCGCTTGGCGCGTCGGGCGGCCGCGCTTCCGCTATATTCAATGGTTGACTTTGTCGCTCGAGAGATTCCTGGCCCCATGCGCTGGCGGTAAAAGAAAAAGAGATTGCGGCAAGAAGTGCAAACCGATTTATGAGCGGTCGCAACGATCGACAATTGGACATCGCTAGAGAGTACTCAAACACTGTGCGGTCAGCAAATGCCAGGAGGCGCCATCCAGGCGCGGGCCACCGCCTTGCCGCCGTTCCGGCTCGGATGTTACCGTAGAAAGTTCCGAAGAGCACAGCCCAGCCATTCTTGACCAAGATCTTTTGACCGAGGTTTTCTTGTCCGCAGCTGAAGTTACGACTCCCCTGGTCCGCAAGACCGCTTTGAATGCCGTGCATCGCCAGATGGGGGCGAAGATGGTCGAATTCAGCGGCTGGGATATGCCGGTCGAATATCCCGCATCGATAGGCGGCGGGATCGTCCTCGAGCATATGGCGGTTCGTAACGGCGTCGGCATTTTCGATGTCAGCCATATGGGCGACATCCGGCTGGCCGGGCGTGACGCTCTGGCCGCCGTGCAGCACATCTCCATGAATGACGCGTCCCGCCTGGCAATTGGGCAGGCTCAGTATTCGGCGCTGCTTTATACGAATGGCACGTTTGTCGACGATGTCATCGTGCACCGCCTGGGTGAAGAAGAATATCTTCTCGTCATCAACGCGGGCACTCGAGAGAAAGATTTCAACTGGGTGCGCGATAACACGCGCAAGTTTGATTGCCAGGTTGAGCATCTCTCGGACGAGTTTACGCAGATTGCGATTCAGGGGCCGAAAGCGGTTGAACTGCTGCAAAAACTGACTGACGCCGATCTGAAGGCGGTGAAGTTTTATTGGGTCACTCGCGGAACAGTTTGCGGGCTGAATAACATCCTGCTCGGGCGAACCGGCTATACCGCCGAGGACGGATTTGAAATTTATATTCCCTCTGACGAGAAGACGAGCGCGCGCGTTTGGTACGAAATTCTTGATGCGGGAAAAGAGTTTGGCGTCGTCCCCTGCGGCTTAGGGTCGCGAAACACGCTTCGTCTGGAAGGCAAGCTTCCGCTCTACGGCCACGAGATTTCGGACGCGATTAACGTCTGGGAGGCTGGGCTTGACCGCTTCTGCAAGCTCGAGAAGCCCGATTTTATCGGACGGTCCGCTCTGGAGAAGGCTAAAGCCGGTGGACTGAAAAAAACGCTGGTTGGCTTGGAAATGACGGGACGCGGCATTGCTCGCGACGGATACAAAGTTCTAGACGAAGATGGAAACGCGATCGGCTACGTGACTAGCGGTTCGCCCGCTCCATTTTTAAAAAAGAATATTGCGCTCGCCTATGTGCCGCCGGAACACGCGGCAGTGGGGTCGCCGGTGAATGTGGAAATTCGCGGGCAGGGCGTAAAGGCGCAAGTGATACCGACGCCGTTTTATAAGCGTCCGAAAAAATCGTAGTGCCGCGTCGGCGGCGGTTCGCCGGGGCTATCAAAATCGCGCTGCAAAAAATTTAGGAGATTCTCTTCAACATGGCCTACCCGGACGACCGCAAGTATACGAAGGAACATGAGTGGATCACCGCCGATGGGACTGTCGGTATCACGCAGTATGCCCAGGA
Source organism: Acidobacteriaceae bacterium (assembly GCA_043749775.1). Lineage (GTDB taxonomy): Bacteria > Acidobacteriota > Terriglobia > Terriglobales > Acidobacteriaceae > Acidiflorens. Next base: position 923 of record JAYVCW010000440.1, on the reverse strand, counting down.
TTCGCTTGGCGATATCGTGTTTGTCGAATTGCCCAAGGTCGGAACTGAGATCACGGCGAAAAAGCCGTTCGGCACCGTCGAGTCGGTAAAGGCAGTCTCAGACCTGAATGCTCCGGCTTCGGGAACGGTGACCGCGGTGAATGAAGAGCTGACGACCGAGCCCGAGAAAGTCAATAAAGACGCCCACTCGGCGTGGATGCTTAAAATTAAAATTAAAGACCCCGCCGAGTTGAATTCGCTTTTGTCAGCGGCGGACTACGAGAAGTTTGTCAGCGAAGAGAAGCACTGATCTTAGCAGAGCAGGTCTCATTGATTCCGAGGCACTTCTGTAGGAAATTTGAAGACGACTCAAAGCGCGCTTCCGGCCGCCTAAAATGTAGTGAACCTTGCCCTTCTGACATGCACAATCGAAGTGACCACCGATTACATCTAAAGGCTACGTCTAACGATTACGTCGAACGGTACATGTTGAGCTTTTAAAAAAAATTGCCATGAGATACCTGCCTAAGTCCCCAGCCGATCGCGACGCCATGCAGAAGGCGATCGGGATCAGATCAATCGATGAACTTTTCGCTCCCGTCCCGGCCGAATACCGCCTCTCTCGCGATCTAAAAATTCCGCGGCAGATGGCGGAATCCGAAATCGTCGACTACTTCAAGCAGCGAGCCAAAGAGAACGGGGAGGGCTTTGCCAGCTTTCTCGGCGCGGGAGCGTACGGGCACTACCGTCCCGTGGTGATTGACGCACTGGTGCAGCGCGGCGAATTTCTCACGTCTTACACTCCATACCAGGCGGAGTTTGCTCAGGGCACTCTCCAGGCAATTTTTGAATTCCAGACCATGATCTCGGAACTCACCGGCATGGACTTGGCCAATGCCTCGATGTATGACGGTTCCACGGCCGCCGCGGAAGCGGTGATGATG
>JAYVCW010000439.1:0-7374 GCA_043749775.1 Acidobacteriaceae bacterium | reverse complement strand
TCTGCTCCTGATACGAGTCGTCCGTCGTTCATCAACAAGCGAATATCTTGAAACAAATCTTCTCGCGACATTCTTACTTCTGCCGCCACCCATGGTTCATCCATCGAAGCAATCGTAAAGCCGCGCCGGGCAAGCGTTCGAGCCCAGAACTTCACCCAACGCGAGCAAAATCCGCACTGCCCGTCGTAAAGCACGACGCCGAGAACGACGCCGGATCGTGGCTTCATTTGCCGCTTATTGTCCAGTATCAAGAAATCGGACTCCGATGAGGCTGACGACAACTTTATTTTCCCAACGATCAAGTTCGGTCCCGCGAGGTACAAGGAGCAGCTTCGAAACGAATTCAGGGCATGCCTGAGGAGCGCGCCCCGGGGATCGATTTACGCAATAACGGTGCGGGATTTCAGGATCTCCACCACGGCAGCGACCGCCGATTCGACTTCCGCGTCGGTATTGTAAAAATGGGGAGAGAAGCGAACACCGGCTTTTGGTCTCCAGTCGACAATAATGTCGCGGGCAAGTAACTCGCGGCTCACTTGTTGCGAATCCGGCATGTCGATCGAAACCGTGCCTCCGCGCTGCTCTGCGGCGCGCGGAGAGTTGACGCGCCACCCGTGCTGGTCCGCAAGTTCGATCAGACGGCCCGTCATGCGCTTCGATTTCTCTCGAATTTTATGGACGCCCACTTTGCGAATAATCTTTATTCCAGGATGTGCCGCCTCGATCGTCGCAATCTGAGTGGTCCCGTTCATGAAGCGGTAAGGCGGTTCGGCGTAGCGGGTTGGTCCGATCGCAAATTCGAATGAGTTTTCGTGCGCGAACCACCCTGTGAACTTCGGTTGCAGCCTCTTGCCGAGGTCAGGTCGAACATAGAGATAGGCGACGCCGGGGCCGCCACATAACCACTTCAATACGCCACCGCAGGCGAAATCGACGTTGAGGGCTTGAACGTCAACCGGCACGGTGCCAAGCGACTGGAAGGTATCGAGAACGACGTGAGCTCCAACTTTATGCGCCTTGTCGATGATCGCCTTCGCATCCTGAATATAGGCACTGCGAAAGATAACGTGAGATATGGGCACGAGCAAAGTCTGTTCATCGATAGCCTCGAGCAGGCGCTCGATGGGAACGGTAATGCCGTCATCCGTCTTCACCATATGAACTTGTGCGCCGTAGGAGCGCTGCGCCTCCCAGAAATACATGACGGAGGGAAAATTCATGTCGCTGTAGACGACCTTGTTGCGCTTACCCGTGAAATCGAAGCAAGAGGCGACCACGGCCTCGCATGTCGTCACGTTCTGGTGAATGGAAACCGAGTTTTCCGGCGCGTTCATCAGTGCGCCCAGGTCGTTGGCAACCTCAAGCGCCAGCATCCACCAGCGTTCTTCCCAAGCTCGCACTCCGCGCGTCGCCCACGTGTCCGCAAAACTTTGAAGCGCTCCGTACACCGCGTTCGGCATGGCGCCGAGCGAGTTCGAAATCATGTAGTTGGTGCGCTCGAGAATAGGAAATTGCGAGCGGTAGCGCAGCAGGTCATCGGATGGCGACATGAGGTTATTGTAATGCGGGACTAGTTGTTGCAGGCGTTATCGCGGACGAAGTGAAGGGAAGATCAGGCGCAAACGCGGATCGATCGAGCCCGGCGGAGTTTAAGGTTCAGCCCCGCGCCGGCGATACGCATCAGGAGAGATCAGTAAGCCCAGTAGGGGCCGACGCCGCCTGGTGTGGCCCGGCCCTCGATGGCGGTATATACGTTTCGCCCGTAGAAGAATGGCAGTCCCCAGTCGAAGCCCGAAAAAGAGTTCGGTCCGGCGAGCTGACTGAATGCTGTTGCTGTACTGTTCTGGAACAATACATCCGCGTTAGCGACGCTGAAGTTGACGGTGCCGCTTCCAACTCCGCCTGCTCCCTGATTCACGGCAGAAAGGTTTTCAGTGCTCGCTGGGCAGTAAAAAAATGAAGCATCAGCGCAGGTTGGAATTCCGTCGATAGCAGCGGTCAAGAAGAAAAGGCCATTGGAACCGCTGTCAATAAAGCTGGTTGGATAAGCCTGGCTTTTATACGTTGTGGTGAAGTCAAAGCTGTTATTGGTCGGGTAAACGGTCGCGGAACCTAGCCCGTTATTGGATTGCGTCCCGATTCCAAAAATCAATGAGCCCGAAAGAGTGGCTTGTGGCGTGGCAGCCGCGGGCAACTTGATGATGACTCCATTGTTGTCGGTGGCGAAAAGCACTACCGGATTCACTACCTGCTTGGCGAGCGGTTCAGCGGTAACCACGCAGCCTGAGGCCGGGCACTCGAAATAAAGACTGGGGTTTTGAGCCCCGGTCGTGACGCAGGCATTGCCGCAGTCTTGCGCGGCCGCGCCTACACCTAAAATGCCATTTGCGCCGAGTTGAGAAAGAGTGTTCTCTGCAGTGCCCTTGTTTGAGCAAGCAGTTGGAACGGGGAAGTCGGTCGCGCTGATTACCTGCACGGGAAGCGAGCGAGCTTTCTCTCCGCTCATCTGAATGTCTGCGGTTTTGACGGGCCCCCAAGTGTATCCGCTCACGAACGGAAGGCATTCGACAACTGGATTGCTGTCGGCAGCAGTCTGCTGCGAAAGCGTGATCCCGGTGAGTGCTGACGAAAGAATTCGCAATCCCGAAGAGCCAGTGTCAACAAGAATACCGTCAACCGTTTGACAAGTGGCCGTCCCTGGACTGCAAACAATTACGCTGGTAAAAGCGCCGTTAGCATAGTTCCCCGCGGGTCCCGCATTCACGGTGATCGCCTGCACATTAGACACAGGCGCCGGTGGCACGACGTTCGTGGTTGCGGGCGGAGAACTGTGGCCTCCGCATCCAAGCGCGAAAATAAGCATCGCGCCGGTGAGAGCGGCGCCGATTTTTTTTACTATATTCAACTTGATTTTTTTTACTGCATTTAACGTAAAGATCGTCCGCTTAAAATTCACTTCACCCTCTCGAAATTCACCGACATCCAACCGCTGCGTTTGTTCTGGTCATTTTCGTCATCGAATTGACGTCATTGAATCGACTCCGGAGTAACACTGCTTGGCAGGAGCGACGGAACATAGGCACGTCCATTGAATGAGCGCATGTGTCCGCCGGAGTGCATCACAAATTCTGGCTGACGGATGATCAGAGGCTTGCGCCCCGTATGCCAATTCGCTTGCGCTTCTGCCGCTTGCCGGTAGGTCTCAAAATAGTTCGCCAATATCTGGCGCATGTCGGGAGGCCACGGCCCTTGCCACGCGACGCCGAAAACTTGGCCGGAGGATGAAACGTACTCCCTGACGGTGAGCCCGGTCGGCGTCTTGATCTCGTGAACGGAAAAGGCTGCGGCCTGGGTGGTTCGGCGCTCCCCTTGCATGTGGGCCTGGTCAGCGTCGATAGAGCTCGCCTCTTCTCCCAGTCCAGCAAACGCAGGCAAACTCAAACAGATGGAGGCCGCAAGCATGGTCGCCCATAGGGCGGAACGCACGAACTGAGATGCACCACGTCGTTTTAACGGGAAAGCTATCACCGAATACTCCTTCTGAGATCGGCACTGACGACTAGCTGGCAGACTGCCCTGGATGCTAAAACACTTCAGGCCGAGGATGGTTGCGAAACCTCACCGAAAAATCGAATGGTGAAGTTCGCCCGAACTCGAAAATGGCGCGGTTGTTGGCGCGTTTATTTTTGGCGCGCGTAACGAACAAGTTGTCTGTTTAAAGTTAGATAGCTTGTCTGTTCTAAGTTAGATAGAAGGCAGAGTTTTCTGGTTGCCCGCTGCGGCGTTGAGATTTTAGAGTATTCGTGCCCCAGGATTGCGGGCGGGCGAGCCTTGCCGGCGTTACAGGGTGCGAGACGCGGCGACTTCTACCGGCGCTAGAGCACAAACTCTCTTACGGAAAACAAGAAGGCCGGCTAATCCTCGGGGGAGGGTCAGCCAGCCTTCCCAAACAAAGCAATCAAGCTGCCGGCTTCTTCTTGGCCTGCCGCTCCGCATTTATGGCATGAGGGCCCTGCTTGCCGCTCAAGGCAGACATCAGCCGCTCGCCAACCGGGGAGCCGAGTCCGGTACATGGATCCCAACCCTTTTGTGCTGCGAACGAGCCGTTGTTCCCAGCAACCACGTCGTGGAAGCCTGCGCCTTCAACTGCGTCGGAATAGATCCGCGGGTTTAGGTACCCAACTGACTTGCCCAATTGTTGGTTCATCAGAGCGACTAGCCCAGCCCAAAGAGGCGCGACTGCGCTGGTGCCTCCAAACACCGTGCTTTTGCCGTCGACGAGAATGTTGTACCCCGTGGCAGGATCAGCGTCGCCCGCAACATCGGGCACTCCTCGACCGCCTTTTTGTCCGGACGGGACCGGGACCGCGAAGTTTTCTTGCCACGACGGCAGTCGAAAGACGTTGCTTACTCCGCCTCCGGTAGCTCCCCCGTTTGCCTGATCGTTCCAGACCGACTCGTCTACGATCCGGCCGTTTGAAGCTTGTAGCGTGGTGCCGCCGCAAGCGAGCGCGAACGGGCTCGATGCCGGAAAGTCCACGTGATTCTGGCCATCGTTCACGCCATCGGACGAACCGTTGTCGCCGGAGGCCACGCAGACAGTTACTCCCATGGCAGCGGCGGCCTGGAACGCCTGGTCCAAGTGTGTTAAAGCTTGCGACGTCCAGTTGGACTCAGAAGAACCCCAGCTTATCGAAATCACCGAAGGCTTGTTCGTTTTGTCGTGGACTGCGGTGGTAATCGCGTCCAGAAACCCTCGATCGGTGTTCGGAGCGAAATAGACCGCGATCTTCGCGGCAGGAGCAATAGCCCCGGCGATTTCGATATCGAGCATCACCTCTCCATCTGCGCTGTCCGGCGTAGTGGGATTATTTGTGCCACCATCGACCGGCACCGAGATGACCTGCGGTGTTTTCAGGTTGAGAGATTTAAAATAGTTGTTCAGGTCATCGAGTCGGAAGCCGCCGCCGAGTTCGATGATCCCGATGCATTGTTCCGCCCCATCCGCTTTTGGATAGTCGTAGATTTGAGCGACTTCGTTTGGATCGTGTGACGCCGTTGCCGTATGCGCCTTGAATCCGGCCATGTCGGGCAAGCGCCGGAAATGAGGCTCGGCTTGCGGACGATTATCGAGACCGAATACGCCGGTGATGATGTCCGCATACTCTTCCGGTACGCTGATTTCTCCAATGCGCCCGCGGAAAGTCCCCTTCGGATGGCTATATTCCTTCAGTTGCACATGAAAGGCTTTTTGCAGGGCACTGACGGAGCCTGATAAGACGACAGTGCGGCGTGCGAGATCTGTATTGTTGTTGTCGACTTTGAGGCCATGATCACTCGCGAACTTGCTGACTCTTTCCAGGTCCGAGGGGTCTGCGGCATGTTGACTTTCGTAGCTCTCCCGAGTCATTTGTTCAAAGGTCTCGTCCTGCAAAAGGTTGGGTAATTCTTGGGCAGCCGTCGACTTCGAGCGGAGACGCAACGAGACTTCAATCGTTTGGTCTGGATGTGAATCGTGAATGAGGCGGGCACCCCGAACGGGATGACGCTGACTGCCTGAGACTGCGCTAAATTTTGTGGTGGGATTCAAGGAAGCTCCTTTCGTCCTGGAGGAAACAGACCGGTCGGGGAACTGGGCGATGGGGAAATCGCAAGGGCTAGAAAGTTAGGAATCGTCCCGCCGTTCAGATGATTCCAAGACTGGGATCAAGATAGCAAATAAGTAGTGAACGATCTCAAGGCGAGTGGGAAAAAAGCCGGAATAACATCGGGGAATTTTCCCGTTTTGGGCGAAGGGGAGCTGTCGAGATTGGACGCGTTTGATCTAAATGTCTGCAGATTTTGTTGCTGGACGCAGCGCTAAGTACAGAAGGCTCAATGCGATCAGAAAGACAAGTCCGGCGACAAGGTTGACCCGCGAGTCCCACCATGTCTTCCCGATCGCAGCGAGAACAACGACCAATCCAACGATCGAGCCCCATTTCCCGAGCGGAGAGCGCGCAGGAATCGCAAAGACCTGCGCGCCACTGAGTCGTCGGCGAAAGTTGATGTGCGCGGCGAGAGAGATGATCCAGGAGAGCATCATGCCGAAAAAAGCGCCGCGAAGAATGTATTCGAACGCCTTGGCTGGAGCCCAGCGCTCGAGCGCGAGGGCTACGACAATACCGTAAGACGAAGCTAAAAGTGCCAGGGTAGGCGTGCCTTTCTTACTCAAGCGTCCGAACACTCGCGGAGCCCATCCGGTTCTCGCCAAAGAGAAGAGCATTCTTGATGAAATGTAAAGCGCGGCATTAGCTCCAGAAAGAGCAGCGGTAAGCACGACGAAATTCATGAAATGCGAAGCGCCTGCGATATGCACCGAGCGGAATACGGTCACGAACGGGCTCTCAGTAACGCCGGCGCGATTCCACGGCATAATGCCGACGAGAATCGTGATGGCTCCGAGATAGAGCAGCGTGAGCGTAATAAATGTCATGCGGACCGCGCGCGCAATCGCCGTCGCTGAACTCGATTCACCCGAAGCTACAGCCACGAATTCCACTCCACCGAAGGTGTAAATGGCAAACGTGATGGCAAGCAGCGGCGCGCCGAAGCCGAGAGGAAAAAAGCCCCCGTGGGCGGTGTATTGCGGAGTTGAGCGTCCCGTAATGAGCAAGGTCGCACCGAGCACAACAAAAGCAGCGATTACCGTAACCTTGATCATCGCGAACCAGAATTCGAAACGGCCATAGCTGCGGACGCTGAGCAGATTGATGGAGAGGAGAAATCCGGAGAAAACCAAGACCCAAACGATAGCGCTGACTCGCGGAAACCAGAGCTGCATGTAGGTGGCGGAGGCGACCATCTCGGCACCGATCGATACCGCGATAGCGAGCCAGTACCCGGCGCGCGAAACGAATCCCGCCCACTGGTTGAGATAGAGGTCTCCATAGACCCCGAAAGACCCGGCTGCGGGATGCGTGCTGGCGAGTTCTCCCAAGGCCAGGGCGACGGTCCAGCTGATGAACGCAGCGAGCACGAAACTTAAAATGACGGCCGGCCCAGCCAGTTCGATCGCCGCCGCCGTGCCAAGAAGCAACCCCGTGCCAATCGAACCGCCAACCGCCACCATGGTCATCTGGCCCGCGGTGAGTTGATGGCAGAGACCGTCTTCGTTGCCGACAGGCTGAGTTGCGGATTCGGGCATAAAGGCTCGTACCCGTATACCAGAATTCAGGCGTCACGCAGGCAAGAAAAAGTGAACCTTCTTTCATCGCTTTTGGAGCTGTGCTCAGTTTTTGTTGGCGGGTACTTCCGCAGCATCGAGTACGCAAATACCAATTCGACCGGTCGCCCAGATTCAACCCGATGGTTTACTTCTGCTCTGATACTCTT
>JAYVCW010000438.1:0-2145 GCA_043749775.1 Acidobacteriaceae bacterium | reverse complement strand
GCATGTTGGCCTATGTGGGAATGAATCCCGCCAGGGATGTTCGCTGGATTGCCGGCGAGCACAGCGGGGACTCGATGCGCATGTTTGAAGACGGGAAGGCCGATGCCTTCATCGGATTTCCGCCGCACCCCCAGCAGTTGCGGGCGAAGAAGTTCGGTCACGTGATTCTCGACACAGCGCGCGACCGGCCTTGGTCGCAATATTTCTGCTGCATGGTTGGTGCAAACCGCGACTTCGCGACTAAATACCCGATTGCTACGAAGCGCGCGCTGCGAGCTTTCCTTAAAGCCGCTGACATTTGCGCTCAAGAGCCTGCGAAGGCCGCACGCTACATGGTGGACAAAGGCTATGAGCCGCGCTACGACATCGCGCACGAAGTGCTGACGCAGCTTTCCTATCGTAGATGGCGGGACACTAATCCAGACGACACGCTTCGGTTCTTTGCGCTGCGGTTGCACGAAGCGGGAATGATCAAGACCAACCCGAACAAACTAATTGCGCAGGGCACCGATTGGCGCTTCCTCAATGAATTAAAAAAGGAGCTTAAGGTTTGACGTGCGCCATTGCGATACGCCGTTCAAGACGGTCGTCGTGTCCATCGGGGAATAAGGACAAATATTTTCAGCCCTAGCCACAGCGCCTTATCGCACCCGATCAGTCGCGCACGAAGCGTAGTGCATCTTTCGTTGACGAGATAGTTCCCGAATTCGTCGGGAATCTTAATTTCATTTCCGAGGTCACACCAAATATGATCGGGCTGCCGTGTTCTGCGGTACGGTCCGGTTACCGCGGCAGCTTCCTTCCATGGAGATCGGAGGATCTGATGACCAACGACTTGCACGATTTTCAGCAGTTTATGAAGCAGCGCGAAGAAGTCGCACGCGCTTATGTAAATGGCAATGCCGGTCCGCTCGGTCACATCGCTACGCGGGTTTCCCCCGCCACCTTCTTCGCGCCCAAGGGCGGCTACGAGGAAGGCGCAGAGCATGTTTATTCGACGCAGGAGGACGATGCCAAACAGTTCGAGTCGGGCGGCGATAGTCGCTTCGAGGTACTGCAAATGGCCGTGAGCGATGGACTCGCCTATTGGGTCGGTCTACAGCGGGCGAACGCGCGAATGCAAGGGAAAGCGGAGCAGGTTCCGTTCAACTTGCGTGTGACCGAAATATTTCGGCGGGAAGGCAACGATTGGAAGCTGGTGCACCGTCATGCCGATCCTCTCGCATCTGCCGTGGAAAAACCAACGACGTAATCGTGGCTTGACCCGTCGCGGCCGCCGCGCGTCGACGAGTCGCGCGATTTCGGCGTCACACGCGAACACGCACACATCTTGTGCACGATATCGTTCTGCAACGAAGGCGGCGCGCACGGAGCTCCCATCGAATGTTGCACGTCGAAACGATAAGACCCATCCGGCGGGGGGCGCTTGCCGTTTCCGAACCGCATGGTGACCGCATCAGCGCCCGCGTAATTAGGAGACGATATGCAAATCAGCTCAAAAATCGCACCGATGTTCTGGTTCGACAATCAAGCCGAAGAGGCAGCCACGTACTACACCGGCATCTTCAAGAACTCGAAGATCGTCAAGGTCAGCCGCTACGGGACGGCTGGACAAGAGATCCATAAGCAGAAGCCAGGATCTGTAATGACCATCGCATTCGAGCTCGACGGCCAGACTTTCACTGCGCTCAACGGCGGCCCGATTTTCAAATTCAACGAGGCCATCTCGCTGCAGATTTATTGCGAAACGCAGGAAGAAGTCGATTACTTCTGGGACAAATTAACCGCCGGCGGCGATAAAAATGCACAGCAATGCGGGTGGCTCAAAGACAAGTACGGCGTTTCATGGCAGGTCGTTCCCAAGATCTTGCCTGATCTGGTCGGCGATACGAATTCGGAAAAGTCCGACCGCGCGATGAGCGCGATTATGCAGATGAAGAAGCTCGACATCGAGGCGCTTAAGCGAGCCTATGATGGGCAGTAGATAGCGCGGCACACGTTCGTCTGCATTAAATTCGCAGCAACCTGCCAAATGCCGAGCATTGGCTCGCACCGGCAATCCCAACGACGAAGTCGCCGCGCCCCCGCCAAGAGCCTGCATTTCCTCGCGCACGGGTTGCGAGGTTTGGCGCGAAGTCGGTCGCC
>JAYVCW010000437.1:0-3139 GCA_043749775.1 Acidobacteriaceae bacterium | reverse complement strand
GTTGGTTGTTCATGCTGAAATCTCTCCGTCCGCGCCCGGCTTCCCGTATGGCTTTGTTCACTCGCAATTTTTTTCGTCACCCAGCGATGTTGGGATCGGTTATTCCAAGTTCGCCATTCTTAATCAACGACATGCTAGCCCAAGTGGATTGGAGACGCGCCCGAGTGCTGGTGGAATACGGACCCGGCATTGGCAATTTCACAGAAGAAATTCTGAAGCGAATGTCGCCCGATGCCACACTGATCGCAATCGAGCTCAACGGGGAACTAGCGGCGTTTCTACGAGAAAAAATTCGTGATCCGCGGTTGCATGTGGTGCAGACTTCCGCGGGCAATGTACGGGAGATTTTGGCGCGCCGCAAACTCGCGCACACGGACTACATCATTTCCAGCTTGCCTTTTACGAATATGCCGCTGTCCGTTCGGAACCACATTATCAAAGAGACGCGGCAGGCACTGCACGCTGATGGCGTCTTTGTGGCTTACCAGTATTCGCGGACGCTCTTGCCCTATTTCCGTTCGTGCTTCAGTTCGGTGCAGCAGGGGTTTCAGCCGTTGAATTTTCCGCCAGCGCGGATATTTTCCTGCACGCCGTAAGAGATTGCTCTCCTACAGCTTCTTCACTTCTTCGTTGTAGTACTTGCGGTAGAGGATTTCCCACTCCTGGCTGCCTTCCAGAATGGTGCGCTTCTGGCTTTCGATTTTCTGCCGCGCCGCCTGATCCAGTCTTACATCGTGCAAAAGCAAGGCCTCTATGACCTTGCGCGTTTCTTGGCGGATCGTGTTGGGATCCTCGACGAACTCCACCTGTTCGGTCTGTTTGAGTACCTCCATTACGCTTTTGGAGAGTACACCCGCTTTGTCCCGGCTAATTCTCATACTCAGTGATGATACCGCGCCCCGGCGGATTCCGTAAAACGACCGGTTTGAATGTTGAACGCTGCGTCCTGGACGGCATTGATGTAGACTAAGTTTTCGCGCGCTGCGATATATCGCGTTACGATGGAAAATTCTCGGGAAATGGATCGCACGTGAAAGACAAACACTCTGGGCCCTACCTGAGTCAAGCTGCCATCTGCAAGGCTTTTGCTCACCCTACCCGTTTGCAACTTCTGGACGCTCTGAGTCGAGGCGAGCGTGGTGTCTCCTCTCTACAAGAATCCTTGAATGTAACAAAAACGAATCTGTCACAGCATCTGGCCTTGCTCAAAGCAGCGGGCTTGGTGGTTTGCCGGCGAGACGGCAGGCAGGTTCATTGTTCGCTGGCTATGCCGCAGGTAAAACGGGTTACAGCCACAGTCCGCGATATTCTTCGACTGCAGAACAGTAGAAACCGGCGGGCGCAGCGCTAGAATGGTTCGTGAATGAAGCGAACTTCACATGTGGGCGGCGAACAAAGCTAAGAATATCCCTGTGTATGCCGCAATTGTTAGCAGCAAAAGGGATGTAGGAATTGCGAGCAAGGTCACGTACCTTAGACCACCCCAGGAACTCGCGAAACCTACCAACACCGATCCTGCCATCTGCAAGAAGATTAGCCCCGTGAAAATCGAACCTTGCAGCAATAGTTTCGAGAACGCGATGTTCCACGGTGCCAGCACAGGCAACCAGCCAGAGTGTGCCTGTGATGGATTCAGTACCAGATAGGTCAAGAGAGGAAGAAACACTACTGCCGGAACCATTGCCAAAGGGGCCCCGAACAGAAAAAGTTGGTTGCGGCGATCCCAAAACATAGCATCAGTCTACGTCGCCAGCTGTGCGAAATTGATAAAATTGTGTTGCACGCAGTTCCCTAACCTTTCCGCGAGTCCGCCGTCTAATGCCTGACCGGAGTCAAGGACAAGTATGCCGGGGACGGCGTTCTTACTCCAAGAGTTATTCCTAAGTTTTGCGTCGCGGAGAGCCATGACGAAGACGAAAACCGTGACCAAACCCCTGACCGGGACCTGGCTCCGAAGCATGGTGGCCGTGCTGTTACTGGCCTCTTCGGCGCATGCCAAGGATGAGCTTGCTGCGGCGCATCCGGCTGTCTTTGCTCCGCTGCATATTCCTCATCTGGATCAAGCACCCACCGCCAATGACTTCCTTGGCATGGAACCGTCTCCCGCTGTCGCTGGGAAAATGCTCAAGTTTGAAGGTTTTCTACAGCGCGACCCCAAGGACGGCGCCCCGGTTTCGCAAAAGACGCAAGTCTACGTTGGTTATACCGACAGGAATTTGTATGTGGTCTGCCTGTGTTTCGATTCCGAGCGGCATAAGATTCGGTCGCGCCTCGGTCGCCGCGAAGCTATCGAAGACGACGATAAGTTTGGTTTTGTGCTCGATACCTTTCACGACAAAAAGCACGGTGTCTTTTTTTATTTGAATCCCATGGGAGTGCAGCAGGACGGCATCTGGACCGAAGGCAACAACCAGCCCGACTACTCCTTCGACATGCTCTGGAATTCCGACGCCAAGCTCACGCCGCAAGGCTACATGGCGTTTTTCGAAATACCATTCCGTTCACTGCGGTTTTCCCCGCAGGAGAATCAAAATTGGGGAATATTTTTCGAGCGCGACATTCGACGGAACAACGAGAACGCTTTCTATCCCCATATTTCTAGCAATGCGCAGGGTTTCCTGAGCCAGGAAACACAAATGGATGGCATGGAGAAAATTTCTCCTGGGCGCAACCTGCAGTTTATTCCATATGCGTCGATGCGGACATTCCGGGAGCTCGATGATCGCGATCCTGACCATCCGCACTTTCACGGCAAGCACCTCGAACCGCGCTTTGGGATGGACGCTAAAGCGGTGATCAAAGACGCGTTTGTTTTGGATGCCACCGTCAATCCGGATTTTGCGCAAGTCGAATCGGATGAGCCACAGGTTACGGTGAACCAGCGTTTCGAAGTCTTCTTCCGCGAGAAGCGGCCGTTCTTTCTTGAGAACTCAACTTATTTTGATACTCCCATCAATCTTGTATTTACGCGGAGGATCGTCGATCCGGAATACGGAGTGCGTCTGACAGGGAAGCTGGGCCCGTGGGCCATTGGGACACTGTTCGCGGACGACAAAGCACCCGGGAGGAGCGTGCCTTCTTCCGATCCGCTTGCCGGCGCCAAGGCCTATTACAGTGTCGTGCGGGTGAGTCGCGATAT
>JAYVCW010000436.1:0-5799 GCA_043749775.1 Acidobacteriaceae bacterium | reverse complement strand
CGGCCGCACGTCAATGGAAGGCGGCGTGATTTTTCACACCGCAGATGGGGGCGCGAACTGGGAAGTCCAGCTGGGGGATCTCCAATCTTCGGATCGTGGATATCATGATCTTCGTTTTGCAGGGCCGAGATTGGTATGGGCAGTTCAGAGCACCGGGGTCGGCGATCACAAACTGCTCCGACTAGATGGTAAAGACTGGAAGGAAGTCGGTACTGTTGCCCAACACCGTGGTGACTACCGCTTCGTTTCCGAACAACTAGGTTTCGTCACCAGCAACGAGGGCATCGTGCGCACGCAAGACGGGGGACGCCACTGGAAGCCAGTTTATCCATGCCAGATGACGGCGGAAATAAACGGGCTCAGCCGGAAGCTAAGCTGCGAATTCTCGAAATTGTTTTTTCTTAACGAGCGCATTGGCTGGGCCGTCAGTAATGCGGGTGCCTCCGGGAGCGGTTTTGTTCTTGCCACCACTCACGACGGCGGCGACACGTGGGAGTCTTCCGTGATATTGCCAGGGGACGACCCGAGGGAAGGTTCGATTTTCTTTACGGATGAGAAACATGGTTCGCTACTGTCAGGGGGAAAGTTTTTCTACTCCGAGGACGGGGGGAAAACATGGACTGGTGCTACCGGCCAGGCGGGCGGCAAGCCAAATATTGAATTTGCTGACGCGAAAGTAGGGTGGGCTATCCACTATCAGAGTATGAATTACAGTGTTGACGGAGGTCGGCATTGGCTCACTCGCGATATCCGGTTTCCCGCATCGGTGGAGGCTTTTAGCCTGGTTCGTCCGGATAGCGGCTACGTGGTGGGCGGTCATGGAATGGCTTATAGATATCGCATAGTGCCAATGGACTATACGTCTAAGGGGACGCTGGCAGCTCCATCGATGTCTGGGAATCCTTAGGCAGTCGGTCATTAAAGCAAACGCACTGACTTTGTCTATTTATTTCGGTTTTTGTCTATATCTAGTTGACCGGAACAACATCTTTGCTGCTCTCGCGGAAGAAGATAGGGTGCTAGAGCCCGGCGGCTTGGTTTGTGTCGCAATTCCGAAACTTTTGTCCCTCATATTAACTTCTCCGGAGCCGCTGCCCTCTTGCACTGCCCGGTCATAAGTCTTTTCGGAGAAGGCGGAGCCAAGACTTCAAGTTACACGCTGTGCGAGCTCCCTAACAAAATTGCTGCTACTCATCTCCGTCTCTCGGCAGGACCCGAACCGAAGCGCTCGGAGTCAAGAAAGACGACTGCGGCAAAAAACCAATGTGGGGGGAATACCGCCCTGGCGCCATGAGTCCATATACCTGCCCGGGCCATGAGTCCGCATACCTGCTGCACACAACTGAGCGCCATCTTTCGGATGGAGGGATTTTACAGTAGACCGCTAAAAGGATTTTACCGGAACAAAAGACAAAGAGAAACTTTTCCAACTATCAGTATTGATAGTAAGTCGGGAACCTGTGCGAACAGTTCCATAAGCTGAGGGGGTGGGTTTACTCATCCTTTATTTACTCCTCAATCAAGCCGACAACTTCCTTCGACAAGAGGCAATGAGGATGAAAAGAGTTCAATCAAATTAAAAGGATGACTATGAAAAAAACGCCAGTAGTGTGTCGCGCTCGCAGGGCGGGTTCGATCTTCATTCCAGTCGGAGTCGATCACTCCTGAGTGGCGAAGTTGCGACGGAAGAATCCCCGGCGATCCGAGATTCTGAGCAAGCGACGGCAAAACCCTGAAGTCCGGTAAGGTAAGGCTTGCCGACAATACTTCCGGAACTTGATTCCGGAACAACAAGATCAGGTGTCTGTTCCTGACGAATATAATGGCGCACGGATGGCCCTCACTTCTGGCACAAGACTCGGACCGTATGAAATACAATCACCGCTCGGTGCCGGTGGGATGGGCGAAGTCTATCGCGCCATCGATCCGCGCCTGGATCGTGCGGTTGCCATCAAGGTTCTCCCCGCATCGCTCTCCGCCGATCCTGGCCGCTTGCAACGCTTCGAGCAAGAAGCTCGCTCCGCCAGCGCTCTCAATCATCCCAGCATTCTCGTCGTTTACGATGTTGGAACTCACGACGGCGCTCCATACCTCGTAACTGAGCTACTTGAGGGGGAGACGCTCCACGAGCGCATCCGCGATGCCACTCTGCCTCCCCGCAAGGCTCTCGAGTACGCCATACAACTCGGCCAGGGATTGGCCGCCGCTCATGAGAAAGGCATCATCCATCGCGATCTGAAACCGGATAATATTTTTCTATGCCGTGACGGACGCTGCAAGATTCTCGACTTTGGCCTCGCCAAGCTGGTCGCGCGGGGGCCGCAGGATGCCACCATCACCCGCCTTCAATCTCCCCGTACCGAAGAGGGCGTGGTCATGGGCACCGCGGGTTATATGTCCCCAGAACAGGTGCGGGGACAGAAGGCTGATGCGCGTTCCGACATTTTCGCCTTCGGCGCCGTGCTTTATGAAATGCTCTCGGGCCGGCGCGCTTTTCCCGGGGAGACTGCCGCGGATACAGCCAGCGCCATCCTTAAGGAAGATCCCGCGGATTTAATTGCCGGCAACCGTAAGATAACGCCCTTACTCGATGGGATCGTGCGTCATTGCTTGGAGAAGAATGCCGAGGAACGTTTCCAGTCAGCCCGCGATCTGGCGTTCCAGCTGCATTCACTTTTGTCGATTTCAGAGCCCAGTGCGGCGTCTTCAGATTTGCCCACTGGAAGACTTTCCCGCCCTATTCGCAAGCTGCTTGCCTGTCTCGCCCTTGCGATGGTCGCCGCCGGCTCATGGTGGCTAGGCCGGAACTTTAATGGAAAAGCTACCGCGAAGGCGGCGCATTTCCAGCGCCTCACTGACTTTGCCGGGATGGAAGAGTTCCCCGCCGTCTCGCCAGACGGCAAGTCCGTTGCCTTCGCCCGCGATTCTGGCGGATTCCGTCAACTTTGGGTTCGTCTTCTTAGCGGTGGCGTTCCCATTCAGGTCACGCAGGACCCCGTGGATCACCAATCCCCCCGCTGGTCGCCCGATTCCGGTTCGCTGATCTACTACTCGCCCCCGGTCGCAGAAGCCTACGGAACGGTCTGGCAGATACCCGCTCTGGGCGGCACTCCGCGTCCCCTCACTCACAGTCTCGGCTCCGCCGATCTTAGTCACGACGGAAAGCGCCTGGCCTTCTTCCGCTTTCAGGACCGTCAGGTCGAACTGGTGGTCTACGCACTCGACGGCAACTCCCCCCAGGTCGTCACACACCTCTCTGCCCAGTACAGCTATTCCTATCCTCGGTGGTCTCCGGACGATGCCCGCATCGCTTATCAGCGCAGCCAGGTCTTCCGATCAGACATCTTCGTTGCCCCGTCTCAGGGAGGCTCACCTCGGCCCATCACCGACGAAGACGTCATGATGAGCGGCTTTGCCTGGCTGCCCGATGGCTCCGGCATCGTCTACAGCTCCGCCCGCGGCAGTACTATTCTTTATCTCGCCACGCACAATCTCTGGTTGG
Source organism: Acidobacteriaceae bacterium (assembly GCA_043749775.1). Taxonomy (GTDB): domain Bacteria; phylum Acidobacteriota; class Terriglobia; order Terriglobales; family Acidobacteriaceae; genus Acidiflorens. The sequence continues at coordinate 2,297 of JAYVCW010000436.1, read as the reverse complement.
CTAAACTTTCCGGTTCCGTGCCCGTCCAGTTGACTCTCGGCGAAGACTCTTATGTCTCCCCGGACGTCAGCAGTACCGGTGCCATTGCTGCCAGCCGCGTTCATATGAAGTTCGACCTTTGGAAATTTCCCGCCGATGGAAGCGCCGCGGAAAACGTTCGGCGCGCCATTCAGCTCACCCGCCAAACCGGACAAGTGCAAACGCCTGACGCTGGTCCCGGTGATCGTGAACTTGTTTTCCTCTCTGACAGCGGCGGCCACGGCAATTTATGGATCACGCATCAGGACGGCACTGCGGCGCGCCAAGTCACGTTCGACCGTGATCCCGGCGTCAGCCTCGGAGTTCCCGTCTGGTCACCCGATGGAAAAGACATTGCTTACGTCACCACTCGAAACCAGAAAGGCTGGAGGTTTAGCCTCTGGCTCGTCAGGCCGGACGGAAGCAATGACCATTTGGTAGCTCAGAACGGCGGCTGGGCCTGCTGGACTGCGGATAGCAAGTGGCTTTATTACGCAGTCCCCACCGAGGTCGGCTATCGCATCGAGAAGATTTCCCCCGACGGCGGCCCTCCGGTCGTGGTCAGGACCGACAACGCGATCGGACCTGCTATGTCGCCCGACAACAGCACTCTTTATTATTCCAGCCCTCAGGAAAATCTAACCGGAGTCACCGACTACGAAGTCCGGATGGCTCGTCCCGACAACGGCCCTGCCCGTGTGCTCGCGAAAATTCCCGGGTTGCGCGTTCCTGTTGCGCATGGGTGGACCGTCAGTCCGGTGGTTTCTCCCGATGGAAAGTCTTTGGCCCTGTTGCTGCGCGACCACTCAGGCAACATCAACATCTGGTCGTTGCCCACACAGGGAGGAAACCTGCGTCAGCTCACCGACTTCGGCCAGCGTCGTACTACCATCGCCCGTCGCGTCTCCTGGTCCTCGGATAGCCGGTCAATCTTTGCCGCACTCGCTGAAGGTGACTCCGACATTGTGTTGATCGAAGGTGTCCTCCCTTAACAACCCTGGGACGCATGACAACCCGTTGTCTTTGCGTCATGGCGAGCCGGAGATGTCATCCCTGATACCTTGGCGATTGTGTCCGAGCTACGGGCTACCCGGAACTTACAACTGTACAGATCATAACTTCCGCATTGTTCGACCATCCGCCCACAGTTGCCAAGGCTTGTGGTGTAAAGATGATTTCACCCCTTACGACTAGCTCCGCTGTCCACGGTCGTGCCGTGATGAACTGGTCACAGCGCTAGTTCCGATTAACCGCCTACGTTAATCCATCAGAGAGATCTCGTCGCCCGGCCGGATCGTACCCTCGACTAGAACCGCGCCATAAACGCCAGCCTTGGTTTCATGGGCGCGAGCCAATTGCTTCATGACCTCCGCATTCTGCTGCCCGGTGTTCGGGTCGAGCGTTATCATCTTGCAGCGGGGGTCGCGCTCCATCACCGCGATGGTGGTCTTGACGCCGACGCGCAAAGTCCGGCCCACAAGTTTATCCTCGTCGAAACCTCTCCCGGATTTGAGATCGAGGAAGATGTTCGCGCGGAAGCGGCGCTTGTCCAAGCTGGTTCCCAACTCCTCTCCAAGTTGCCGAGCCGTGTGGATCGAAAACAGCGAGATCGGCCGGCAATCCGTCATCGCCCGGTCTGATCGTAGCAACGTGAGTTCATGTGACTCGCGAATCTTGGCGCGTAGCAGGTCGATCAGCCTGGGATCTCCGATCGCCAGGCGATCTGCCGAGGTGTGTCGACATCCAGCGCAAGGTCGGCCGAGTCCGGGTAAACCGGGGTGAGTCCAGGTGCAATGGCTTTAGCCTCGGCAAGACTGGCCGGCTTTGTCATGTGTTCTGGGTTTCGATACCGCGGTTGATACAGCAACATCGTTTCCAGTTCCCGACCCGTCAGATAGGGAAATCCTTTCGGCGCCGCGGAATTCCGAAAGGCGTAGAGACGATCCCCGTATACTCCGGGAAACCCCACAAAGGCCTCGTGCAACTCTTCTCCGCGCATGCTCTTCACCGGGTAGCGCCACAAGCTTTCCACGGTGCCTATGAGCTCCATTTGGTTCACTCCCTCTTAAGTTTAAGTTCGACCGTTGCACGCTAAGCTTCGACGATGTCGCCTTTTGTACTTTCGACGAAGCTGACGACGGCTTCCCGATCCTCTCCCGTGAGACCAAAGTGATCCAGCCTGTGATCTGCCCCCAGAATCCGTTCACGGGATGATACGACAAGTTAGTTGAACTCCGTTACTCCCAGCAGCCGCAGGAGCTTTGGGAAAGTGGGAAACG
>JAYVCW010000435.1:0-2046 GCA_043749775.1 Acidobacteriaceae bacterium | reverse complement strand
AACAAGGCGTTACACTAACAATCCACTTGGTACAAAAGATCGGTCTCGTCACCGATTCTTAACAGTTTGCCTAGCCCTTACTGGCTGCTTAGCTTTTTTGCAGTATTGTTTCTGGTGCCAGTACAGATGATTGCAAACGAAATTAATCTGGTAACAAGTCCGAAGCACCACCGCAATAGCACATTTTCCATATGGAACTTAGTAGCTGTTGTTATCGGAGGTTTATTCTTTGCACTCGTTCTAGTAGGTGCATTTCTTCCACCTAAATGACATGGAGGGTCGGCAATTGGAAAATTGACCCACCGGGATTCAGCAACACGTCTGGCTTCCAGTGAGCGGGAGGGTCTGGCATTAGGCTTTTTTAATTCAATGTGAGCCAGGCTCAAGCGAATCTGCTCCATCACGTCTGAGGCCTGTGTTCGGGATTGCGGCGGGGGCTTGTTGCGTCTCGATACGATTGCTGACCTCCGCATCGATAATTCTGAGCATGCGTTCTTGATAGAGGTCTTTGAACTGCGTCGGATCGAACTCTCCCTCATGACCATTGACTCGCGCCGTGGCCAGAGACAGTTCTTTGTTGCTGAATTCGGTGGCTAGCTCAACGCGCGGCGCGGCGCGTACTTCGTTCGCGTAGAACATCGTATGTGCGACGAGGCAATTGTTCGAAGGCCGGAGAATCGGCATGTGCTCCCGCCGGTGCATCCAGATTCGGGCAACACTCACACACTCCTCTTTCCGCATCGCTTCGAGCAGCAGGTGTAAGCCTTTTCCGCGCCAGAGTCAGGAGCAACGTAGTACGACCGTTCGAAGTAAATTGGATCAACCGTGGTCGCCTTGACGAAGTGAAATAGATCAATTGTGTCGGAAGTCTCGATGTCGGCTGCTTTGATTTCTTTAGGGCTGATTGCAGCGAATTCGTTCGGCGCGATCTCATATCCCTCTACCACTTCGTTTCCTCGCCCGTCACATCCGATGGAGGACTTGGCGAACGTGGAATACTACTGTCGAGCCATATTTTGACGTTCATTTTTTCGAACGTCGATAGCGTCTTTCAGACTCCCTCGATGAGCTCGGAATCGTATTGTTCACGGTCGTTGGAAAGGAAAGGAAAAGACTTGAAAGATGAACCTTCGTTGACCGACTTGCGGTGAAGCCGCCGAAAGCGCGTGGTCTTGGTCCTAGCTACCAAAGAGCCGGACCGGCATCACGACGACACCGAATGAGGGTGTCCACTCCAAACAGCAGATGGCATGGCCTGCAACCTCCTGGTAATGGATGCAATTATCAATGGGAGGGCTGCTGACCGGCGGTGATAATGACGCACCGAACCTTTTCTTTAGTCACGGCAGTACTCTTCTCTCTGATGGCTCTCCTTCATGCCGTCCGCATCCTTCGTGGGTAGCAGGTCACGGTCGAAGGCGCGGTCATGCCAAATTGGGATCAGCTGGATAGGGCTCGCCATCGCGGCGTATCTGGCTTATCAAGGTTTTCTATTGAGCAGGAAGCCAACGAAATAAATTCCACATCGGACTCTGGGATGCACCCCAAACGAGTGAAGATCCACACGTCATCTCTCTTTGTTCTTTCTAACGCCACCTTGGGTTGCGGCCTTTTGTTGGATGCCGGAGTCGTCTCCCTTCTTAATGCCTGCGACCTCTCCTTCAAAAAAGTCCTTCGACACCTTTGCTAGGGCGGCTGAGACCGAATTCGTCCGCCTAGACAAAGTTGCATAGACATCCCAGTAGTTTCCAGGATCGTAGCGGACAGAGTTCGCCATCGGCACCCCGAGGTTGGCACCTTGCGCGAAGGCGTCCAGGTTCGCTCCGAGAAAGACAAATGTCCAGTTGCCCGCGGCTTCCTTGCTTTGGATCAGTTTACGAATGGCTTCCAGCGTCCACTCGCGCGAAGAATTCTCTTCTCCATCGGTCATAATGACCGTGATCGTCTTATCGAAGCCGTCAGTGCTTACCGTTTGTACGGTGTTGCCGATGGCGTCGAACAGCGCCGTATTGCCATTGGGGCGGTAGTTCGTGTCATCGAGCTTCG
>JAYVCW010000434.1:0-6138 GCA_043749775.1 Acidobacteriaceae bacterium | reverse complement strand
GTGTCCTATTCTGTGGTGCTGATCTCGTGTATCTAAGCGCGCATGTTAACCTCGCGAAAATTTTTATCGATCTTAATCCAGTCGATCTAAATTCAGCTTTTTCTGGCGAGCCTCGCGCATGCGGTTCGAATGTGATTCCGAACTCGCCAGCTGATAATGCTAAATCTTCGTCTCGTGCTTGTCGTCCGGCGTATTTTGCGGCGCTTCTTCTTCGGTCGCAGCTTCTTCGGACGAAGCTTGTACCGTCGCGACCTCGGCGCCCTCTTCTGCTGGTGCTGTTTCGGCAGACTCTCCGGCTAAGATGTCAGCCTCAACCGTACCTTCTGTTGCAGCCAACTCTTCGCCGAAGCCTGCTTCCGGCGCCACTTCTGCACCTTCCGCCGCGGCCTCGGGCAAAGCCTCGCCTCCATCCAGCCCGGCGAAGTAATTATTGACCGCAATACTGATTTTTTCCACCGTTTTTGGGCCAATACCTTCAATAGCTTCCAGCTGCTCGGGTGTCATGTCGGCCAACGACTCGACCGTATTGACACCGGCTTCCTTAAGCTTTTCGACCAGACCTTCACCCAAACCGGTCACCAACTCCAGCGGAGTCACCGTCTGCGTGACCAGCGCCGACATCTGCTGTTCCACTTCCTGACGCTTTTCTTCTTCGCTCTTGATGTCGATTTTCCAGCCCAGTAACTTCGCAGCGAGGCGGACGTTCTGACCCTTCTTGCCGATGGCGAGCGAAAGCTGTGTGTCGTCGACTACTACTTCGAGGTGCTTGTCGGTCGCATCGACGATGGTTACGCGGCTCACTTTCGCCGGCTGCAGAGCTTTCTCGGCGAACGTAACGGCATCTTCGTGATACTCGATGATGTCAATCTTCTCTCCGCGCAACTCACGGATGATCGACTGCACCCGCATCCCTTTCATGCCAACGCAAGCGCCAACCGCGTCGACGTCTTTGTCTTTCGACATGACGGCGATCTTGGTTCGCTCTCCCGCTTCACGCGCAATCGCGCGAATTACGACGGTTCCGTCGTAAATCTCGGGCACTTCAGTTTGAAAGAGATGCTGCACGAGCTCCGGCGCCGAACGGGACGCCACTACGCCCGGGCCCTTCACGGCTTTTTCAACCCGCGCTATCACAACTCGAATGCGCTCGCCAACCGCGAATGATTCCAGACGTGACTGCTCTTTGCGGCCCATGCGGGCTTCGGCCTTGCCGATGTCGAGTATGACGTCCGGACCTTCAAGCCGTTTAACCGTCGCATTGACGATCTCGTTCACGTGCCCGATGTACGCGTTGTAAACCGTATCGCGCTCGGCCTCGCGCACCTTTTGGAAGATGACCTGCTTCGCCAACTGCGCCGCGATCCGCCCGAGAATTCCCTCGGTCACTTTCGGAATGAGAATCTCGCCGCCCGCTTCTGCGCTTGGATCGAGCTTTCGCGCCTCTTCCACAGTCACTTGAAGATTGGGATCTTCGACCTGTTCCGGGCCTTCGACGATCGACTTCACCGCATAGGCGTTAATCTTGCCGCTATCCTTGTCAAGGACGGCGCGCAAGTTCTCCTGCGTCTTGTAATACTTGCGGGTTGCGACGACGATGGCGTCCTCAACCGCTGCGACTACAATCTGCGGATCAATGCCCTTCTCTCGGCTGACCCCTTCGATAATGCTGTAAAGCTCACTTGCCATATGAATTCCAAATGTCGAAATCGCAAAACTTAAATTTCAGGAACCAGATTTGCCTTCTCTACGTTCCTAAACTCAATTTCGATCTTCGAAGTGTCGCCCTCTTTCGGGCGCATCTTCTTCTTACGCGCGGCGCTAAGATCTAAAACCAGTTTGCCGTTCTCGAAGCTTTCGAGCTTGCCTTCAAAATGCCGGTTGTCGTTCACCGGTTCCCGCGTCATCAATTTGACGCGCTGCCCGCGAAAGCGTTCGAAATCGGCCGCCTTGGACAACTTCCGATCGAGGCCCGGAGACGACACCTCGAGCAGATACGAGCCGCTCGATGACGCGTCTTCAACGTCGACGATCGTGCCAAATTCCCGGCTGAAATTGGCGCAATCTTCGTGGGTCACGCCGTCCGGCCGATCTGCCGCCGGAGCCGCGCCCGGTCGGTCAATAAAGACGCGTAGCGTACGGTGCTGTCCGGCACCGGACACTTCCACTTCGACCACTTCCAGCCCACTTGAGCCCGCCACCCGCTCCGCGATCTGCCGGACCTTATCCAGATCAAATGCCATGTTTTCAGCGATTTACGCCCGGGATGCTGCGCTAATTCAGGAAAGCCCTCAGGCCCCAACGAAAAAGTGGGCTTGCGCCCACTGGTGTGCTTCGACAATCCTGAATTACGACACAACAGTATTCAGGTACAAATATACGCCCCCGATTTGGAAAACACAAACCAGGCAACCTCCGTCCCTAGGTATGGAGCGCTTTCGGTTAGTCAGCGTGGAGCAGGGCGGCTCGCCCGAATGGACGGGCGGTCCGCCCCCCACATTGTCTATTCCCCTAGCATTAAAAAGATTGGATGATCACCCAGTTTGCTCGACAGGTGCGAGTGGGATACGCCCCGGAAGTAACCTTGCCCAAGACTGCCCACCTTGCCAAACTTAGGATGGTGCAGACATCCAAAACTCATCTCGCGATCGCCCTCGGCACGCCAGCCTTGCTGGTGATTGTGTTTCTTGGCTACCTTTATTGGCTCAGCACGCAGCCTCCGGTATTGTCGCGGTCGGAGGAACGCGATCCGTTGACCAAGATGCCGATCAGTATCACCATGAACCCCTTCCGCGATCGAACGATCGAGAGAACTGCGAGCAGCTTTATCGCGGAGATGCGCGACGGCAACTGCCGCAAACTTCTGGTGCAATGGGAGAAGGATTATCGCAAGAAGCGCGCCGAGTTCGTTTGCAACTCCGAAGCGCAGCATCCGCTGCTCGCCTGGAAGCTGGTGGAATGGGAAGACGCTCCGCCTCTTGTGATTTTGTATTACAAGGGCGAACGCTACAACACCGCCGTCCGCGACTCCACCTATAAGGATCTGTTTTCGGTGACCGAAGAAAAGAAGGATTCCGGGTGGACGGTCACGAAGTACGATTCGTTCTACTGAAACGTCTAAAGACAATCGATTAAGCGTTGAAACCCACTCTACCTGTGATGTACCACCCGGTGCGGCCCTGCAGCGACCAAATCGAGCCGCCCGAAAAAAGTGAGATCGCGAATCGTTGAGCTGAGCTTGGGTCGCCGTCTTTATCGGTTGCTATATCGATTGCGATGCGATTGCTTTGCCGAATTACTTGCCGACGGCCGACGGGCGCTCGGCTTGAGGACTGCTCGGAGCCGCTTTCTTTGAGGTGTGCGCCGAGGCCTGAGTTCTTTGCAGTGCCTTGGCGGCAGTGCTTATTTTCACCGTGTCGGTTGCAGGAGTTTGCGGCTTTGAAGGGGCCTGAGTCTGTTGTGCTTTGGCAGAGGATGCGGAAGGTAACGCCGATTGGGCGGGTTGCGCCTTAGTGTTCTCAATTGCCGAGACAGCCATAGTCATTCCTCCAAAATGGATGAATCGGCAGATTAAAAAAAGACTTTAGCAGCTCATTAAAAACGTCCGCAAATGCGGAACAGTAACCTCGATTTGATTACTTGTGACTGGGAACTTGTCGAGCCTGCGATCGCTAACTCTTAGCCGCGGAGGAACATCGATCCGCTCGACCTCAGCCGCCGATGTGGACCATGGTGCGCGACGCGGGAATAAAGCCTGGCTCGCCGATGTGGTGGCGCTCTTCTTTTTTCTGGACGACATTCAAAATAAATTCTTCGAGCTTCTCGTCATCGGCTCCGCGGCGCATGAGCTCGTGCAAATCGTGGTCCCACACCGAGAAAAGACATGTACGCAGTTTGCCGTCGGAAGTAATTCGTATCCGGCTGCAGTGTCCGCAGAAGGGGTGCGATACAGGAGCAATGATGCCAATCTCGCCGATGCCATCTGCAAAGCGATAGCGCCGCGCCGTTTCACTGCGCTCGCGTGGAATCTCCTCGAGCGGCATAAATTCCGCCATGCGCGATAGAATTTCATCGAGCGTGACCACGATCTCAGGAGTCCACACGCGATCCTCTTCGAGCGGCATGAACTCGATAAAGCGCACAACCACATTTTCTTCGCGCGAGAATTTACCGAAGTTAACAATCTGATCTTCGTTAAAGCCGCGCAGCAGAACACAATTGATCTTGACTGGATCAAGTCCAGCCTTGCGAGAAGCCCGTACGCCAGCGAGCACGCTTTCATATCCGTTTGGCACGCGCGTGATTCGCGAAAAGCGCTCGGCGTCGACTGCGTCCATACTGATGGTGACACGATCGAGACCAGCATCTCTTAATGGTTGAGCGATTTCGGCGAGTAAGTGGCCGTTCGTGGTCAGCGCAATCTCTGGCTTCTCATCCTTAAGCGTGCGCAGCTTCGAGAGATCGCGTACGAACTCGATGATGCCTTTGCGCAAAAGTGGCTCCCCGCCCGTAAGTCGAAGTTTGGTGATGCCAAGACCAACCAGGATTCGAGCCATGCGCAAATAGTCATTAAAAGGAAGTTCCGCGTAGGCCGCGCCATTGTTGCCGGTGCGACAGTAAACGCACTTGTAATTACAGCGGTCGGTAATCGAAATCCGCAAATCATGGATGGAGCGGCCGAAATTGTCAGTCAGTGCCATGGTTTTTTTAACGTTAACGCGGAGAGCAAAACACAGGCAGGAATAATCCGGCGAGCGTTTCCTTTCCAACTCGGGAGGCGCGAACGTTTCCATTCGCACCCTCGGATTACGCTGATCTAGTTACGCTGATCTTCCGCGAAACCCTCGTCCTCGGCGCCATTACAATCACGAGGCGACCGAGGATCGAAAACTCGATATCATTATAGATGCCAACTTCAGCGTATGCGACCCAACATCCGACAACGTCCCTGTTAAACTTTGCCCATGAAAGCTCTAGTGATCACGCGCCTCGGCGGGCCGGAAGTTTTAGAAGTACGGCAGGTGCCCGAGCCCCAGCCAAATTTTGGACAAATCGCCGTGAACGTGGAAGCTGGGGGACTCAACTTCGCAGATTTGATGACTACACAGGGCGGCTATGCCGGAACTCCAAATCCCCCGCTGACTGCCGGACGTGAGTTCGCGGGACGCGAAGCGGTCGGTAATGGAGGCAGCGTACGCCGAGTCATGGGATACACGCAATGGGCGGCGTTCGCCGAAAAAACCGTTGCCAATCGCAACCTGCTCTGGCCGATTCCCGATACCTGGAATGCGGAACAGGGAGCAGCCTTCCCGGTAAATTTTTTTACTGCGTGCTTCGCCTATTGGAAGGCGGGTTTGCTGGATCTCGATTCCGATCCGCATCGGATGCTGCCAGAAACAAGCGCCCGGCCACGAGTTCTCATTCACGCCGTCGCTGGCGGTGTGGGCACTGCCGCGGTTCAGATCGGAAAAATCCTTGGCATCGAAATGTATGGGACATCTTCTACTGAAGAAAAGCTAGCCAAGGTTCGCACGCTGGGTTTGCAACACGGCATCGATTACAAGCGGCGCGATTATGTCGACGCGATCAAAGAGTTGACTGGCGGCCAAGGGGTCGATGCGGTCTTCGAAATGCTCGGCGGAGAGCACGTCGCAAAAAGCGTAAAGTGCGTGAACGATTTCGGGCGCGTGGTCGTCTATGGCGCCGCCACCGGCGAAACTCCCACGCTAGACACTCGCACTCTTTACTCCAAAGGCGCGAGCGTACACGGTTTGTGGCTCTCTTACTTGAGCGCGAACCAGAAACTCATGCAGTCTGCGTGGAAGAAGCTATCGGAATGGATCGCTGCCGGCCAACTACATCCGGTGATAGGGAAGGTATTCCCTCTGGAGCAAGCGAAAGACGCTTACATGCTGATGAGGGAAGGCAAGAACTACGGCAAGATTGTCTTGAATATTAAGTCAGACCCAACTGACTAAGATCGTTGCGGATTGCTTCTGCAACCGTACAGACTCTGTCATCCGATAGAAACCAACACAACATCTCTTCCCTGTGAATGGTTCATGTACCTATGCGTTGCTAACGTGACGCATCGCTGAACGTCAAACTCGCATGCTCGCAAGAAAGCACGGTTGATTAAAA
>JAYVCW010000433.1:0-13253 GCA_043749775.1 Acidobacteriaceae bacterium | reverse complement strand
CCCTGCTCTTGATGCCCTGCTCTTGATGCCGATCTTCGTTCCGGCGCTTTTGCTGCTATCTTTACAAGTTGCTGAAGTGCCCGCGTTTGACATGAACTGCGCGCGCCCCTAACCTTAAACTTCCCGGCTATGAAAATTCTTATCATCGGTGGCGGTGGACGCGAGCACGTTTTGGCGTGGAAGCTCCGGCAATCGCCCCGAGTCTCAAAGGTTTATTGCGCTCCCGGCAATGGAGGAACCACGACAGAAGCGGAAAGTGTTCCGGTTGATCTCAAGAGTCTCGACTCGCTGGTAGGAATTGCTAACCGCATTCAGCCCGATCTCACCGTTGTGGGCCCCGAGTTGCCGCTGATGATGGGCGTGGTGGACGAATTTACCCGGCGTGGATGGCGCACTTTTGGCCCGACCCGCGCCGCCGCTCAGCTTGAAACCAGCAAGAGCTTTGCGAAAGAATTTTCACAGCGTCACAATATCCCGACCGCGCATTACGCAATTTGCGAATCGCCCGAACAGGTTCGAGATGCCTTGGTGCACTTTTCTACTCCTATCGTCGTGAAAGCGGACGGCCTTGCGGCAGGAAAAGGTGTAGTCATTGCTCAGACGAAAGAAGAAACCGCGTCAGTCGCGACCGAGATGCTTAGCGGCAGAATGCTTGGCGAAGCTGGAGCGAGAGTTGTGCTGGAAGAATTCCTGGAGGGCGATGAACTTTCATTTCTGGTAATCAGTGACGGCGAGCGCGTAGCTCCTCTGGTTGCCGCACAAGATCACAAGCGCGCGTTCGAGGGCGATACGGGCCCGAATACGGGCGGGATGGGCGCGTACACGACTCCAACTATCATTGATGACCAGATGCGCGACTGGCTGGTCACGCACATCGCGAAGCCGGTCATCACCGGAATGAAAGCTGAAGGCATCGAGTACAAAGGCGTTCTATATTGCGGATTGATGATGACGGCGCGGGGCCCAATGGTTTTGGAGTTTAACTGCCGCTTCGGCGACCCGGAAACGCAGCCAATTTTTGTGCGTCTCGAGAGCGATTTGGTTGAGGCCATGGAGGCCTCCATTGATGGACGCACTAGCGACGGCGATTTTAGGTGGTCCAACGATGCCGCGGTCTGCGTAGTGATGGCTTCGGGCGGATATCCGGGGACTTTCGAAGCGGGCAAGAAAATCACGGGCATCGAAGAAGCGGAGAAACTAGAAGGCGTAAAAGTCTTTCATGCCGGCACCTCCATGCGCGAGGGGGCAATTTACACCGCCGGAGGACGCGTGCTGGGGGTTACGGCACGTGCCGGCAATTTAGAGAGAGCGACTCAGCGCGCCTATGAAGCGTGCGGCAAAATAAATTTTGAAGGCGCGCACTATCGCAAGGACATTGCTGCGCGGCCGCTCAAAAAAACCTGAAGTGTGATTATCCGATTTATGATTGTCGTGACTACGCGTTCAGTCTTAGCTTTCAAATCCTATTTTTAAGGAAACGGAAATATAGCCATCATGAACAATCCAAAAGTTTCGATTGTAATGGGTAGCGATTCTGACCTTGAGATCATGCGTGAGGCGGGAAAAGCGCTTGAAGATTTTGGGATCAGTTATGAGATGGATGTTACTTCAGCGCACCGCTCTCCTGATCGCACTGCCGATTACGCCCGCAAGGCGGCATCGCGCGGAGTTCGAGTCATCATCGCCGGAGCGGGCGGGGCGGCGCATCTGGCGGGCGTGATCGCCGCTCATACCACTCTGCCGGTGATCGGAGTGCCGATCCCTTCTACTTCCCTCCAAGGGATGGACTCGCTGCTCGCCACGGTGCAAATGCCGGCAGGTATCCCGGTAGCTACGGTAGCAATCGGAAAGCCTGGGGCGACGAACGCCGGAATTCTGGCGGCGCAGATTCTTGGCGTAGCCGATGCTGATCTTTCCAAAAAACTCGAGGCGCACAAAGAGAAATTGGCCCGCGGAGTTGACGAAAAATCCAAGAAGCTACAATCGTCGCTGAAATAAAGCGGGTTTGATTCATCTTACGTTTTCGAAACTCACAACTTTAGTTTCTTGAGATATTCTCGAAACTCGTCACCCAAGTCAGGGCGCTTAAGCGCGAACTCAACGGTCGCCTTCAGAAAGCCCAACTTGTCTCCGGTGTCATGCCGCCGGCCTTCGTACACGTAGGCGTACATTTTTTCCCGCTGCAGAAGAGCGCGCAGTCCGTCGGTGAGTTGCAGTTCGCCTCCCGACCCCGGCTTGATATCAGAGAGCGTTTCGAAAACGGTCGGCGTCAGAATATAGCGACCGATCACCGCCAAATTCGAGGGCGCGTCCTCCATTTTCGGTTTTTCGACGAGATCCAACACTTGGAACAATTTCCCTCCGGTGCCGGGCACCTCTTTGGCCTTCAACACTCCATAGGAGGAGATCGCGGCCCCTTCAACGACCTGGGTGGCAATTACCGAACAATGCTTCTCGTCAAATACGTCCATTAGCTGTTTGAGGACTGGGACCTTGGCATCGATGACGTCGTCCGCAAGCAGCGTTGCAAAAGGTTCTTCGCCGATCAATTCTCGCGCGGTAAGAACGGCGTGCCCCAGGCCCAAGGCTTCTTTCTGACGAACGTAGGCGACGTAGATCATGTCGGAGATCTGGCGAACGATTTGCAGCAAATCGCTTTTGCCCTTTTCTTCGAGCATCTTCTCGAGTTCATAGCTAACGTCGAAATGGTCTTCAATGGCGCTCTTGCCGCGGCCGGTGATAATGATGATTTGGTCGCAACCCGCGGCCAGCGCCTCTTCCACTCCATACTGGATGATCGGCTTATCGACCAGCGGCAACATCTCTTTGGGCTGGGCTTTTGTCGCAGGGAGGAAGCGTGTGCCCAATCCCGCAGCGGGAAAAATTGCTTTACGAACTTTGCGGATCTTGCGGCGGTCGCCGTCTGCTCGTCGTTCTTGTTGAGTCATCTTCAGGCCGATCTTATAAGTGGATTGCGAATGCTGCAATGTCAAGTTCGCTTCGTTCATGATGTCATTTCATGCTCATGAGGATTTGCGCAACGAATGTTAAGGGCGGTTGGTCATACTGCGCGGGTCGCCTCTTCCTTCGCTTCCAACTCTTCCAACAGATCGCGAAGCGTTTGCAAGATTCCGCCCGCGCTATCGATTTTTATCGAGAATTTCAAGGTCCCATCTGGAGTGAATTGCGCGCCATGTTGTGACGCCACGAAGCGCGCCAACTTTCCCGGGTCAATCCCAGCTTTTTCGCTGAACTTGATGTTGACGAACTCGCGTTTGCGTTCAATTGCGTTGGCGCCCACCCGCATCGCCTGTAGCTTGAGCCGGGCGTAATCGAGTAGATTGCGCACCGCTGTGGGGGTTTCACCGTAGCGATCGATCAGTTCAGCTCTCACGTCGTTCAGTTGCGATTCGGTTTCAACGCCCGCAACCTTCTTGTACATGCGGAGGCGCTGATTTTCCTCCTTGATGTAGTCCGCCGGTATGCGAATATTCAGGCCAAGGTTGAGTTGGATTTCCGTCGTCTCGGTGCCGGCCTCGCCCTTCATTTCGCGAACTGCTCTTTCCAGCATCTGGGTATACAGTTCAAAACCGACGGCTTCGATATGTCCGCTCTGTTCGCCGCCCAGAAGGTTTCCCGCTCCGCGCAATTCGAGATCAAGGGCCGCAATCTTGAAGCCTGCGCCCAGGTCGGAAAATTCTTTTAAGGCCGCAAGACGGCGGCGCGCGATCGGCGTGAGTTCGACTTCGGAGGGTAAGAGCAAATAAGCGTAAGCTCGCCGATTGGAGCGACCGACGCGCCCCCGCAGTTGGTAGAGTTCAGACAGCCCCATACGGTCAGCGCGATTGATGAGGATTGTGTTGCAGAGCGGAATATCGAGACCGTTTTCGATGATGGTCGTTGAAACCAGGATGTCCGCTTCGTGGTGCATAAACTTCAGCATCACTTTTTCCAGTTCGCCTTCCCCCATTTGTCCGTGACCGACGAGGACCCGTGCTCCGGGAACCATCGCTTGTAGTTTCGCGGCAATCTCCCAAATCGTGTCGATGCGGTTGTGGACGAAATAAACCTGTCCGCCGCGATCTAGTTCTTGTTCAATCGCCGTCTGCATTAGTTTTTCGTCCCAGTGCGCGATTACGGTCTGAATCGCCATGCGATCTTTCGGCGGAGTTTCAATGACGCTCATATCGCGCAGGCCGACGAGAGACATGTGAAGGGTGCGCGGGATTGGAGTCGCCGACATAGTCAGCACGTCGACTTGCGTGCGAATCTGTTTAATGCGCTCCTTGTGGCGCACTCCGAAGCGCTGCTCTTCGTCGACAACCAGTAAACCGAGATCGGCGAACTTCACGTCTTTCGATAGCAGACGGTGCGTTCCGATCAGGATGTCAACCTTTCCGGCCTCAACTCTTTGCAATATTTCTTTCACCTGCTTCGGAGTTCGGAAGCGGCTGATCATGTCGACGGTGAGCGGGAAGGGTGCGAAGCGTTGTTTGAAAGTTTCAAAGTGCTGAAAGGCAAGAACGGTGGTGGGAGCAAGCACTGCAACCTGCTTGTTATCGCTTAATGCCTTGAATGCCGCGCGCATTGCCACTTCTGTTTTGCCATAGCCGACGTCTCCGCAGAGCAGGCGATCCATCGGAAGCTGCGACTCCATATCGCGTTTCACGTCGGCGATGGCTTGCGCCTGATCTTCGGTCTCGTTGTATTCAAACGAGTCTTCGAATTCTTTCATCCACTCCGTGTCGGCGGGGAAGACGTGACCACGCGCCGCTTGCCGCTGCGCGTAAAGTTTCACCAGTTCGTCGGTCATATCTCGCATCGCCTTGCGGACCCGAGCTTTCGTCTTTCCCCAGGTCTGCGAGCCCAAATGGTTGAGTACGGGCTTCGCGCCCTCGGCAGAACGATATTTCTGTACCAGATCAAGTCGAGTGAGCGGAACGTACAGGCGCGCCGCGTCGGCGTACTCAAGCACCATGAATTCGGCGGTGCCATCGCCCTGGCTAATTTCTTTCAGCCCTAGATACTGTCCGATGCCGTGTTCAACATGAACGACATAGTCGCCAACCTGAAGATCGCGGAAGTCAGAAAGAAATGCTGAAACTTTTGATTTCTGCCGCTGCGGGCGAGAGGCCACGAGATCAGATTCGTCGAAGAGATCGCGCGCGCCAAAGATGGCGAAATGTGCCTCTGGCAGCACAAAACCATCCGGCAGATATGCCTTCAACAACGTGGTGGTCAGTACATCTCCGGTAAAGTAAGAAGTTTCGTCGGCGTAGCTCTCACCGCTACGGGTGCGGCTTCCCAGTCGGTACGATGCGTTGTACTCGGTAAACATATCGGCCAGACGTTCGACCTCGCCGGTGTTTGGAACAGCAAGCATTACCTGCGTCCCCGCCCGCAGCATTTTCTGAACTTCTTCAATCAGAGCGGGAATGGCGCCATGAAAGCGCGTTGCAGGCTGCGAAACAAACGCCGCTTCAAGTTTGCCCTCGCGCGCGAGTGAAAGATATTCGAAGTCCGCGCCTGAGAGAGCAACCGTCTTTTCACGCCAGAGCTCCGGCGTCAAATAAAGATCAGAAGGCCGAACAAGATTCCCCACACCGCTGCGTTCATGCGCTTCTTCGATGCGCAACCAGACTTTATCGAGTTCTGCGCCAAGCGCTTCGGGCTCATCGAGAACTACACGCGCGTCGGGGAGAAGCTCGAAGATACTGCGGTCCGCACCAGCAACGGGAGCGTAAAACTCCCACCCTGGAAAAACTCCTGCTCCGGAATCGCGCATCGCCTGTTGCACTACCCCGGCCGAGCCGGTAATTCGCTTTCCTGACAAGCGAGCGTTGATGGCACTAAGCAATTCTTCCGTAACCGGCGTCTCCGTCAGAGGCAGCAGCAGCGCTTCGTCGACGGGATTCGACGATCGCTGGCTCGCGGGGTCGAACTTGCGCATCGATTCGATTTCGTCGCCAAAAAATTCGACTCGTACCGGGCGATCCGCCTCCGGAGAATACACGTCGAGTATGCCGCCCCGAGCCGCGTATTGGCCTGGCATCTCGACCACGTCGGTGGCGCTGTAACCGACCGTATTCAAGTGCTGCAACAGTTGTTCCAGATCGAAGCTCTCCCCACGACGCAGTACCCGCGCGAGATCTGCGTAGTATTCAGCGGGACGAAGAAGAATAGTGGTTGCGGTGACCGGCGCGACTAAAATCGAGACCCGTCCTGAAGCAATTTTCCACAAAGCAGTCGCGCGCTCCTCCTGAATTTCAGGATGCGGCGACAAATGCTGAAAAGGGAGCACGTCCCGTGCCGGAAGCGTGACTACCGACTCCGGGTCGGCGGCTCCTGTCAGTTCGCAGAAGGCTCGCAAAATTGGTTCAAGCTCTTCGGCCGCCCGGTTGTCAGCAACGACGAGTACAAATGGCCGCTCGACCGTTCGACGCAGCAAAACTATGACCAGTGCCTTGGCTGTCGCGGAAAGTCCAGTGACACTCATTCGCCCCGCGCTCTCCCTGAGGTGGGAGGCGGCACGTATGAAGGAGGGAAGTTGTTCAACCTCCGCGAACAAATCGCGGACGAACGGCAAGAGCATTTCTTAACTAGTTTAACAGTACGGTTGCAAGGCGGACACTTTCGCAAGCCGGTCTTTGTTCGTTTCGCATGTTCATTTCGCGTGCTCGTTCCGCATGCTCGATAATCTCGCGCCGCTTAACCTCGTTTAACCTCGATGTAGCGGACGCGTCAAACAGGTGGGCCCTCCGCCGCCATTGATGCAGAGCTCCGACCCCGGAAACGTGAGCACCTCAAAGCCAGCTTCTTGCAAACGCTGATTTGTTTTCGAGTTCTCGTGCAGGGCGATCAGGCGATTCCTCCCCAGCGCGAGCACATTACAGGCGAGAGTGTCGCGCTCTGAGTAATCAATCTCAATCATGCGAAGGCCGCGGGACTTCAGCAATTGCACCGTCTCGACCGCCATCCATAGCAAGTCAACCAGCACTGTCCGCTCATCCAGCATGCTCATCAACGACATTAGATGCAGACAGGCAGCGGGACCCGTGCCGTAAGGCAGCGGCGCGGATAACACTTCAACGTCCCGTGATGCAAACCAATGCCGGATCTGCGCGATACCTTCAGGATTGGTGCGGTAGCCATTGCCAATGAGCAGCGTTTGATCGTCCAGCCAGACGATGTCTCCGGCTTCCGACGTGCCGGGCGCAGTTATTTCGGTGAAGGTGGGCATTCCTAATCGCTCGCAAAATTCGCGGTGCGTTATAGCCTCAGCCACCCGATTTTTTTTGCCGGGATACATCAGCAACATCCCATGGTCGGTCGCGAGCGAGGCATCGTGCGCGTAGACCCCATCAAGGGTCAAAGTTTTATCGGCAGGTAGGGTCACAACATCCGCGCCGCTTTGTCTGAGTAGATCGCACAAGCCGTCGTGCTGTTGTTTGGCCGCCGTGAAGTTAGGCGCGTGCTGAAAACCGAGCTCGCGCCACGCCGCCGACCTAACGGAGTCATTCCACCCAGCACTCTCTGGCGGACACACCAACACGCGAAGCAATTCTGCGGTCATCGAGTGCCCGTTGAACGAATGCCCATCAGAAGTAGAAGAATGACCGTTGAAATGTTCTAAATTCACTTTTCCGTATTCACTTTCTGGAAGATCTTCCGCGCCTGAGTCTAGCTTATCTCTTGCCTAAATATTTGCCCGTGATATACCTATCAGCGGTAAGCAGCCCCTTTTGAAACGTGCTTGCGGAGCGCATTCCCGACAAGACATGCACACTTCGTTTTCCGCTTTCCGCCGTGATGCGGAAATGACAGGAGCCCTATGAAGCGTTCTTCATTGTTTTCCTATTCGTCGCGCCTTTTCTTTTTACTTCTCTTTTTGGTTGTTCGCCAACCAGCATTTGCGCAAGGTGCCGCTACAGGGGATTTGCACGTCAGCGTCGTTGACCCTAAAGGCAGCGTGGTAACTAACGCTAATGTCATCGCGCGCGATGATGCAAAGGGGTTAGAGCGCTCCGGCAGCAGCGATGGGCAGAGTGGATACAGCGTTCGCCAGTTGGCACCCGGGAATTACAGCGTCACAGTCGATGCTCCCGGCTTTGGCAAGGCCGAAGCCAACGCAGTCGTCATCAGCGTGGGCGGCATGGCTGAACTCCCGGTCACGCTTAGCGTGGCGGGCAGCAAAGAAGTCGTGGAAGTCAGCTCGCAAGCAGACATGGTGGAGACTTCGCGCAGCTCAACTACCAATACCATCGGACAACGCCGCATCGATAACCTGCCAATCAACGGACGCAACTACATCAACTTCACGCTAACCGATTCGCAGGTTGTTCGCGACAACGCTCCGAACACAGGCGCCGCGCCAACTTCCGGCCTGAACATCAGCGGCCAGCGCGGACGGTCGAATTTGGTGAACGTCGATGGCGCCGATGCGACTGATAACTCAGTGAATGGCGTTCGCTCGACGGTTTCGCAAGAGGCGGTACAGGAATTCCAGATCATCACCAATAGCTACGCCGCCGAATACGGCCGCGCGTCGGGCGGAGTCGTGAATATCATCACCCGTTCCGGCTCGAACGACTTTCATGGCGACGTTTTCGGATATCTCCGCAACCGCAATTTTCAAGCCGTAAACCCGTTCAGCACGACGTCGAATCCCGCGTACACGCGGGTGCAAGCGGGAGTGGCCTTTGGCGGTCCAATTAAAAAAGACAAGACCTACTACTACTTTGCCTACGAAACCACGCGACGGCACGAGACTGGCTTCTCGAGTATTGGGCAGGGAAATTTTGGGCTCGTACCCTTTGATGCCTCTCCGTTTTTCGGAGCGCCCGCGGGGACCTTCGACATTCAGGTCACGCCTGAGCAGTCGGCGTTCCTAAGCACCTCGGGCGTTCCCCTGCCTTTGCTACAGCAATATTCCGTTCTCGCGGGCGGATCTTCTGCTATCGCGGTGAATGGTACTTATCCCGCTTCCTTCGCATTGTTAGTTGGAGGCGGAGTACTACCAACTCCAGCAAATGGAAGCAATCCGCTCGCCCAGTTTCCTACTTCATGCAACTCCGCGGCACCGCTCTGCAATGGGCTGCCGGCTTCCTATCAACCGCTGGCATCGCAGGAGGGAAACTTCCCGGTGTTTGAAGGCACGAGTCTCTACTCGTTACGTCTCGATCACAACGTCACCAGCAATAACCGCCTAAGCTTGCGCGCCAATGGCAGCCCAAGCACCATGACTGGCCTTGAGGTAAGCGGCCAGGACCAGCCTTTCGGCCAAAATGCCTATTCCCGTACGTCGCAACAAACTTACCGGGACTTTGCGGTTGTCGCGCAAGACACATGGACTCTAGGCAACAGCAAGGTGAACGAGTTTCGCTTCCAGTTTGCCCGCCGTGGGCTTTCCTATTTCTACAACACAGCCACCCCGAGCGGATCTGACCCCGCG
Source organism: Acidobacteriaceae bacterium (assembly GCA_043749775.1). Taxonomy (GTDB): domain Bacteria; phylum Acidobacteriota; class Terriglobia; order Terriglobales; family Acidobacteriaceae; genus Acidiflorens. The sequence continues at coordinate 3,802 of JAYVCW010000433.1, read as the reverse complement.
GTTAACATTCCGGGCTTCGCTTACTTCGGCCGCGAACCTTATTCGTATATCCAGCGCACGGAAAAAAGATATCAATTCACCGATAATTTTTCCTGGAGTATTAAAAACCACGGCACAAAGTTCGGCGCGGACTTCAACTACCTCCCCATCAAAGCTACCTTCACGGTCAACTACGGCGGCGTATACGATTTCGGAAGCCTCAGTGGGCCGAGCCTCGGCTTACCTGCAGGCGTACCCGGTCTTTCGGCTGTGCAGGCATACGGCGCGGGGGTTCCCGGAGATTTTATCCAAGGCATTGGTAGCCCCACCGACACCTTCTCTAACAAGCAGCTCGGTCTGTTCTGGCAAGACTCGTGGCGGGTTCGACATAATCTAACTCTGAATTACGGCGTTCGATACGATGTAGAGTTCCCGCCCACCTTTAGGCCTCCGCAAGGCCTGGCTCTGTCGGCCTACGATGCACTCGGATTGCAGAAGGGGATTCAGACCGACAAGAACAACATTCAGCCGCGCTTTGGAATGGCTTGGGATCCGAAGGGTGATGGGAAAACTGTCATCCGAGCTTCGTACGGAATGTTCTACGATCATCCGTTACTCGGTTTGTATTTTCTGGGGGACGCGTCGGACGGATCAAGCAGTGGTCAGCTCGCATTTGGCGGAACTGGAGGCTGCTCGGGACCGGGTAATCCGGCAAATCTCAACGCGGTTCCGATTTTTCAAGGACTCGTGAACGTCCCGTTTTGCGCTCCATCACTGTTCCCGCAAGCCAACGCAAATCTCTTCTATCAGCCCGACCAGCAGCGATTTCAAGCTTTGAACACGCCGCAGTCCGTTTTTCTAAACCAAAATTACTTGAACCTGGCTGGTGGCACTTTCCTGCCGTTGGCCTTCCAGCCGTTTGGATACCCTCAATCCAAGAACTTTGTTTACGCTTATTCGCAGCAGGTGAACTTCACCCTGGAGCGTGATCTCGGAAACGGGATGGCGTTGAGTTTGGCCTATAACCTCAATCTCGGGCGCCATCTCAATCGGCCGATTAATGCGAACACAATCAATGGCGCATTTATGGTACGAAATCTTCAGGCGGCGATCGCAGCCGGCGCAAGTACGGTTCTCGATAGCCCATTTACGGTAGCCGGGTGTGGAGTCGGTGTGGGCGGCCCCTATGTCCCTGCCGCCTTGACAAACTTCTTCCGGCCAGGCGGGGTCAATCCGTCGATCGGATTAGCGCTACTGTCGAATCCTGCGACTGCACCTTGCGTTACCGCTGTGTTGCCATTGGTTCAGCAAGAATACGGACTTAACACGAACTGCGATCTGACATCGCCATCTCTCACCGGATGCATCCCCTTCGGAGACATGGATGCCAACTACTCGAACGGCACTTCAAACTACAACGGGCTGACCGCCAACCTGCGCAAGCGATTCAGCAAGCACTATGAGTTCCTGGCGTCTTACACCTGGTCGCACGCAATCGACGATTCAACCGATTTGCAATCGACTCTCACTCCGCAAGATAGTTATTTCCCAAGTGCTGACCGCTCGACTTCGACCTTCGATCAGCGGCATCGCTTCGTATTCAGCGGCGTCTATCAATCCGGACATACCGGCGGCGATGGCTTGGCGGGAAAACTGCTTAGCAACTGGACGTTTGCTCCGCTGATCGAATTCAGCTCTGGACGCCCGTTCAATATCATCACCGGCAATGGCGATAACCTGCAGTTGTCTTCGCTGACTTCGCGGCCGAATACGTTTGTAGATCCCGCGTGCGGAGGGTCCGTCCAATCGAAATATTCTCCAACTGGCGTCTTTCAGGAGCCTTGCATTTCTGGCTTTACCGGCTCGCTCGCCTCGCTCGATGGCAATCTCGGCCGCAATGCCGGCGTTACGCCATGGACGGTATTCAATGATCTGCGCGTTTCAAAGCGCATTTTCTTCGGTGAGCGCTTTAACATGGAATTGATCGCCGACATGTTCAACATAGCCAACGTCTACAACGTGGCCGCCGTAAGCCCGCTGTTTACAAATGCGGGGCAAGCAACCGCCGCCTACGATCCGCGCCAGTTCCAATTCGCGCTGAAACTGAACTGGTAAAATCGGGAGCAAGGCTGGTCCATAAGGGGGCGGTCAGGTTGCGAAAGACAGATACGTCGGGTACGGCTCGGTTCGTCATAAAGCTCGCGGCGCTCTTTTTATTTGGATTTTTGCTGTCTAGTTTTGCGCTGGCGGATGGCGGTAACGACACCTACAAGAAGCGCTGCGCTCCCTGCCACGGCGCATCAGGAGCTGGCGACACCATGATCGGCAAGAATCAGAAGATCAGGTCGCTGCGTTCAGCCGAGGTGCAGAAACAATCGGATGACCAACTCTTCAACATCATCAGCAAAGGCAGGTACAAAATGCCCGCCTTCGATCGCAAACTTTCCAAGTGGGAAATTCACGACCTGGTCCGGCATATTCGATCGTTTAGCAAATAGTCTTCGCCGGCGAGATTCCGATATCCCTTTCGGTATCCCTAAATTAAAGCCTTGGCGAGGCTTAGTCGAAGTCAACTTTTTCAAACCCGAGGCCTTGCAACAAACTGGTAAGCGTCAACGCCGCGTTCTGCTGCGCGTTTTTCAAAACTCCATCCGCTAACGCGGCCTGCAACAACTGCCGCTCCGCTTCTTGACGCACCTGGGTTTCGAGATCTGGATCGGTCGGCACGAGCAGGCCTGTCTGCCGCGAATAGACTCGCGTCTTGGCACTGTCAAGCCGCGTACTGAACGCCTGGGCCGGAGGAAGATGCAAGCGAATCTGTTTGCCGCTGATTTTTACGTCGTCCGATTTCAAAGCGCCAAAATCGATACCCCCCACGACCTCGCCATGCACCATCATCAATAAGCGGTCGCCAGTCAGAAAATCTGGCAGGACGTTGTTTTCTTTCGCTCCGGTGACCAGCTTATCCATGGTGTAGATCACAGTCTCGACTCTCTGCAGTCGCTGGATGCGATCCACCACGGTAGGCTGACTCACATCGATAGTCAGGGTGCGGCCGGTGATCGTCGAGAAAGCGTGGGCGAGCCAGGTCCGCCCCGAGGCGCGCGAGAGCATCAACCACCCGAGTGAGCCGACCGCCAGTGCCCCAAGAACCAGGCCGAGGGTGACTGCGAGCACAACTTTGGAGAAGCGTACGACACTCGCTTCACCAGTGGGGCGGGCACTTGTGCCAACACCAATTCTCGCTGCGGATTCGCTAGCGTGAGGGCTGGCTTCCGTATCGGTAGGCATGGCCTAAGGTTATCACCAAGCTGAATTCTTCCCGGGGCCCGGTGCCAAAGCCATCGATGGAAACTCGGCAATAGGACAAGTTCACTCTCATTTCTCGAACGTGGGCCCCCTCCCCCCTCCCCCCTGATCTTGTGAAATCATCATGTTGCGTGGGGACTAAGATCTAGATCTTTCAATCCAAAGGGGATGCGGGCAAAATCTAGATAGCAATGGAGTTATGCTCCCTATTATGAACCCATTCTCTTTGGGACATATACAGTGAAGGTAGCGGGGAGCGAAGGGGAAAGTCAATGTTAAAGGTGACATTTTAAGGATGCGAATCCCGAAATAGGATGTTGAAGGAAGAGACCCGCGAGGGGTGTTTCGACTGCGGGTGCCCACGTTTTAGAGTTCCGCGAAAGATAGTCTGTGATAGCGGATCGATACCTAGGTTCATATGAGCTATCGCGCTCATCGGTTGTTCTATGTCAGACACCGGCTTGAACTGTTTGCTGCCGCGTTAATGATCTTCTGGCTGGCTGCGATCCATGCC
>JAYVCW010000432.1:0-10978 GCA_043749775.1 Acidobacteriaceae bacterium | reverse complement strand
CAACTTGCCGTTCTCCTTTTCCAGTTCTTTCATCCGCTTCGCCTGGTCCATCTTCAAACCACCGTATTCTTTCCGCCAGCGGTAGAACGTCTGGATGGTGATCTCGGCTTCTTTGCAGGCTTGTGGGGTGGTTTTTCCGTTTGCAATGCTGACTTCAATCTGTCGCAGCATCGTCACGATCTCCTCTAGCTTGTACCTCTTGATTGGCATGACCCGCTTTTCCTCCAAGTGGATTCTCTCTCATTCCACCTGGTACAAATTTCGCCGGTCAGGTCATACAGTGTCTATGGTCCGTATTGGTCCATTCCGAGCGAGTTTTTGACGGGATTTGCGGCGGCTTCGGGTATAGCCTTGATTCATTCGGTCGCGAACTTAGGCGGATTTGCCGGTCCCTACGCGATGGGGATTGTCAGCCAGAAAACGGGTAGTTTGTTTGGTGGTTTGGCGCTTACGGGAGTCTCTCTATTCGTGTGCGCAACACTCGCGTCATTTCTCCCGAAAAGCTAGCTCGCTCGGGCGGAACGGCTAGGTTCCTAGAAAGCCGGGTTTGCTGGCCTAGGGGACCAAGCTCCGATGAGTGCCACACATGGAACGGGATTTTTCGAGCTCTCCACTTCGGATTGAATTCTTTCCAAGAGAGTATCTACATTGCCCAGGCCTTGAAGAGAAAGATTGAGTTGCTGCATTTGCGGCAGCAGAGTGCAAAAAAGATCGTAGATCCATAGCGTGGCAGCGGGATTATCTCCCATGGGAATTTCCATTTGCAGAGTTGGTGCGGGCAAGCCAGCCTGCTGAAAGATACGGTAGAGGGCAAGCCCCATCTCTGTATTCCCACCGCAGCGTTCCAGAGACTCGCGGATGAGAGATGCGCATGCGGACCAAACAGGCAGGTGCGCGGCCAGTGGGAGAATAGGGCTCCAACATGGTTCGTGAAATGCGACGATGCCGCCGGGGTGAACCAGCTGAGACATTAATTGCAGTGCCACAACTGGATCGGGAAGAAACTGTAGAATGAAACGACCACCGCGTCGAACGGTTTATCGACTGGAAGTTGCCGCACATCGGATTGCGTGAAGATCACATTGTTCAGAGCGGCCTCGGCCACGCGAGTTCTGGCACGGACGACCGAGCGTGTATCACGTTCTACGCCTACTACTTCTCCGGCAGGGCCAACGAGCCGGGCAGCCAGCATTGCCACGTCACCCACGCCGGAACCAAGATCCAGACACGTTGGCCAGATCCAATGCCTGCTTGACGGAAGAATCGTTCGGTGAGAGGGGCCAGAATCATCGCCTGCCGAATCAGGCGCTCATGTTCGGCGTCGCTATTGCCCAGCGCGTAATGAGACGTGCCAGTGCTCGTCGGCATATGGCGGAGAATATTACCATGTGGGAGAGCGCTTCGACGTGCTGGTCTGCCACTCGGAGCCGGTTCTGTCCAATATTGACGGAATAGCGAGTCAGGTTAGGCTTGGTCGGTACAAGGGAACTACCTCTAAAAGTCTCTGTCGTCTGTGAGGCTTACGCGCCGCAGCGGATCAATTCGCTACAGAACCAGTTTCAGGCACGGTGATGGGACGGGACGCGCTAATATCGGGGGAGTTGTCGGATCCCTAGAGGCTCACCCATTCCCGGTTTTTCGCGCTTCGCGCAATTGCTTCGCAGAGAACAAGTTCCTCATGGCCGGTCTGAAAATTTGGAAACGCCGGTGTCTTTGACTCTGGATTAGCGATGTGTGCGTAGAAATCTCGGAAAAGATTGAAGAAGGTATCCCCATAGCCCTCGGTGTGACCACCCGGATAGTTCGAATATCCGCGACTCTCGGGGCTCATCACAGATGGATCCTTCAGCAGAACGCGGTTCGACTCATTGCGCCGTCCCATCCACATTTCGTTCGGAGATTCGGAATTCCACGCTAAAGAACCCTCAGAACCATTGATCTCGAATTCAAGGAATGCTTTGCGTCCTGCGCTTACCTGCGAAACGGTCATTACGCCGCGGATACCTCCTGCAAAACGCAGCAGAACTGAGGCGTAGTCATCGGTTGCAATCGAGACCGCATCCCCTCCGCTGGTTGCGCTCTGAAACGTTTCGCTTCGACCGTGGGGACGCTGCCGGGTAGGCACTATGGTTGCAAGGTCGGCACAGACTTCTTTCACTTCTCGTCCCGTGAGCCACATCATCAGATCGAGCCAGTGGGTGCCGATATCAGAAACAGCTCGTAGTTCGCCTCCGAGTTGGGGCTCGAGACGCCAGTTCCAGTCGGTAGGAAACAAGAGCCAGTCTTGCAGAAATCCGCCGTGCACGAGCCGGGGCTCCCCAATTGCTCCGCTCGCAATCAAGGACCGTGCTTCCTGACAGAGCGGATAGTAGCGCAGATTGTAGGTAACACCACCGATGCGTGCTTCAGATTGCGCTAATTTCACGAGATCCGCACTCTGCATGGTGTCCATGGCCAACGGTTTTTCGCACATCACATGCTTGCCGGATCGAAGCAATGTGCTCACCTGTGCATAGTGCAGGTGGTTCGGTGTGCACACGTGGACGACATCTACGTTCTGGTCCGCAGCTAGTTCCTGGATGGTGCCATATGCCCGTGGTAGTCCGAGCGTACGAGCCGTTTGTTGGCCTCGTTCCGGGGTGGTGCCCAGAACCCCGGCAATTGGAATCCCCAGGCGCCGCAGCGCCTCGATGTGAGCGCGCCCTACAAATCCTGCACCGATCACTGCTGCCCGCAACTCCGCCACAGTCGCCTCCTGCTGGGTAGAAAGTCTACAGCAGCGAAATCTTATCGCGCTTTGCCAACATCGTACCGCTTGCCAAGAATCCCGAGCTTTGGCGCTGCAAACGCTCGGCGCCAGAATCGCCTTGTCACCTTATAATTCGCTTGCGGAGTAATTGGGAATATCGCAAGCCGCGCACTGGGATTCTGCATGGGTCATCCTCTTCTCGAACTCAAGAACAAGACCGCCGTCGTAATCGGCGGAACCAGCGGGATCGGATTGGCGCTCAGCAAAGCTTTAGCTCAGGCAGGAGCCAATGTGGTTCCTACCGGCCGCCGAGAGGAACAAGTGCGAGCCGCAACCTCTGCAATGGAGGTGCTGGGAAGCCGGTCTCTTGCCACGATTTGCGATGTGACAGACAGTGCCAGCCTCGACCATTTATGCAATCGGGTTTGTGAGCAGTTCGGCAGTGTAGAAATTCTGGTGAACTGCGCCGGCCGCACCAAACGAATGGCGACCCTGGAGTTTCCGGACTCGGACTGGGACGCCATCATGGAAACGAATCTGAATGGCACAATGCGGGCGTGTCGAGTGTTCGGACGGCACATGGTCGAGCGCCGCTATGGTCGCATCATTAATATCGGTTCGTTATCCTCGTTTGTGGGGCTATATGAGGTGGCAGCCTATTGCGCCAGCAAGGGGGCTGTCGCGTCACTCACGAAGTCCCTGGCGGTCGAGTGGGCGAAGTTCGGAGTATGCGTGAACGCGCTCGTACCGGGTGTTTTACGAACTGACTTGAACGCTGATCTCCTTGATGGCACCGAACGGGGACGCGAGTTCTTGCTGCGGACCCCCATGCAGCGATTCGGACAACTCGACGAGTTGGGGGGAGCCACCGTATTCCTGGCATCCGATGCGGCGAGCTTCGTCACCGGACACCTGCTCGTGGTGGATGGCGGCATTTTGGCGAGCGGCGTTAATCAGTAAAATTAAGCATAGGGATCGGGATGAGGACCAAAGCGTGACGCAAAGTGTAGCTCTTAAACTGCACGCCGACGACAATGTTCTGATCGCGCTGCGAGATTTGCATCGGGGCGAGCAGATCGAAATCTCAGGCCACAATCTTGTTCTGGCTTCGGACGTTCCAGCCAAACACAAATTTGCGACTGAGCATCTGGCTCCGGGTGCTGCAGTGCTTATGTATGGAGTCTTAGTAGGCAAGGCAGCGCTGCCCATTGAGAAAGGCTCGGCGCTGAATACTCGTAATCTTCGACATGATGCATTGCCGTTTGGCTCGAAGTCGGCTGAATATCACTGGATTCCACCTGATGTCACGCGTTGGCGCAGCCGCACGTTTCTTGGTTATCACCGCCCAGACGGTCAAGTCGGCACCCGAAATTATTGGCTGGTGGCGCCACTGGTTTTCTGCGAGAACCGCAATATCGAAGTTCTGAAACAGGCGTTTGAAGAGGAACTCGGTTTCGCTCCACCGAAGGTTTACCGCCGGCAGATCAATGACCTGGTCAAACTTTATCGGGAAGGCAGGCTGGACGAGATCAATCAGCAACTTCCGGAAGCCGAAAATCGAGGCGCCGGGAAACCGGAAATTTTTAAGAACGTTGATGGCGTCAAATTTCTTTTGCATCAGAGTGGCTGTGGAGGGACTCGAGAAGATGCCCACAATCTCTGCGCCCTAATCGCTGGATATCTCCATCACCCCAACGTCGCTGGAGCAACCATCTTGAGTCTCGGGTGCCAGAATTCACAGGTAAGTATTCTGCGAAATGAAATTGCCAAGCGTGACCCCAATTTTCGCAAGCCATTGTTGATATTCGAGCAACAACAAAGTGATTCTGAGTTCCAGATGCTGTCGGAGGCCATTCGCGGAACGTTTTTAGGCGTAGTGGAAGCCAACAAAAGCACTCGGGCTCCAGCGCCCCTTTCTCAACTCTGTCTCGGATTGAAATGCGGCGGGTCGGATGGATTCTCCGGGATCTCGGCGAACCCTGCGCTCGGCCATGTCTCCGATTTGCTGGCCGCCCTGGGTGGCAGGACGATACTTTCTGAATTTCCAGAACTTTGTGGTATTGAGCAATCATTGATCAATCGCTGCACGGGAAAAGAAGTCGCCGATCGTTTTATCGAACTCATGCGCGACTATGCCGCTCGGGCAAAAGCGGCTCGCTCTGGGTTTGAAATGAATCCTTCGCCGGGGAACATCAAGGACGGACTAGTGACTGACGCGATGAAATCCGCTGGCGCGGCGCGAAAGGGCGGCTCATCTCCTGTCACTGCGGTGCTCGACTATCCGGAATACTCAACCGAGGCCGGACTCAACCTGCAGTGCACGCCCGGTAATGACGTCGAGTGTGTCACGGCTCAGGTGTCTGCCGGAGCCAATGTGGTTTTGTTCACAACCGGACTGGGCACGCCAACCGGTAATCCCGTGGCGCCGGTCGTCAAGATTGCGAGCAACTCCGATCTCGCTCGACGCATGAAGGACATTATTGATGTTGATACCGGCGCGATTCTTTCGGGCGAGAGGACGATCGAGGAAATGGGTGAAGCGATTCTCGAAGCTACGATCCAGATAGCCAGCGGCGAGATTCGAACCAAGGCCGAGTTGCTCGGCCAGGACGACTTCATCCCCTGGAAACGTGGAGTTTCGCTGTGAAGATAACGCGAGCTCTCTTCATTTTAGGTTTCTGTCTAACGTGGGTCCGGACCGCAACGGCTACCAATGAGCCTCCCGCCGATGCCTTTCGCGTGCTTCCAGCGGCCGCAACCGAGGGCCCAGCCATTACATCGTATCTGAAATATCAGACGGAGATGGCGTGGCGGCAAGATGATGAGCGACGCAAAACCTGGGCGGGTATACGGACCGAGCAAGATCTGCGGCGCCTTCAGCGACAGCTGGAAAAACAGTTGCTCGCCATGCTGGGCGGCCTTCCAGGCGAAAGAACACCGCTGCATCAGCAGATCACCGGGACGATTCGAATGGACGGGTTTCATATCGAGAAATTGATTTTTGAAAGCTTGCCGGGGGTTTATGTCTCCGCCCTGGTCTACGTGCCCGAGGATGGGAACAAGACCCACCCTGCAGTCCTCGTTCCTGTAGGTCATGCTGCGAATGGGAAGGTCCATTATCAAGCGCTCTGTCAGCGATTAGCACAGCGCGGATATGTCGTGATTTGCTGGGATACCGTTGGACAAGGCGAACGCAGCCAGTTCTGGGACGCAAAATCGGCAAAGAGCCGTTACAACTTAATCTGTGCTGAGCATGCGGTGTTAGGAAACCTCGCGTACCTGGCGGGCACTAGCCTTGCGCGCTGGGAGGTGTGGGACGGTATCCGAGCCGTCGATTATCTGCTAACACGCTCCGACGTAGATCCAGAGAGCATCAACATCACCGGTACGAGTGGCGGAGGATTTCAGGCAGCCCACATTGCCGCCCTCGATCATCGCATCAAGGTTGCAGCGATTTCCTGCTACTTCACCGCGCTACCGATGCGCATGTACAACCGCGTTTTTAAAGATCCCGACAGCGATCCGGAGCAGGATCTCTACGGCATGATCTCGAATCATGTGGACCACGCCGGACTCCTTCTTCTGATGTACCCGCGTCCTGTATTTGTAGCCGCCGCGGTGCTCGACTTCTTTCCTATCGAAGGCACTCGCCGAACCGTCCGTGAGGTGACCAAGCTTTATGACAAGTTTCATCATGCGGACCGCATTGCAATGGCGGAGGGATATCACGATCATCAATACTCTCTTGAAAATCAGGAAGCGGCGATCGATTTCCTGGATCATTTCAACCGACTGCCGGTACGTCGGGGATTTGGGCCGGTTCAAGAACTCGATGAGAAAGAATTGCATTGCACTAGTACCGGACAGGTGATGCTCGAGTTTGAACGCGCCCGGTCGCTCATGGATGTGATTCAGGAATATTATGTGCGGCATGAGAGCCAGCCGGCAAGAACCCTAAAAGAACTCTACGCGTCGGAGCTTCACCCGCAAGTCAGTTCCTGGACGATCGCGGCTTTTCGCGGAGCAATTTCAGGTGGGGGGGAAGTGCAGTGGGAAGCCCGCGGTCAATCGGATTTTGACGGTGTCACGATTGAAAAATATCTACTTCATCACAGCCGGTATCTGGAATTGCCGCTGTTGTATTTCCACAAAACGAGTTCCGGTCCACGCCCTGTGATGTTGTGGTTCGGGGAGAAGGGAAAAGCAACTGGACAAGACTGGCCCAGCCTGGCGAAATATCTCGATGCTGGATATGACATCCTATCTGTCGATCCACGCGGCATGGGGGAAACACGAATGGTATACAAAGCCGTTTCTCCGGATGATCCGACACTGGCGAATTTGGATTTTGACCATGCTTACGTGAATCCACTTTCGGGAGTTCTTGCCGACTACGTCTACAATTCGTTGCTTACCGGCAGGCCACTGGTACTGCAGATGATCGAAGATGTTGAGATCGCCACCCGCTTCTTCCGAGCAAAGTTTAACCCGCATGCGGAGTTTGCGGTTACCGGAACGAATGAAGCCTTTACATTGGCGAGCGCAGTTTCCGAGACGCTTCCGAACATCAAACTTGTTCCCGATGCTGGTTCGCGCGCGATCAAGTGGTCTGAGATTGTGAATCACAAGACCGAGCTATGGCCCATTCAGTATCTCCTCCCGGGCGGAGCCTACATCCACTGAAGCCGCAGGCTTCTACTCAAAAAGATGAGCGAGGCGATGCCTGCATGCTTCTTCAGTAAAGTGGCAGCAGCGACGGCTAACAGTCAGGTCTTGTCAATTGGTTTGCTCCGGAGCATTGCAACTGTCTCTGGCTGAGCGGGTTTACACAAAATTGGCGGTAGGCCGCGTGCGATCAGTTCGGCGTCTCCCACAACGAGTTGCCCGATTCGTTTGATCGCCGCATTCAATGCCCCCGCCTGATGCGCGCAAAGAATCAGATTATCGGTTTTGCGAGCTCGATGGGAGGCTGGCAGGGGTTCTTCAGGGAAAACATCGGTGGCAAACCGCAGCTGTCCACGTTCGGCAAAGTCGAGCATGGCTTCGAAGTCCACGACGGCTGCACGGCTAACTAAAACGATGCCGGAACCTTTTTTCATCATGGAGAATTGTTCTTCACCCAGGAAGCCCTGATTCTGCGACGTCACTCCGGCCACCACAATCACCAAGCGGGACCGGCGCAGAACTTCTTCGAGAGATGCCGGTTCGCATCCGAGCGATTGAATGTATTCGGCTGGCAACCAGGGATCATGAGCTCGAACGTGGCATCCGAACGGGCGCAACAACGGCAGGATTGCCTTACCAAGATCGCCCAATCCGATCAGGCCGACGTCTTGCCGAAAAAGTGAGAAAGCATCGCGGTTCGCCGCCAGTCCGTACTCTTCGACAACTTGGCGCATATTGCGGTCTGATCGAGTGATGCAGCGCGCAAGATCAATCGCCATGCCTAGCGCAGCCTCCGCCACGGGCTCGGCGAAGACGGGACTGGTGCTCAAAACGCGTATTCCGGCACGCGAACAATAGCCGTAATCGATATTGGGAAGGAAGTTGCCTTCCACGTTGAAAACTGCTTTCAGCGCAGGTGCGCGTCGCAAGCGCGACTCGGGAAGATCGAACTGCCCGATGATGATATCCGCATGCGCCGCATGTTTTTCAAATAGTGAGTCTGTAACCGGCCCGTCTTCGTGCACGAATACTTCTCCCAAGGCACGCAGACGGTTCAAGTCGTCGGCGTCAAAAATGTCGGACATCGCACGGGGTTGCGGGGCTACGAAAAGTCGTTTCGATGGACTAGCCTGCGGCATGAATGCTCCTGAAAAAATATTGTCGATCAACACCGAGCGACTTCTCTTCGCTGGCGTTGCAGTACGGTCCTATGGGCTTGTCACAATGGGCAGGATCAACGCTGACGGATGCTCGGCGTCGTGATAGATCGAATTGGTAGCGGGCACCGGTTTTGCGAGGTCGCCAGCATCTTGACCTATGTTGAAGTTTCTGTCGAAACGAGGGAAATTGCTGCTGCTGATCTCCAGTCGCAAGCGATGTCCCTTGAGAAATACGTTGGAGGTTGACCACAAGTCGACTGTGAATTTATAGACCTGTCCGGGATTCATAAATTCCGGCTTCTCCTGAGAAGTTCGATATCGTGCACGAACGATTCCTTCCGTCAGGTTCTGAGCAAATCCATTGGGCCAGACATCGACGAGCTTGGCGGTAAAGTCCGTATCAACTGCAGACGACTTGGCAAAGAGTTCGAGCTGAACTGGTCCCGTTACTTCCAGATCTTGCGTCAGCGGCGGAGTTGAGTAGGTCAGAACGTCCAAACGAGCTTCGGCTGGGCGTTGGTCGCGAGGCCCGGGCGCTAAATGCTCCCAGTCACAACAGAGCGGACCGCCTATCGTAGGCGTCGGATTTGCAGGATCGTAGATATACAGGTCGGCACCTTCCGACCGGGGAACGGCCGTAGTAAGGGTTCCATCGCCAACCGCTGAATTGGCCTTTCCTCCCGAGTGCAGAAAGTAGCGCGTATTGTGCGCCCGAGCGAGTGGCCAGTCGTCCTCATTGCGCCATTGGTTTGCGCCCATGACAAAGATCCTGACAGGTTTCGAATCCATGAATTCATTGGAAATATTCTTAAACAGGAAGTCGTACCAGGCGAAGGTGATTTCGTCTTCGTTGAAAGGCGCGGTGGCTCCGAAGTCTAATTCTCCAACCTTGCGTTCGGAACCGGCATGTCCACCAATTGTTACCATGAGTCGTTGCCCGCGACGCGCGGCTTCGCTTTCGGAGTGGTTCTTCAGTCCCATGTAGTTGCGCAGCGATCCTCCCAGAAAAATGTCGTACCAGGCTGCGATGGTCAGAGAGGGAACCGCGATGTCGGGATAGTGATCTTCGATCGTCCAACGTTTCCAATAGTCGTCATAACTGGGATGGGCCAGCCAGTCGAGAAAGTATGGCGCCAGGGAATGCAGCTGTTCTGACGCCGAAGAGGCTTGCGGCAATTCTAAAAGCGGATACTCGGTCAGAGGCAGCTTCCAGACACCGTGCAGAGCATTGGTATGTTTTTCTATGAAGCGGTGGGCCGTGTCCTGGGCCAGGCCGGACGTCCATGATTCATTGAACCACTGCTCGAATGCCCCTCCCTGATATGTCCATCCGTCATGATAATTACTCGCAGTTACCACCGGGCAAATTCCAGCCAGGTGGGGCGGGCGTGTAATCGCAGCTAACATCTGCGTGGCTCCGACATAAGATCCTCCGTACATGCCCACTCTGCCATCAGAATAGGGAAGCGATGCCGCCCACTCGACGGTATCGTAGCCATCATTGGATTCGTGCAGGAACGGGTACCACTCGCCGTCTGAAGTGTAGCGCCCGCGAACGTCCTGATTGATCACTACGTACCCACGTAGTGCGCCCTTCACGCCGAAGGCAGCTGCGTCCTCGCTATGCTTGTTATAAGGAGAGCGCGTCAGTAGGAGCGGAAACTTCCCCCGCGTCGCGGGCCGGTAAATATCCGCGCGAAGTAATGTGCCGTCCCGCATCTTCGCGACAACGCCGTGCTCAATCGTCACCGCATAGGGTTCAGCGGCGACAACGAAATGACACATCAGCGTCAAGCTCGCGAACGCAACCGTCAGTGCACTCTTGCGAAGAACATTCATAGTAAGCCTCACCGAAAATTAGCCCCCTGCAATTTTCGATGCTCGCCCAGTGCAATCGCACCGCTTTGCCTTCTGGGCGAGCTCGGGATCATTCTTGCCTATTGCACAGTAACCGTCGCCGTAGCGGTGGTTCGGCCATACTGATTCGTCGAATAGAGCGTGTAGGTTGTTGTCGCGGACGGCACGACAATCAAACTCGTTCCACGCACAGGCCCAGCTTGGGGACTTATGATGTTGTAAGTACTGTTTCCGACGCTCCAACTCAGTGTCACCGGCGACCCGGCTGTTACGGTGGACGGGTTTGCCGTAAAACTGCTGATGGTCGGCGACGGCCCAGTGGGAACATTCGATGGAGTGTAGATCGTGCCCATCTGAACGACTTCGAAATTTGATGCAGTAATATTTTTCAGCAAGTTCAAGTTAGTGTTATTCCAGCGATTGTCCGGTGCTCCGCTCATGAAGATGGCACTGCCGTTGTCGGCGAGGATCATGCCGTACTTCTTCAGCGCTGTGAGAATCACCCGGTCGTCGGCGGGATATCCTGAAATATTAAAACTTGCCTTCA
>JAYVCW010000431.1:0-2311 GCA_043749775.1 Acidobacteriaceae bacterium | reverse complement strand
CCGCTGCGCGCTTCGAGCGCACGGCAGCGGAGGCCGCCCGATTGCGGGCTGCGAGGGGAACTGTTTTCGTGATAGAATAGTATCAATCCCCGACTTAGGAAATACGCCCCGGTATCCGATTGAGGAACTTGAGCGCGCCGACGTTCAATTCGTCGGGTCGGGTCAAGCAGGATTTAGCGCTTTCCTGCAAAGCGATCTGGTCTGATCAACCATTGCAGCGCTGGCAAAGAAAAGAAGCGTCGGCATGACTGAGAGGCCATGCAACGATGATGCGACGTTAAGCGCATCGAATGGGCTTTAGTGTAATCAGCAGCACATCGGATGTGATTCCGAAAGAGCCGTGCAACTCGGCGCGCCCAACAACACCCAATCATCGCCGTATTCGGAGGTCGGCTCTCCAGCGAGCGCAGGGGCTACCAAACGGGAATAGTACAGCGTGACCCGATGGCACGGAGGCGCTATGCGCAAACGCGGACATCGTTGAGCGAGCGCGTGACCCGCTGGCGGAGGCTGGCGGGTTGCGAGAGCGGAGGCGGCACATGGCGACGAAGCCAGCGAAACAGCAGGCAGCGCAGATTGAGCGCAAGAAGATTAGCGACCTGCGCACCGATCCCTCGAACGCCAACGCCGGCACAGAGCGCGGCTTGTCGATGCTGGATGACAGCCTGAGCGTGGTCGGCATTGGTCGCAGTATCGTCACCGATAAGAACGGCGTGATCATCGCCGGGAACAAGACGACCGAGCGCAGCATTGATCGCGGCTTCGAAGATGCGATTGTCGTGCATACCACCGGGAAAGAACTTGTGGTCGTGCAGCGCGACGATCTCGACTTGATGAGCGATGAGCCGAACAACCCGGCGCGGCAGATGGCCTACTACGATAACCGTGTCAGCAGCGTCGATCTCCAATGGAACGCAGAGCAGTTGCTCGCCGACGTGAACGCGGGCTTCGACTTTGCACACCTGTTCACGGGCGATGAGTTGGCGGAACTGCTGGCGAGTGTCCAGGAGGAGCCAGCGAGCGACCCCGGCGCGGACATCGATAGAGCGGCAGAGTTGCAGCAGAAGTGGCAATGCGAACGCGGTCAGCTATGGCAGATTGGCAAGCATCGACTGCTCGTAGGTGATAGCACGAACGCCAACGATGTGGCGCGACTGATGGCAGGGGAACGGGCGGATGCTTGCATTAGTGATCCTCCTTATGGAATTAACATCGTGGGAAGTAACGGCACTGCTGGCAACTTTCCAGGCACAAACGCCCCTCGATTGCAAGCCGTTCCCATTATTGGCGACGATAAACCGTTCGACCCATCACATCTGCTTGACATTGCCGATGTGATTATTTTGTGGGGCGGAAATCATTACGCTGATAAGTTGCCTCCGAGTTCTAAATGGTTAGTGTGGGATAAGAAAGACGGCGCTTTTAAAGAGAGCGACCTGGGTGATTGCGAACTCGCGTGGACAAATATGAACGGTGCTGCTCGGCTCTTACATCACACGTGGCAGGGCATGTATCGCGCTGGTGAAGGCGAACGCTCGGCTCGTTTACATCCGACACAGAAGCCAGTCGATTTAATGACATGGTGCATTGAGCAGTCAAGCATCGAAGCCAACGCGATAGTGATTGATTGTTACGGCGGCAGCGGCACAACGATGGTCGCGTGTGAGCAACTCGGTCGCCAGTGCCGCATGATGGAACTGGAGCCGAAATACTGCGCTGTCATTCTGGAGCGCATGAGTTTGATGGGTGTTTCCGCTGAATTGTTACAAAGTGAAACGGCTTAAAAAAGTGGCACAAGTGAGACTCACGATTGACCAAATTGAAGCCGCGCTCAAAGCGAAGGCGGGCAATATCTCCGAGGCAGCGAAGGCGCTCGGCGTGTCACGGACAACGTTTTACCGCCGGATTGAGAACAGTCCACACTTACAGGAGATGCTCACAGACTCACGCGAGTCGCTGGTCGATATTGCCGAAAGTGCATTACTCCGCGAGGTGATCAATGGCAACATCACGGCGATTATTTTTGCCCTCAAGACACAGGGTAAGAGTCGCGGCTACGTTGAGCGGATCGAACACGTTTTCCCGAATGTGCCGCTTGAGATTCAGCAGGCATTGAAGCATGAGCTAGAGGCGGCAGGACTTGACGAACAGACCGTATTCCGCGAACTCATCGAAGCCGCCAAAGCTCGACGCGCGTTGGTTGGCACAGACGGCGATAGCGCGGACGGTCGCGCCGAGGCGTAGCGCGGACGCCTATCCGCAATCGTCTTGGTGGCACGGCGGCGCTCGTAGCAAGCAGCTTCCGCCTGAA
>JAYVCW010000430.1:0-7849 GCA_043749775.1 Acidobacteriaceae bacterium | reverse complement strand
CCCGAGGCGTTTGTCGCCAAGGCTAAAGAAGTGGATGCCGATATTGTTGGCGTCTCAGCATTGCTGACTACGACCATGGGTGGGCAGAAAGCGGTGATTGAAGCGCTTGACCGGAATGGCTTGCGGCCGCGGGTGAAAGCGATTATTGGCGGGGCGGCGGTCACCGCGAAGTGGGCTGCTGAAATCGGCGCCGACGGCTTCTCTCGCAATGCCATCGATGCGCTGGATCTGGCTAAGAATCTTATGGGCAAGGGAACGGCTTCGGCATGAGACCTCGCATTCAATTGCTTAGGGCTGAGTTGATCGGGCGGATTCTGCGCGAGGGGTTTGAATTATTAATGAGCCCGGGAGTTCGCGTGGGTTCGGCTCCGGTGGTCGAGTTGTTGCAGGCGGCGGGAGTCGAGGTCACGGATGGAGTGGCGCGTCTGCCGGAAGCGCTGGTTTGGAAGTGCCTGGCATCGGCGCCGCGCGACTTCTATCTTTATAACCGTCAGGGCGAGAAAACTGTGCATTATGGCGGCGACGATGTGCATTTCGATCCCGGGTCGTGTTGCGTGCAGACGCTTGATCCGGAGACGATGGAAGCGCAGCCGTCGGAGACTGGCGACCTGGTGCGCATGGTGCAAGTGGCGGAAAGTTTGCCGCAGTTCGCGGCGCAATCTACGGCGGTGGTGTGTAACGATGCGCCTAGCGCGATCGGCGATCTTTACCGGTTGCTGGTGGTGCTGCAACATTCCGACAAGCCGGTGGTGACGGGATCGTTCTCGGCAGCTGGCTTGCAGGGAATGATCGACCTGCTTGCGGCCGACTGCGGCAGTCGAGAGAAACTGCGTCGAGAACCGCGGGCGGTTTTTGATGTGTGTCCTTCGCCGCCGTTGAACTGGTCGGAGTTTGGATCGCACAATTTGCTCGACTTGGCGCGCGCGGGTGTGCCTGCGGAAATCGTGGCCATGCCGTTGGCGGGCGGTACTGCTCCTGTGACGCTGGCAGGTTCGGTGACGCAGCATGCCGCCGAAGTGCTGGCAGGCATCGCGCTGCATCAACTGGCTGGAGCAGGCTCGCCTGTGGTGTGGGGCGGCGCTCCTGCCATCTTCGACATGCGTACGGGAGGGGCGCCGATGGGCGCGGTGGAAACGGCGATGCTGAACATGGCTTGCGCCGAAGTCGGCAAGCATTTGGGGCTGCCAACACACGGCTACCTGGTCGCTACCGATTCGAAATTTGTGGATGCACAGGCGGGCGGGGAGAGTGCGCGTTCGGCGATGCTGGGAGCGCTGGCGGGCATCAACATGATCTCGGGAGCGGGGATGATCGAATCGCTTGCGTGCCACAGCGTTGAGAAGCTGGTGATTGATGCCGAATCAATTGCGTCGGCGCAGCGGCTGACGCGAGGGATTGAAGTTCGCGGTGACGAGAGCCTGGCCACTGGCATGTTCGCGCAAACGGGGCTCTCCGGAGAATTTCTGAAGCTGAAGGAAACACGTGCGCTTTTTCGGCAGGAGCAGTATCTTCCCTCGGCTGTGATTGACCGTAGCGCGCGAGGCTCGGAGCCACTGAGCGACATCTTCGCGCGCGCGCGAACCCGCGTCGACGAACTGGTGAGCGCGTATCGGAAGCCGGCTCTTTCTGAAGAGGTGCTGCGGAAGTTTCAGGCCATCGTCGAGCGCGAGGCGGAGAGAGCTGGCGTGGTCGCAGAAGTTCCCGGGAATTGAAAATCATGAAAACCACCGCTGCTTCACAGAGCCGCTTCGCCAATAAGCCCTCTTTCGCAGCTCCTACCCGCACCTTTACACCGGTGGGAAATGCCGCTCAAAAGAGCCGCTGCCCTCATTACACAGCACGTCAGGGATGGGGGCGTGACATGGGCTGGATATCAAGCAGAGGAAGGGCTTCTTGTTCTGCACTCGACAAGGGAAATGCCTCTCTCCGTCAAACATCATCTGTCACCATCTGCACAAGGCCCTTAAGGAACTGGGCTACGTCAATCCGTTCACCGGAACTCATCAAGCCGGAAACCATGCGTTCCGTCGTTTTAGAAACACGTACCTGCGAAACTATGCGGAATGTCCCGAGGGCCTATACAAGTACCGGATGGGCCATGCTGGAAAGGACATGAGCGATCTCTAAGACAAGATCAAAAAGGGCGTTGCATCCCGCAGGCAGTGGGCGGAGCGATGTGGCTTTGGGTTCAACTGCCCCTCTATTATACCGAATGTACCGAAATGTACCGAAAAACTCAACGAGCGAGAGAAGATTGGTCGGCCCTAGAGGACGATTTTCGAACTTTTTTGTGCTATCCCGCCCAGTCGCTCAAATTGAGGCGCAGCGTTATTTGGTGTATTGGCGATGTTATGCCAACAACAAACATATAGATCCACTTTACCGACCATACGCCAAGTAACCTGCTTCCGTGCTTTCCCATCCGGCAGTATTAGAGACGGAACAGCTGTTGCGCGTTCGTGCGACCAATCTCTAGCCGGTCTGCTTCGCTGATAGGAGCGTGATCGAACCACTCTGTTGCGATACTCATGTCCTCGAAGGGGTAGTCAACAGAGTACAGAATGCGGTCGGGTCCGACCTCAAGCATGACCTCTGTAAGTGTCTGGGTTCGGAAATTACCACTGATTGGATGTGAATATTCTTTCGCAGATGGTAGCCCATTGGCTGCTTAGCGTTTGGACGATCTCCCGAGGTCCTCGATATGCGATTGTCAATGCGCCAAATGCTGCACGATAGGCCTTCTCCGAGATGTCCTAGGATCACCTTAAGCTTTGGGTAATCGTCGAACAGCCCGCTGCCCCTAAGGCGTAACGCATGAATGGAAGTTTCGGCGGTGAACCCCCATATCGATCCGGTCAACCAGGGGTGCCCTTGGTAGGCAGGTTGGTGCGCGGGCAGAGCCGAACGCGGTGCAAGTACAAGGGAACGTCGAGCCCGTAGAAAGTGACGGAGTCCGCATCCCCAATTTGTGTGAATCCATTCACCAGTGCGCCACAGAAGCCTAGGTGGTTAACGCAGCGCGTCAATTCCTGAGCCTAAGATGATCTCGAACTTGCCTTGACAGATCGATGATCTCGTAGGGTATGAATCCATCGTCACATTGGCTCGCAAAAAGGCACCTAGGAAGCCATCGAGGCACGTGTAAGAAAGCGTAACTGCTCTCGCATATTCCTTCTCTCGAATTGCTGCATCAATATCAGCCAAATACGCGTTTAAACGATGCGCGTTCCACGCCTCCGGCGGAATAGATGCTGTCGGAGCTAATGCTCCTCCGACCAAATGCATTCTGATTTCGGAAATCGTTTCGGCATTACTTTCGACTTTAGCCAATTCGTCGAAAAGAGCGGTAACAGCTCTTCCTCGAGTGCCTTCGTCAAGCTCTTCAAGGATGTCCTCAAAAAAATCCGTCGAGTAGTGCTCTTTCCTTCGCGTCGGCGTTCTTCCAGGTAGTCGTTATAGTCGGACAGGCCGGAACTGAAATCCTGGATCAGCGAATGAATCTCGAACCCGTGAAGTATGAGTCACCCGGCTTGTCTAGAAGCGTTTGGAGTATGTTGTAGACTCAATTCCTTTGATCATAGTTCTGCCATGGAGTTGTCCGGTGCGACATTCGTGTTGTCTGCATTACTCAGATCGCTGATTGGCAAAGTGCCCATTTCCCGATCGCAGAGGAGATTTTGTCGGCGAAGGAAATAGCGGTTCGCGATTATTGAGAC
Organism: Acidobacteriaceae bacterium; assembly: GCA_043749775.1. Lineage (GTDB taxonomy): Bacteria > Acidobacteriota > Terriglobia > Terriglobales > Acidobacteriaceae > Acidiflorens. Next base: position 4,133 of record JAYVCW010000430.1, on the reverse strand, counting down.
GAGCTCATCGAGAACAGACTCGGTTTGAATTCGCGAACCCGACTGACAAAAGCGCCTTCTATCAAATCGAAGTGCACCAGCTCGCCAACACATTTTACGAATGACATAACTTCCGGATTTGCTTCCGCAAACGCGTTAAGCTGATTACTGGAAACCACGAGAGCGCAGGGTCTTGACAAATCGAGGCACGTGAGCTTCCCGTTGTGCAAGGCGCCGCCCCGGTTATAGAATCCCAACAATTTGCAGGGATGAATTGCAATTCCCGGCGAAGAAGCCCGGCGATCCGGCCCGCGATTACTGACGTCGAAATGGGGGGAAGAGACTATTAAAATAACGCTCCACCGGTTCCGTTCTTCCAGGGTGACAAGGAGGTAGCACATGAAGCATATGAAAGTGACTGTAGCAGCGCTCCTAGTTTGGAGCTGCCGCTCCTATCTACGAGCAACACGGGCAGCAGAGTAAAGAACAGGAACCCTCCAAAAGGCCAACGGAAGGGCCGCAACAGGAAGTGGCTACCTGAGTGAAGTGGATAGTGTACGACTCAACGCCTGAGCAAAATATTGTGGAGACGTTGGGCAAACGGCGATTTCCCAACCGACGCTGAAGAGAGCGCAGTCGCGAGGCGTGAATTGCAAGAGGGCTAAATTTGGACGCACTCAGCAACCAATATAGACCCACTTTGAAGCAGCCAACGCAGCGAGCAATCTTCCTGACCTGATAGAGCAAGTGAATGCCGCGCTAGACGATCGCAGTCTAAAGGTGAAGGATGCTCGTTAATTCGTAGAAACTAGCGACTCTCACACCCGCGGTCAGGATCTTGCGAAGCTGGGCAAGGCTGAATCGCAAGCGAATTCCCGATCCCCGACGATATTGTTCTCGGGAGTCTGTCTTGGTCGCACGTAATAGTTTTGTAATGTGTGTCCGAGATCACGGCGAAGAACTCTGCCTAGGATAGGCTGCAAACAGGAATGATATGGAGACTCACCCAAAGGGAAGCCGCGCTCGCATTTTGCTGAGTTCGGTCTTCGGGCCTTATGCTCAAGACGACGAATTTGGCAGCCGGTCCATCAATCCGATGGAGCTCTATCACAACCAGGTTACCCGCGCGCAAGGCAGCTTCTCGCTGCGCATGTTCCATCGCTCCTGGGGCATTATGCTGATTCAGGCAAATATTTCGGCACCCTGCAGCGTGCTGGATTTTCCTACCCGCGAAGCCTTTGCTCGTGAATTAACCACGAACCACTACGACGTCGTAGGTATCTCTTCGATCATCGTGAATGTTGGCAAGGTCCGGGAGATGTGCCGCATGGTGCGAGAACTATCACCGGATTCGGTAATCGTGGTGGGCGGACACGTCGCTGCCATTCCAGGCGTGGAAGCCATGATCGACGCCGACCACATCGTGCGCGGAGAAGGTATCTCCTGGATGCGCCGGTACGTGGGAGAAGACGAGCACGCACCGATCCACCATCCCGCCATTGTTTCCGGTCTACAGACACGCATCATGGGAGTGCGCCTTCCGCAGCGGAAGGGCGGAACGGCAGCGACCATCATCCCATCGGTGGGCTGCCCCATGGGGTGCAACTTCTGTACCACATCTGCTTTTTTTGGCGGCAAAGGAAAGTTCGTCAACTTTTACGAGTCCGGCGATGAACTGTTTGAGGTGATGTGCCGGATCGAATCTGAGCTCAAAGTACATTCCTTTTTTGTGATGGACGAGAACTTTCTGCTTCACCGTACGCGCGCCATGCGGTTGCTCGATCGCATGAAGCAGGCAGGCAAGAGCTGGGAGCTTTCGGTCTTTGCTTCCGCCAATGCGATTCGAAAATACAACATGCTAGAACTGGTCGAACTCGGCATTTCCTGGGTATGGATGGGTTTGGAATCTCCCAAGTCCACCTATAGCAAGCTGCGGGGTGCTGACATTGGGCAACTCACGCGGGAGCTTCGCGAACACGGTATACGAGTGCAGGGCTCGACGATCATCGGACTAGAGCACCACACGCCAGACAACATCGTCGAGGAAATCGAATCGGCGGTCGGCTGCCAGACCGATTTTCACCAGTTCATGCTCTACACGCCCGTTCCCGGCACGCCGCTTTACCAGGAAATGGCCGATCAGGGTCGCCTACTGAAGGACGTTGACCTCGCCGATACCCATGGGCAGTACAAATTCAACTTCCGGCACGGTGCAATCTCCCGCGAGGATTCAAAGAGGTTCCTGGATTGGGCCTTTTGGCGCGATTTCGAGCGTAATGGGCCGAGTCTTTATCGCATGTGCCAGACCATGCTCCAGGGCTGGCAACGCTACAAGGACTACCCCGATTCACGCGTCCGTGAGCGGTTTACGCGAGAAGTGAGGAAGCTAAGTGGCGCTTACAATGCGGCGCTTTGGGTGATGGAGAGAGAATTCAAGAAAGTCAATCGAAGCGTGAGTGAGCGGATTCACGAGCTGCGCCGCGAAGTCGAGAAGGAATTCCCGGTCATCGCCCGCCTCACAGCCGTATCGCTGGGCCCTATCTTGTTGTGGTCCACACGCCGAGAGGAGAATCGGCTGGCGTCAGGACGTACCTACGAACCTCCGACGTTTGTCGAGCGCCGCAATTGGATTGCGGCTTCGTAGCCCTCCTGCCTGGTGGCCATCTTTAACAATGCCCATCCCTAGCGAGATCCCCTGCATGCTCGTACGATGCTGGAGAGTTGCTGGCGAAAAATCGTCAATAAATAACAGGGTCTGCCCCACGTGCCACCTCGCTGGTTTAAGCAAAATTTTCTACGAAGCTGCTCTCTCGAAAATCCGCAATTGCCGAGTACGCCGTCAGAAAGTTCCAGAACGGGAAAAATGTCATTCGACCTCCGAATCTCTGAAAACTGACAAGAGCAATCCACAATCTGCAAAAGAAAATCTCAAGTAATGAAATTGATTCCATGACAACGTCGGCTCCGACGCCCGAGTAAAGTTGGTGGTGCTAAAGCCAACCAACGGGGTCTGGAGAGAGAGGAGCCGAACGATGATCATTATAGGAGTAGATTTCCACCCCGAGTTTCAGCAAATAGCTTCGGTGGATACCGACACCGGAGAACTCCAGGAAAAGCGATTAGGACATCGCGAAGAGGCGGAGAAGTTTTATCGTGCTCTGGCGGGGCAGAAGGTAAGGGTAGGGATGGAGGCCAGCGGGCACGCGCGCTGGTTCGAACGACTGGCGGCGGAGTTGCAGTTTGAGATGTGGACTGGAGACGCGGCCGAGATCCGGGCGAAGCGAGTACGCAAGCAGAAGACGGATCGGCAGGATGCACTTCTGGACTGTGGGTAGGACGGAATCAGTTGCCGCAGGAATCAAGGCGGCATTGAGCCATGTAGCGGTGAAATAGCGAAATGAAGCGCTGAGGTGCGTGAATGCGAAGGAGTGTCTTGTTGTTCACTGCCGCTTTCCTTCTAAGAATTACCGCAACCGGACTCGGCCAGACGGGGTCGACTTTGAAGAAGATCACCGCGTTTGATTTGCCAGGACCCCACGGCGATCTGACAGGTGATTGCGGATTCTCGGTTTCGCTCTTCTCCACCAGGGCCATGTGCGAATTGTAATCCTCAGACAGGGTAACGATCTCTTCGCGCGTCTCTGCGGTGCTGTGCTGCTTCAGATCAGGAGAGCGCCTATTTCATCAGAACCGTCCGGCATTTGAGGCATGATTTACGAATAGATGAAAGCAACCGCAAGCAGAACTCCGAATACCACTCCATGCTTCATCTCGGACCAGCCGAGGCTCCGGACATCCAGGGATTCCGGTTTTTGAAAAAACCACAGTGTTCCTCGAACAAGCGCGGGAACAAAAGCGACGATCACGAAGGGAGGGAGCACACGCCAGAACGATGCGATGACCAAAGATGCCAAAAAGGCCGGCTGGGCCAGAAAGAAGGCCCGCCCCAGAGCAAATTTCTGAGAAAAGGTAGCGGCACGGACAGAATGGATCCGCAGTTGAACGAAATGAATCTGGTTGCCTGCGAAGATCCAGTTGGCCGCCCACAAAATGAAGGCGCGCTCATCTAGCCGTCCGGTGCCGATGTAGTAAGCAGCCGGAGCAGTGCAGGTGAGACCAATTGCGCCCACCAACTGAGCCGTCATTCGCGCTCT
>JAYVCW010000429.1:0-4041 GCA_043749775.1 Acidobacteriaceae bacterium | reverse complement strand
TGAATGCTGGTGTGAATGCTAGTGTGAATGCTGGAAAAGCAGATAGCTGAAGTTAACGGCGAAGCGCACGCGTTCCCTGGGGAACATCGAACCCACGTCCCGATAGACTGGCACCTGCGCTCCGAAGCTCACCGTGTAGTTGCGATAAATCCCGAGTGCCGAAGGGCCGATGAAGATTTGATGTGCGTGTCTGCCGGCGACGATCGAACCGGCCTGCAAGAATCGTTCGGATCGCTCTCCGACCAACTCGCCGAAGAGTCGCCAGTCCCATTTGTCGGGTGGTTTCCGCCATTTCGGCGGGCGATACCCGTAGACCAGGCTGTAGTCGAGCACGTCTGGCCGTCGATCGCCGTTGTGCTCGAAGAATTTCGTGAAGGTGGCCCCGACCCACAGATAGTGGCTCCGCGACGCCGTGCCCGTAACCGCGCCGAGCATGACCCCAGGCACGTTTGAAACGCCAGCCACACCTTTGTAGCCGGACTGCGGGCCGGGTGTGACCATCCCCGCGAACGCGGTGCTCTCGAAACGCGTGCCCACTTTTGTGGCCCTGTGCTGAAAACGCCACGCCAGCGTCGCATCGAAATCGGCTCCAGGCTGGATTCTCGTGGGTGGAAGTCGAGCTGCTCCCACCACGAAAGGGAGCGTCAGAGAAACCGTCAGATGCGGGGTGAAGCCGTACCCGATCAGACCTCGTAACGATGCCACTGAGTCAGAATTTGTGGCGCGACCAAACACGCCCTCGTCGAAGCTCCATTCACCCTTTGAGTTGGTGGGCGTGGCAAGTCCGAACAGCGGCCCGTGTCCGGATGCGACAGCGGACAAAGGCGCGCCCAAGACAATTAGCAGAAATGCAATAAATCTCACAAACCCTCCTCATGATTACGATTGCGCGGATAAGCACACGCACGCGTGCGCGGGCACGGGCACATGCACATGCAACGGGCAAACGAAGAGAGGGCTAGATTCTTAGAATTGAGTTCGGTCCCGGTGGGGCCGGAGGAGGCAGACCTAAATAGACCTGAGCAACTTCACTAGAAGCCAACGGCGCAGGCCGAAAGCTGTCGATGCAGGATACAACGGCGACACCGGGATGGAAATTCGCGGTCGCTGGAACAGCAACAACGGACGAAGCAGTTTTCGGCGCTACCTTACAGCACGGATGCGCCCCCGTCCCCATGTGGCAATCGCCCGCCATCTTCTTGCAGCAGTCCATCTCCGCAGGCGTCATCTGTTGGGTTGGAAGACAAGCCAGCGCAGGCGTGACCGTCCACAAGGCCACTAAGACAACGACGACAATAAGACGCACTCGCGTCACTCCTAAATGCTACATGCATGCCCCTTTCCCTGCAAGGTACTCCAATTCTTGCTTGCTGGTATCGGCTGCGCTGGAGTGCGTGGTCACTCGAAAAGACACAGCCCGGGGTGAGAAACGCGATTCAAGCTACGCATACCCAAGTCCGCAAATTAATGTTACTTAGTTACTTGTCTTTCTTGCCGAAGATGGTTAAATACAATGCGACCGATGCTTAATCGTATTTGTACTTTCGTGATTTATGCCTGGTGTGCGCCTGTGGCCGTGGCATTATTTTTGCTGAAACATCTCCAAAACTCGAAGATGTAAATGCAGTCTTATCCAAAGAAGCTTTCGTAATTGAACAGGATTCCACAACCGTAGCTTTTGAGAATGACGGCACTAATACCCGTGAATCCACGGGCCGCATCCGGATCCAGTCCGATGCTGGCTTACAACGCTACGGCGTCGTCCAATTCTCCTACCAAAACTCAAACCAAAGCCTGGATATTGCTTACGTACGCGTGAGAAAACCAGACGGCTCGATCATTACTAGTCCAGCAGATAACATTCAGGACATGGTCGCCGCCATCACTAGAGAGGCTCCTGTTTACACCGATCTGCGAGAAAAGCATGTGGCGGTCAAGGGATTAAGTGTGGGGGACATTCTGGAATACCAAGCGCGATGGCACACCACGAAGCCAGAGGTTCCCGGTCAGTTCTGGTTCATGTACAACTTTTCGCACGATAGCATCATTCTGGAAGAGAAACTGCAGATCAGCGTGCCTGCACAACGACCGGTAAAGTGGAATGGCGGCTCCCCAAAGCCTAATGTTGTTGAGAAGAGCGGACGCCGAATTTTCACGTGGACCACCTCCCAGCTCCAGCACAAATCGTCGGAACAAGAGAAAACGGAACAAGAAACAAACACGTATCGAGCCCTCCGCGGCCAGTTACCCTCTCCTGAAGTGCAACTCTCCAGCTTTGATAATTGGGAGGAAATCGGCCGCTGGTACGGAGATCTACAGAAGGAACGCGTCACAGCTACTCCGGAAATTCGTTCTAAGGCAGAGGAACTCACCAGGAATGCAAAAGACGAAGATCCGAAACTTCGTGCTATTTACAGCTACGTCAGCACCCAATTTCGTTATATCGGAATTGCGTTCGGCACTGGACGTTACCAGCCACATTCTGCCGCCGAGGTATTGAGCAATCAATACGGGGATTGCAAGGATAAACATACCCTGCTGGCATCGCTGCTCGGGGCAGTGGGAATCAGCGCTTACCCCGCCCTTATCAGTTCGTCGCACGAGATCGACTCAGATGTTCCTTCTCCTGCACAATTTGATCACGTGATAACGGCGGTGAGACGTGGCACCGACTTCCTGTAGCTCGATACAACTCCAGAGGTATCACCGTTCGCTTATCTGGTGACCCCACTGCGCGGCAAACGCGCCCTCGTTGTCCTCGCGGACAAGCCACCGTTGCTGGCGGCCACCCCAATTGATCCACCGTCCAAGGCAAACCTTTCGGATAAAAGCAAAGCTCAACGACAGTGGCACTCTAGAGGGAAAGATCGATCGTGCGATGCAAGGCGACGACAGCGAAGTCCTTCTTCGAACTGCCTTTCGTCGTGTGCCTTTACCACAGTGGAAAGATCTAGTTCAGCAGATTTCCTACGGTTCAGGATTCGCTGGCGATGTTAGTGACGTAAGTGCTGACGCGCCGGAGAAAAGTGGTGAGCCTTTCCACTTTTCGTATGCCTACAAGCGAAAGGATTTTCCTAATTGGGCGCAGCGGCAAATTAGCTCCCCGCTTCCCCCCTTTCCGTTTACAAGCTATGAGATCAAGCCTTTGCATCCCATATGGCTCGGTGCTCCCGCGGAAGCATATCTTGAATCCCGAGTGGGAATCCCCGCTGGCTATACTCCGAAGTTGCCGAAAGCAGTTCACCTAAAGCGCGATTTCGCGGACTTTGATGCTGTTTATGCAATCAAGGAAGGAGCCCTCACCACAGAACGGCATCTTTCGATCAAACTTCGGGAAGTTCCTATTAACAGTTACGAAGAGTACGAACAGTTTCGCAAGGCCGTGGATGATGATTACAACTCTTATACCGTCCTTTTATTAGGGAAATCATCCACAACTTCCACTTCCTACCAAGATGATATTTGGGCGCTGCCCCATAGCAATAACCCGGACGCGGCCAAGGCCTATGACGATGCGAGAGAGGAATTCAAAAAAAGCGATTCCCAGGCAGAGATTGCTTCTCTCAAGCGAGCGGTTGAGCTCGACCCAAAATATACGCGGGCTTGGCTTTGGCTTGGTGAAATTTATAAGAGTCGAGGACAGATCGATTCGGCGCTGGACGCCTATCGCAAGGGCCTCGAAAGTGATCCGACGCAGCCCGTGAGTTACAAAGCTCCAGCCTTTACTCTGGTCCTGATGCGCAGGTACGAGGACGCTCTCCCACTAGCGCAGCAGTTAGTGAAGCTATCTCCTGACGACTTCGATGGCCCGGCAACTTTGGGAGCAGTCCTGTTCGCATTAAAGCGCTACGAGGACGAAGCCGCAGCGCTTGAGTCAGCCGTCAAGCTAGGTCCAGAAAACGTTGGAAGGATGAAGTGGAAGCGGGAGCGAAGGCTGCGCTTGGGGGAGAAGCGCAGCCGCGCGGCCCGATGTCGAGCAGGAGAAACGAGTCAAGCAACTGGAGCGGGCGCTGGGCCGTTCTCATCTGCAGATCGAGATCT
>JAYVCW010000428.1:0-4158 GCA_043749775.1 Acidobacteriaceae bacterium | reverse complement strand
CGCTCGCGAAACCGCAGCGTGCGGTGTAATATCACTCAGAATCTCCAACGGAGACGCTATGAAACGAATCACAAGTTTGCTGTTGCTGGCACTAGGCTTCGCTACTTCGACATCTCTTCAGGCGCAGCGCATGAGCCCTGAAGAAAATGCGCGCCAATCGGCAAAGGCGGCAAAGACTCAGCAGAAGATGTTGCAGAAAAAGAACAAGACGCAAGCAAAAGCCTCGCGAAAGTTTGAGAAGGCGCAGAAAAAGCAAACCAAGAAGGCCAACCGCGATCTGGCCAAACGTCGGCAGCAGCAGAGCTCGCCCCTGTAGACCTGAATGATGATTTTATTTTTAGTTCAAGCGGCCAGCAGGCGGGGTCGCCACCCTCATAGACAGACAACTTCTACCTTCCAGTTGCCAACCTCGTTGCCAGCCGCTGCGGCAAATTTGCGGCTAGGATTTTTTCCTGCGCGACCCTCAAGTTATATGGGACACGATAATAAGTAACGATCCATGATTCGCTGTCGAACATGGCGAAGGCGGCGCGCCAATCTCCGTCGCGCGGTTGGCCTACGGAACCGGGGTTGATCAGGTAGCGGCGATCTTTTTTCAACGGCCACGCGGAAGACTCGGGCTGGCCCACGGTTCTGTATCCTGGCCTGTAAGCCTCGCTGATCTCGCCCGAGAGCACGAAGCCTCCCTGCAAATGGGTGTGGCCAAAGAAGGTGATGGGTACGGGATTCGTGATCAAAGGCTCAAGGGAGTCGCGAACGCTCACCATGTACTCATCCTCATCAAGCGAAGATCCGTGCACAAATTGAAGGTCGGGCAATTCATCGAGGTGAATCGGCCCTTGGGGCAGCGCCCGCAACCATGCCAGATGTTTAGAAGTGAGTTGATCGCGAGTCCAGAGCGTCGCCAAACCGGCGGCAGGGTTGAAGTCTTCAAGATCCATCAGTCCGCTGACGGCCTTATCGTGATTGCCCCGAACGAACACCGTGCCCAACCCTTGCACCCGCGCGACGACTTCATTCGGGTTGCCCCCGTAGCCAACGCTATCGCCGAGGTTGACCACGAGGTCGTATGCGGGCGCCGCGGCGAGACAGGCATCTAGCGCCTCGAGATTGCTGTGAATGTCGCTGAGTAGAAGAATGCGCACGTTGCAGCGAGGATTATAGCTTTTCCCGCCCGAAAACGAAGTCTGCTAGCGGGGCCCGGCCACTGACTGTTTGGTGCTCTTAGCTTCGAGCTTTCGCTCCGGCACAAAGTAAGACACCGCGACAAAAACAAAGATTGCGAACGAGATACGCACATCGACGAAAGCCAGCGGGGCCGCCGACGAATAAAGTAGCAAGGAATACAGATTCTTCGCTTGAATACTGCGGTGATATTGCACCATCTCCGGATTCTCGAGGTGATGGCCAATAATGGCCGACCGCAGAAGCACAAAAGATAAAGAGCATAGCGTGAGCACGACTCCATAAAGCGCTACGGCACGAGGGTCGCGCGAATGATTCCCCATGAAAGCTGTGACGAAGGGGACAAGCGACATCCAGAAGAGAAGGAGATTGTTGGACCACAGCAGCCGGGCGTCGGCCCATCGTGCGGAGTGAATCATGTGGTGGTGGTTGACCCACATGATGGCGACCACGAGAAAGCTGAGAAGGTAAGAAAGAAATTCCGGAGCTAGAGCGCGCATGGCCGCAAACGAGCTATCGGCGGGCACTTTGAGTTCGAGCACCATGATAGTGATAATCACGGCGATAACGCCGTCGCTGAACGCTTCGAGACGGTTGGTGCCCATGGCGATCTAGTTGTATCAGGTTTTGTTTACGCAGTCTGAGGCGGATTGAGCACCGGACACCGAGCCAAGTGGCCGGAACTGATTTCTATTAGCGTCGGAAAGTCGCTGGCGCAGCTTGGCACGCGGAAGGGACATCGCGGCTCGAACGGGCACCCGTGCGGCAGATTGCTGATCGACGGCACGGTACCTTCGATGGTTGCGAGCGGCCCAGTTCGATCAGTCTTCAGCGTCGGGATCGCGCGCAACAATCCCTGGGTATAAGGATGGGCCGGAGCGCGGAAAATATCGGCCTTCGTTCCGAGTTCGATAAGGCTGCCGGCATACATCACGGCAACGCGATCTGCAACATGTGAGACAACCGCCAGATCATGAGAGATAAAGAGCATTGCCAGCCCGAATTTTTGGCGCAAGTCTTTGAGCAAATCGAGAATCTGCTGCTGGATGGTCACGTCGAGCGCGGTGGTAGGTTCGTCGGCGATTAAGAGTTGAGGGCGATTCACAATCGCCATTGCGATCATGATCCGCTGACGCATACCTCCCGAAAGCTGATGCGGAAAGCTTTTCGCTCTCTGCTCTGGTTCGGTGATGGCAACATCGCGCATTCCCTCTACTGCCCGCTTCCACGCTTCTTCTTTCGAGACTCGGTGATGGGCGCGCACCGCCTCCGCAATCTGCTCGCCGACGCGCATCACCGGGTTGAGTGCGGTCATCGGCTCCTGAAAAATCATCGCAATTCGCGAGCCGCGAAGCTGTCGCAGTTTGTCGGGAGGAAGCTGGGTGAGACGCGAGGGCGTTTCGTCGCCGCTCTGAAAGACGATGTCTCCACTGACAGAGGCTGCTGGAGGGAGCAGGCCCATGAGAGCGAGAGAAGTGACGGATTTTCCGGAGCCTGATTCACCGACAAGCCCCAGCACTTCGCCCGCAGCGATCGAAAATGAAAGGCCGCGCACCGCTGTAATGGTCGCGGCCTTCGAGGGCACGGGGCTGGACGACGGAGCGCGCCCCGCACGCGATTGCGGAAACTCAATCGTCAGATCGTGAACGTCTAGCAGCGGAGCCACGATCTGTATGGTATCAGCGCCTATTTTTTTGGACGGGATTCCGGCGGCACTAATCCAGACAAGCGATAGTAGACAACGAGCTGGCCATAGTGCTCTCCCGAATGCTCGATCAAACCCCAGCCCATGTCACCGACACGGACCTGCTGGTTGGCAAAAGGGTCGACTACCAAGTCACTCAGCCCCTTATCGCCTTTTTTCTGGATAGCGGCCGCACCGTCCGCAAACGCTTTCTTTACAAACTCAACCACTGCGGCTTTAGTTTTGTACTGCTCGCGTTTTGGATCTTCTTCCGTCGGTGGATTCATTCCCAACACCGGATTCGTGAAGTAGTAGTTCGTATTCGCGGCATGCAGCAGTTGTTCGGCAAAGCTACGCTGAGCCGGAGTAGGTTTGAAATCGTACTTGTCTTCCGGAAACTCCTCGGCTATCGCGGTGAGCTTGCGACCAATGTCGTTCCAGCTCTCAAGCAATGCCTTCGACGGGCTTACCGCCGGCTTCGGTGGTGCCTTTTTCTTCGCGCTATCTTGAGCGGTGGCCGACGTGGCGGAAATTGCGGCGAAAATTGCAATGGCCATAGCCAACCCGATCGTTTGCGTACGCATTCTCATTCTCAATCCTCCAAGCAAATTTTTTTTGCGTAGCGAGCTTACCAGCAAAGCTGGCCTTGCACCAGCAGTGGGACTCGCCCAAGTGAGTTCGTTCTGCTAGGTTTCGGAATGCGGAGGTCGAAAGAACAATTTCGCCTTCATATCCGAACCAAGGGGCGAACGAATGAGCTGGAAAGATCAAGCGCTGTCGGTTTGTATCGCCGTAACTTTCTTGTTGGCTGGTATCGTCATCGCGTCCGCACAGGACCAGGAATCGGCTGCACGGGACCAGGTGCTCGCGCTCGAGAAAGCCTGGAACCAGGCTTACAAAGGTGGAGACATAAAAGCGCTGTCAGCAATTTTGGACAACTCTCTCGTGCTTGTCGAAGATGACGGATCGCTCAAGACCAAGTCCGAATTCCTGGCTACGGTCAAATCTTCGAACGCCAATGAGGAGCAGGTCGCCCCAGAATCGCTCACTGTGCGCGTCTTCGGCAATACTGCAATCGCAATCGGCGTGATCGCCGTTAAGGACCCGAAGGGCGGCAAGACCGTAACTCATCGGGAACGCTTCATCGATACGTGGATTAACCGGGAGGGCAAATGGATGTGCATCGCCACCAACGCGACCCCAATGCTGCACGGAAAATAGGGGACTGAGGCTTGCAAACCGAACGGTCGGTCGGTTAAGATTTGGCTAACCGAGAACTTTCTTTATGA
>JAYVCW010000427.1:0-2871 GCA_043749775.1 Acidobacteriaceae bacterium | reverse complement strand
TTTCAGCCAGGCGAGAATTTGCAATCTGCTTCTATTGGATAACGCGTGCAATCCGGCTTCGATATTCATATAGACATTTGGCTAATTGACGATGTATATTCTAGACTATATTTTGGACTCTGAGGGGTTATGAAAGCCAGCAAATCATATCGGTACCGGGTGGTCGATGTTTTTACCGACAAAGCGCTGGAAGGCAATCCGCTCGGCGTGTTCACGGATGCTAAAGGCCTGACCAGCGATTTAATGCAACAAATTGCACTTGAAATGAATCTCTCAGAGACGGTGTTTGTGCTTCCTCCGACCCGTTCTGATTGTGTTGCGAAGCTGCGCATATTCACTCCCGGCAAAGAGATGAAGTTTGCCGGCCATCCCACAATCGGCACGTCGTTTATTTTACTGGAGGAAGGACTCGTCCCAAAAAACACGTTGAAGTTCTTCGTCGAGGAGAACATTGGCCCTATCTCCATTAACGTCGATTCCGGGCCGTCGCCGAAACTGTGGCTTACCACCCCTCCAATTCAAGAGGGCGTTGGCGTGGACCGCGAGACGGCGGCGGGACTGGTCGGTTTAAACGAGTCGCAACTTCTCGAGATTGAACCACAGGTCTTGGATGCAGGAGGGAACCCGACACTGTATGTGCCAATCATCGACCGCGAGACGGTTGACCGCGTAGCTTTCGATACGTCCGCGTGGAAGAGATTCATATCGGAACATTCCGAACCGATGTGCGTTTTTGCATTCGCGCCGGTGGCTGAAGGCGCGTATTCGCGAATGTTCGCGCCGGATTATGGCGTAGTGGAGGATCCGGCCACCGGAAGCTCGACCGGGCCACTCGCCGCCTACATGATGAAACACAAACTCGTATCGTCAAAAAGCGGAACGACGTTCTACAGCGAGCAAGGCACGCGAATGAAACGCCGAAGCATTCTGCATGTGCGTATTCATGGAGAGGCAGGAGCCGAGGGTATTGAAGTGGGCGGCAGTGTTACTCCCGTCCTCGAAGGCACTTTGACGCTATAAATTGAACTCGCACCAAAGACAAATTCAATGTCCAACAATTCAATGTCTATCAATTCAATGTCCATCTATGACAAGCTGAAGCGTCTCAACATTACGTTGCCACCGCTAACTGCGCCTGCCGCGGCCTATGCACCGTTCGTCAAGCATGGAACGCTGATTTTCGTAAGCGGACACATCGCAAAGCGTGACGGGCGGCCGTGGGTCGGTCAACTTGGCGCCGACTTGAACACCGCCGAAGGACGACTGGCTGCGCGCGGCGTGGCGATAGATTTGGTTGGAACGCTGCATGCCGCTGCTGGAGACCTGAACAACATAAGCCGGATCGTGAAGCTTATGGTTCTCGTGAACAGCGCGCCTACATTTACAGAGCAGCATCTCGTCGCTAACGGTGCGTCGGAATTGTTCGTCGAAGTTTTTGGCGACGCGGGGCCGCACGCCAGAAGCGCCTTTGGCGTGGCACAAATACCATTTGGTTCGTGCGTGGAGATCGATTTAATCGCAGAGATTAAATAAATCGACGACCATTTCTCGCTCATCTGATTGTTTAAGCCCGCGACGAAGCACCTTGGGACAGTTAAAAGCGTTGGTACGGCAAATGGGGCTTTTAAGCCGGGGAATTAAACATTATGACGCGAGTCACGACTCTTTTTCAGACACCGCTATTGCAGGTCTTAGGATTCGACCATCCAGCAGACCAGGTCCACGTCGATGGCAAGGTGGAGATTGTCCCAGCATACTGCGTGACTTTTCTCCGCGCCGGCCAATTCAGCATCGTTCGCAGGACGGGAACATGGATGCTGGGACCAGGAGATGTACTGCTTTCTTACCCCGGAATCTCCCAACGAATTTTTCATCCATCGGATGGAGCGCGAGATGAATGCTTGAGCATTCGATTCCAGCAAGATTTGATCGAGGATGCGTTGGGCCAATTGCCCGATGCCAGGGCTGTTCCTAGAGAGCAGACCTCAGCGCGCTCCGCCTTTCAAATGAGCTTGATTACCGATGCTCTGCAAGCCAAGGACGAAATGCTCATGGAAGGTGTCGCCCTTGCAGCAGCGCAGTTATTGGTCCCTGAAGAAAAGCAATTTTCTTTGTGGAGTTCGGTGGAGAGCAGTTACGGGTGGTATCGCTTACGAATTAAACGCGTATGTGAACTGCTTACGCAGCAATATGCCTGTAACCACAGCCTCACCTCTTTGGCGCAACTGGCGCAGATGAGCCCGTTTCATCTGAATCGTGTCTTTCACTATCTCGTTGGTGTTCCGCTTCACTCGTATGCGGTCAAGCTGAGGATAGCGGTGGCGGCGAAAGCGATTCGCGAAGGGAGATCGATAACCGATGCGGCGTACTCGGCTGGGTTCAACAGCATCAGCTTTTTTTCGCGAACGTTCCGCAAGCACTTCGGGGTGTCGCCCCGCCGCTATCGCGAACTGAAACACTCGCAACTGCCATTCACGCAAGGCGCGAAGCATGATGCCATCCACAACATTACCGGCGATTACGCCTGGAGGTTACATGGTTTCGGATCTTAGCTCGGCGGTTTTGCTCGTCATCGACATGCAAGAGGCGTTCGATCATCCTCGCTGGGGCCAGCGCAATAATCATGACGCCGAATCAAATGTAGCCAATCTGCTCGCTGAGCGGAGAAGAACAAGGCGGCCGGTGATTCATATCCATCATGTGAATCCGAAACCCGAAAGCCTGTTCAATGGCAAGGGAGTTAAGGTCAAGCCGGAAGCAGTGCCGGTCGAGGGAGAACCCGTGCTCACAAAAAATGTGAATAGCG
Source organism: Acidobacteriaceae bacterium (assembly GCA_043749775.1). GTDB lineage: Bacteria > Acidobacteriota > Terriglobia > Terriglobales > Acidobacteriaceae > Acidiflorens. The sequence continues at coordinate 65 of JAYVCW010000427.1, read as the reverse complement.
CTTTCATCGGCACCGATCTTGAGGAGCGATTGAAGTTGATGAACGCAAAGCAACTCGTCGTTACA
>JAYVCW010000426.1:0-5748 GCA_043749775.1 Acidobacteriaceae bacterium | reverse complement strand
GTCCTGCACGCCTACAACGCCCAGAACCTCGGACAGGAGCTATACAACAGCGGGCAGTCCGGCAGCCGCGACACCTGCGATCTCGCCATTAAATACACGTCTCCAACCATCGCGAACGGACATGTTTACGTCGGCGGGGCGAGTTCGGTTACCGTGTACGGTCCGTTGCCGTAAAGAGTTCGTTACAGTTTTAAGTGCCCGCGATCTCGGTCTCGCAATGTCCACCGGATTGAATGCCGCCGTACCTTGGGCTGTTAATTCTCTCGGAGGACGGCAATCCGCCCGTACACTTCATTTCTTCTTCTCCATCTGTCTTGTGCTCTTCTTAGTTGGCCACGTCGCGATGGTCGCCTTAAGCGGATTCGGAACTCGGATGCGGCAGATGATCACCGGTAGCAGGGCTGCACGACAGGAGCGACATGAGCAAAACTTCACGTCGCAAGTTTCTGACCGCTGGGCTCGCAGCCACGGCTGGCGTTTCAGGCCTGGGCGGCGCTGCCGGTCTAGCTATGCGCTATGGGCTCGTCCCGCCCGATGGCCGTGGAATCTATGGGCCGGGCGAAACCCGGACCTACGCCGCGCACCGACTCTTGGCCAGACACTCGTTGGCCCGCGAGTTTCCTCGTAGCATGATTTCCAAAGTTCCTTTCGCCAACAGTATTCCTCCTCTGAACGACACCTTTAAGCGCCTGCAGGACGCCGGCTTTGTGGACTGGCGGCTTTCCATTGAAGGAATGGTGGCGCGACCAGGATCGTATTCCCTCGCCGACCTCACAAACTTTCCCGTCCGCCGCCAAATCACCGAAGTAGTTTGCGAGGAGGGATGGTCCTACATCGCGGAGTGGATCGGAACTTCTTTGTTTGAGGTTGTTAAGGACTCCGGGATACTACCCCAAGCTCGATACGTCGCGTACTTCTCGATCGATCCCGACTGGTGGGAGAGCATCGACATGTTGGATGCTCAGCACCCCCAGACTTTGCTGGCGTGGGCCATGAACGATGGAGGTTTGCCGGTGACTTTCGGGGGCCCCCTGCGGTTGCGCGTCCCCCGCCAACTTGGATATAAGAGCGTCAAATCTGTAAACCGGCTGATGGTCACTGACTCCGCCAAAGGCTTCGTCTCCGCTGTTGATCCCAAATCACCCAATTATGGCTATTCTTGGTACGCGGGGATCTGAATCGAGGCCATTACGGAAAAGCCGCACCCAACGCCGATTGTTGTCAAGGGCCACAGAACGCACACGGCATACCTGGACTGGGTTGTATCACGGACAACGGAAGTCATTCCGGGCCAGCGGCGTTCTGGCAAGCCAAAGCAGTTCCGCTTGGATCGTCGGCGATTCGGAACTAACGGTTCCTGGATAGCACTTTCCGAGTGCCCTAAATTACTGGGCAGTTTGCGGATCATCGTTTTGCGCCAGGGCTCGTCCGCTGCTTTAATTCATCGAACCAGTTCAGCACAATGTTGATCTGCGTGGCGGCCCGCGCCTGCTCCGTCTCCTTAATGAAGACAAACTGCTTTCCGTCGGGCATGACATCGAAGTAGTGACCGGAAGCATAGTAGTCGCCTTGAAATACCTGTTGCGCCGTGCCGGCCGCGAATCCAATCTTGGTCTCGATGGGCACCCGCATCAGCTTGTCGCCTTTCGCATAGAAGAGCGTGCGCCCGTCGTGGGACCAGACTGGCCGGACGCCGCCCTCGTTCGAGATTTGCACCTTTCCTCCCGGGCCTGAGTATTGCTGAACGTAAATTTCGAAGCGCCCTGACTCGTCCGACTCGTAAGCCAGCCAGTGTCCGTCTGGAGAAAACTCAGGAAACCACTCCTTAAAACGAGTCCGTAGAAATGGCTGAGGCTTGCGTTCGCCATCGAGCGGCAGTATCCAGATATCGGTCCCCGTCTCGGGACTCTGCTCGATGTAGGCCAGTTCCTTCCCGTCAGGCGAGAAAGAAGAGGCGCATATCCAATTGACACTGGTGACGAGTTGCTCCTCGCTCCCGCTTCCGTCGGCTGCTTTCCAGTAGAGACCGTACTTGCCGTTGCGAAACGATGTATAAATCACCCGCTTACCGTCCCGCGTCCAGAAAGGATCCCGGTTGTCATTTTCAAAGGTGAACCGCGTCAGCGTCCCGCGCGGGATTTCGTAAATCCAGATATTCCACGTCGGCCCTTCGACGGTCAGCGCAACGCGCCGTCCGTCAGGCGAAAGCGATAGGTCTTCGTAGGCTCCCTCACTTCGCGTCAGCACTTGCGATGTTCCACTTAGATTGACCAATACCAGCTTGCGGCCAGCGTCGGCGCCACTCCCGGGGATGTAGGCCAGCGTCCCATCGCGCGAAAACGTGAACCGCGCCCCGCCCGTGTCGGGATTGGTCATCACCCCATCCACAATCGGGAGCGGCGAACCTGTCACTTTGACTTGTGCAAGATCAAACGGTACCGCAAGCAGCGCGCCGCCTTGCGTGTAGACCAGGTATCCTCCCGGAACGTAATGAGGATAGATACCTGCTTGGACCAGCGTCTGCCACTTGCGTGTCTTCAGAGACAGGACGGCGATGCTGGCCTGGCCAGTACTGAACCCCCGGCCTATATTGAACAGCACGGCCTCCCCGCCCGGCAGGAGCTCTGGCAGATCATGACCCACCTCACCCTTGCTTGCGTCCGGCTTCGTGATCTCCTCGCAATTACCTCCAGCGCTCGCGATCCGCGAGAGCCCAAGATTCTTGCCCTGAAAGAAAATGGTTCCGTCAGCCGCCCAATTCCCCCCAGCCCCCGAAGAGTTGCACAAGTTCTGCACGGGGCCGCCTGCCACGCCTACCTTCTTCAGGCTACCGCCTGCAAAGAACGCCAGCGACCGCCCGTCAGGCGAGAAGAATGGGCTATATGCGCCTTCCGTCCCGGCGATGGCCTTGGCCTCGAAGCGATCCAGCGGACGGAGATAGAGTTGAGTCTTGCCGCTCTGCGACATCGAATACACAACCTCGGACCCGTCCGGAGAGAGAACCAGGTCCGGGTAAAACGGAGACGACGACGTTGAGGTCGGCATGCCGATCGTAAGACGCCGCACCAGCCGGGGTGGTGCCTGCGGCCTCACCGCTAGAAAAACTACTCCCGCAACGAGCGCTCCCAAGATCAGCCCACCCAGCCCCCAAGTCAGGAAGCGGCGCCGCGCTGATGCCGTAACATCAACCATGTTTTGGTGTGCCGGCGATGTTGGATCCGGCGCTCCCGACAGCACCTCGTCGATGACGATGCGCGCGTCGCCGATCGCCTGCAGCCGCTGCCGCGGGTCCTTCTGCAAACAGCGCTGCACCAGCACTCGAATTCTTGTGGATGTCGTCGCCGGAAGCTGAGCCCAGTCGGGATGTTCTTTGATCACTGCTGCAAGAACGTCTGTCACCGTTTCTCCGCTGAAGGCGATTTCGCCGGTCAGCATTTCATACAGCACGCAGCCAAACGCCCAGATGTCCGCGCGCCGGTCCGCCGCCTTACCGCGCGCCTGCTCGGGCGACATGTATGCCGCCGTGCCCAGAATAATCCCAGCTTGCGTGGCCATTCGGCTCATAGTGGGAGAACTGGAAACGTCTGCCGCACTCCCCTCATTTTCCAACGCTTTCGCCAGCCCGAAGTCGAGGACCTTCACTATTCCCTCAGGCGTGACCTTAATGTTTGCTGGTTTTAGATCGCGGTGAACAATGCCATGTTCGTGCGCATACTCGAGCGCCTCGCAGATCTGTTTGGCGATCGGGAGAGCTTCCTCAATCGGGATTGACCCGGCTTTGATCCGCTCGGTGAGCGTAGGCCCTTCTACTAGTTCCATCACTAGCGCGTGCGTGGTGCCGGAATCTTCTAGGCCGTAGATAGCGGCAATGTTGGGGTGATTCAGCGCCGCCAGAACTTTGGCTTCGCGGCTGAAACGGCCCAGTCGGTCGGAGTCGCCTGCAACTGTGGAAGGCAGGACCTTCAGCGCAACTTCGCGGCCGAGCTTACTGTCGCGCGAGCGATAAACTTCGCCCATGCCGCCAGCACCGAGGAGTGATCGAATCTCATAAAAACCAATTCTGGTGCCGGAGGTTAGGGCCATGAGTGGCGTGATTATAACCCTGCGAGTCTACACTCCGGCTTTTGACCAAAATAGTCCGCAAAACTGGAAAGCTTTTCGCGGTTACAGGAGGTGAGGGAAGGCTCCACATAACATTGGATGGCGGAACGACTTGGAAGCAAATCTTTACCTGTCGGGCAAAGATGGAGGTGAATGGTCACAGCGAAGACGGAAGATGGTGGAGAAACCTGGTCGGACCGGAGGAGTCTGGTGATCAGCAGCATTAATTCGCGTTTCTGCCCGTACACCCTCTCCCTCCCAGGCATCAGGAGTGAAACCGCGAAAAAGAAAGGCCGCCCAATCATGCAGAGCCTTTTAACGCGCTTATAGTGCCTGCATGCCAATCTCAGCTAGAAACAAATTGCGTGGACAAATCGAAGAACTTAAACTCGGCGATGTATGGCCCATGTGGCAGTTCGGGTCGGGGACAAAGTCATTGAGAGCCTCATCACGCGGCGTAGCGCTGACGAACTTAAGCTCAAGATAGGTGACACAGTCTCCGCGGTTGTTTGAGCGACAGAAGTGATGATCCAGAAAGACTGATCCTCTTCACTGAACCTCCACAATCGCACAATCCCACTCGACATCTGCAAATCGGCGATCGCTCCGCAAGCGTCACCACAGAAGACCTGTCCTTGTTTTTGTCAGGCAGCGATAACCGCGTGCGCTGGCTTGGTGTGGAACGTCACTCTGTTGCGCATCGACATAATAGCGGCGCGAGAAACGATGTTGTGTCCTCTCAGACAAACGCTCGCGCGGAATCCGAGAGCGCCCAATCAGTTCCAACGGTCTAGCTCTTCGCCGACCACGGACACCAGCCACGAGGGCTATGCCGCGGAAATGCCTAGACACGGGTTCCGCCTGAATTGAATGGATTAGCTGCTCGGTAGACACGAGAGGACCCTGACACGTAAGGTGGTGCCACTGGAACTGGACTCCATCTCCAACTGGCCATTCATTCATTTATCCGTTCCGGCATTGCGGCCAAAAAAACGCCGGTGTCGGTGCCCGTCTTCTGTAAGCGGTCCAACAAATCCGGTGCCATGCCGTGGCCATTATCGTGTATTTCCAAGTTGACCGCTCGAACACTTCGCTCAAGCTTGATGTTCACGGTAAAAGCTCCGGAATGGCGATGCACATTTGTCAGACTTTCCTGTAGCACGCGGAAAAGAATCATCTCCACATCGTTTGGTAATCGTTCAGAATCGGAAGACTGTCGCCCTCACAGGCGAGCGACCCGTGGAAGATGAGGATTACGTGCCCGGTGGAGCAGTTCTCAGTGAGAGCTTAGGGACTGGGCATGCTAGAGTCAACAGGCGGGCGTGAACCAAGACTTGGATTCTTGGTCCCATTTGGCTGGGTTCAGCGAATTTCGGGCCAAGAGCCGACTGTTCTGGCGACTTGAACTACATGAAGAGAAGTCATCCACTTTATCTCGGTGCATTGCTGAGTATCGTACTGGCGGGCGGTAATGCGGTTGCGCAGGCGCCATCGCCAGCGGCAGTCGATGCTCTTCGGCTCGAGATCTCAGAAGAACTCTCGGAGTCTCTCGCGAACGATCTGCTCGAGCTCTCTGTAGTCACCAAAGATCGCGACCGCGAGAAGACGGCGCAGTTCTTTCCGGAAGAATTGGCGGCCGATCTGTTT
>JAYVCW010000425.1:0-9139 GCA_043749775.1 Acidobacteriaceae bacterium | reverse complement strand
GATTGGACACTATAACGTTACCGCCAAAGTCGCTGGCTTTGGTTCCTCGGACCGGAACAATATTGTCCTGAACGTGAACGACCGCACCCGCGTTGATTTTTCCTTGAAGGTGGGCGCGACGATGGAGAGTGTCACCGTTGAAGCCAATGCCGTCGCGGTGCAATCGGATTCAAGCGAAGTCAGTACCGTGATCAATGGTAACCAGGTGTCTGAACTCGGCACGAACGGTCGCAGCATTCTGTCGTTGTATGCACTGACCCCAGGTGCATCGAGCGCTCAGGCCGACCTTATTATCCCAACCCCAGTTAGCGGCGATAATAATGTCAGCATCAACGGCCAGCGCGCGGGACATAACCTGCTGGTGCTGGACGGATCGGAAAACCTCGATCGTGGCGGCAGTGGCCCCAGTGTGGCTCCATCACTAGATGCCATCGCAGAATTCCGTAGCATGAATTCCAACTACAGCGCGGAGTACGGCCTCACCGGTTCCGCAACGGTCACTAACGTCATTAAATCCGGCAGCAAACAGTTCCACGCGTCGGCATGGGAATTCGGTCGCAACGATGCTCTCGACGCCCGCAACTACTTCAACCCCTCCCCCAACAAAGTCGCCGAGCTGCGGTTCAACGTGTACGGGTTTAACGCCGGCGGCCAGCTTCCCGCGTGGAAAGAGCACCCAACTTTCTTCTTCTACAACATGGAGTGGCGCAGCATCGTTCAGGGTGGTCTGATCAACCAGACTGTTCCGCTGGCGAGTGAATATCCTGATGCGAATGGCGCCGGCACAGGCGCAGTCTTCGCCGGGCCAATTAATGTTCCGACCATTACCCAGCTTTCGCCTGCGCAGCAAGCGAGGTTCGCAGCCGACGGATTGACGCTGGGAGCTCCGTTCCCCAACAATACGATTCCGTCGGACCTCCTCGATCCCAACGCAGTTCTGCTCTTGAACGCCGGTGGTAAGTACGGCGGAATTTTCCCCAAGCCGACGAGCGGCAGTCAGTTCATCGGAGGCAACAATTCGCCAACCAACGTGCGCGAGGAGATTGCCCGCGTTGACCATCAGTTCACTCCTAAGTTCTCGGTATTCGGGCATTGGGTTTCTGAACAGATCTCGCAAACCTACGGCACCACCCAATGGAGCGGCGATAACGTGCCCTCCATCAGCGACGTTTTTGGAAACCCCTCTTACAGCGCCGTAGTTCATACGACGTATGTGATCAGCCCAACGCTGCTCAACGAAGCATCGTTCAACTACAACGGCAACCGCATCAACATCATTCCAGCAGGCTTGGTCTCTGCGCCAGCGGGCTTCGGTTTTGACCGGTTATTTTCTGGTCCGAATGTGAGCAACCGAATCCCGGCTGTCAACCTGAATGGAAGTACCAATGCGCAGTACAGCGCGAACTGGACGCCATGGATCAATAAAGCAGACGACTACCAATTTCGTGATGACGTTTCATGGACGAAGGGCGCCCATCAACTCAAGTTTGGATTCAGTTGGGCAATCTATAAGAAGATTCAGGATTATTTTGCCGACACCGAAGGTCAGTTTCAATTCAACGGCAGCTATACGGGCGTTGACTTTGCCGACTTCCTGCTCGGCTACGCATCGCAGTATCAAGAGGACGCCGTAAAGGAAAGCGGGCATTGGAATAACGTTTCGACGGCAGCTTATATTCAGGACAACTGGCGCGTGAACCATCGCTTAACCCTGAACCTTGGTCTGCGATGGGACGGCGCTCCGCACACCTATGAGGCCAACCACAAGTCGGCGAACTTCTATCCCAACCTGTATCAACAGTCGAACAAGGCTACATTCGAGTTTGACCCTGCGACACAGAAGTATACTGGCAACATCTGCGGCCCGAATTCCGATCCTACTCTGTGCCCGGGCGGCATCAGCCCCGGTTTAGGTACGAGTTCCAATCCGATCCTGGCGGGAATTCCGTTCTATACCAATGGCGTCGGCTTCGGCGGTATTGGCTCGATCCCTAAGGGCTTAGCTAAGACTTATTGGCCTGCTTTTGGTCCGCGCATCGGTTTTGCTTACGATCTAACTGGATTGGGCAAAACAATACTGCGTGGCGGCTTCGGTATTCTGTACGACCGCATTCAGGGCAACGACATGTACAACGGGGCCACGAATCCTCCGAACAATGCTCAGCCAACTCTGCATTCGATTCTGTTTTCTGATCCAGCCGCCGGTGGAAACGTAACCAGCGTTCAGACTGGCGCCGTTATCAATGCCGCAAATCTGCCGATTCTGCCACTTGGAATCACCGGCGTAGCCCTCGACTACAAGCCGCCGACCAGTTACCAGTACAGTTTCGGTGTCCAGCAAGCGTTGGGATCGAACGCTGTCTTGTCGTTTTCTTACGTCGGCAACCAGGGGCGCCACCAGAACGACTATCGCGCCATAAATCTTCCGGCTATTACCCACCTGCCCGCGATTGTTGCGGGTACTCAAGCTCTGAACACTGATCCGACTCTTGCCTATCCTGGTTACGGCGGCATCCGGCTAGGGTATAACGAGGCCAACTCACACTACAACTCGCTGCAGGTCGACCTCCACGGCAATGTGAGACGGGACCTGCAACTGGCATTCGGATATACCTACGCGCATGCCACCGACTCAGCTACGAGCAATGGTAGCGGCGGTGACCTTCAAAACGTCACCAATCCCTATGCCGGGTGGAGATACGACTCGGGGCCATCCGTGTTTGACCGCAGGCATGTCGCCTTCGTCAATTTCGTCTACCAGATTCCTTTGTTCAAGAACGCTACAAATCGCTTCTTGAAGACGACGGTGGGAGGATGGGAACTGGCAGGAATCGTCACGATGGAATCGGGAGCACCGCTCAACATCGGGCTGAATGGACAGAATGCGAGCAGCGTTCTAACCAACACCTCAAATCGTCCCAACCTAAACGGGGCTATTTCGTACCCGAAAAAGGTGAGCGAGTGGTTCGATACTTCAACCTTATCAGCGCCTGCCTGCCTAACCGGTCCAGACTGCTACGGCACCCTGCCCCACAATGTGATTCGTGGCCCTGGCCGTGACAACTGGAACCTGTCACTCAACAAGAACTTTATTCTCAGCGAAGCACGAGGCAGCCGCCTTGAGTTCCGCGCCGAGAGCTACAACACATGGAACCACACCCAGTTCAAGGGCGACTATAACAACGGCGGCATCGTCGTCAACTTCAATCAAAAGAACTTCGGTGCGGTCACGGGAGCCTTTGACCCGAGAGTGTTCCAACTCGGATTGAAACTGATTTTTTAACCGTTCACGAAAATTGTTTACAAGCCCGCTCACACGCAGCTTTGTGAGCGGGGTATTTTTTAACTGACGCGTCACGCGGCAACGGCTTCTGCAAGGCGTGGCCAGACGGATCGCTGGACTGCCCAACTTCATCTCCATATCCGTTTCGTCTCGGAGATCTCCGTATACTCTGTTTTGTATGAAGATCGAGAAGTTGGAAACGGCTCTCGCGGCGCTATTCCCTACGGTTTATTTTCTGGCGGCTGTTCTCTTGCTGGGCCTGCTTTCCCCGGCTCCTGCCGCTGGACAAAAATCCACCCCGTCCGAGGCCATAGCTTTCGAGCAACAGGGAAAGCTAGCCGAGGCGGCCGAAGCTTGGGCAGCCGTGGTCGCTCAGAATCCGCGGGACGCCGCCGCTTTTGCCAGCCTGGGAATTGTCCTCTCCCGGCAACAGAAATACCCCGAAGCAGCGACCGCGTACAAAAAAGCGTTGAGAATCAATGCGAAGCTGAGAGGTGTGCAACTGAATCTGGGCTTGGCCGAGTTTAAACAAGGACATTTCGAAGCAGCGATCGGCCCACTCCGCAGGGCGGCGGTTTCTGATCCGCAAAATATGCAGGCAGTGACTCTTCTCGGCCTTAGTTGTTATGGAGCAAAACGCTTTGCCGATGCTGGTAAATATCTCGCGGCGCCGGCCAAGGCGGATCCGGCTAACGTCGAGCTACATCAGGTTCTAGCCCAGAGTTGTCTTCTGGCTAAGAATTACTCCTGCGCTCTGGATGAATTTCACCACATCCTGGAGCGAGATCCAGATTCCGCGGCCGCTCACATGTTGAGTGGAGAGGCGCTCGACGGCCTGGGCAGAGGCCCGGAAGCAATTGCCGAATTCCAGCAGGCCGCGAAGGTATCGCCGCGGGAGCCGAATGTGTATTTTGGCCTTGGCTATCTCTACTGGAAGGCGCACCAATATGACCAAGCCAAGGCGGAGTTTGAGACCTCGCTGGCGATCGATCCGACTTATGCCCAGTCGATGGTCTATTTGGGCGACATTGCAATGAAGAGCGATAAGTTGGACGAGGCTCTTACGCAACTTAGAAATGCTGTGCGCCTTAAGAATGACGTACGTTTCGCATATGTAGACATGGGCGCAGTTTTGATGCAACAGAAGCGATACGAGGACGCAGCAACGGCCTTTCGGCGTGCCGTGGAGTTAGATCCCGCGGAGCCTGACGCTCACTATCGATTGGCACGTGTATACCAGGCCATGGGCCGCGCAGACGATTCCCGCCGGGAGTTTGCGAAGGTTCGGGATCTGCATAAAAAGGCCGATGAGTCCCTGGCTTCAAAAATCCCGGCGACGCCGCTTCCGGTGCCACACTAGAGGGGACTTCGAGATCAATTGATAAGCAGGAGAGGTGAAGACGAGCGCCTTTCCAAAACGGATTCCTCTCCCACTCATTCGAGCGCGCGTTCCGTGGGCCCGAATACACGCTGCGTGGCCTCGACTATGTGCTGGGCATAGCGACATCGTTTATCCTGGCGGCGAACGCTGCGAATGCTCTAACAAAGCAACACGAGTAAGAATCAGGACCGTAGTCGTCGCGGTGCGAATTTGAAACAATATACAAGACCAATTACCAGCAGCGTCGCTCCCCACCACACCCCGGCATGTAATTCGAACAGGGCCACGCCAGGGTTGGCCGGGGGGTATATGAGTTGGTAGACACCCGCGGCCAGGATCAGCGCCCCATTGACGGCCAATGAAATCCCGATAAAGAACCAGATAGACACCATGCTTTGCTCCTCCGTTGCCCGGACCATGTACTGAAGAACCTGGCGCCAGAAAATCTGGCTACCAGAAAATTATGTTCAACACAAAGAAAATGACCGTGACTACCGCCGCCCAGAAGAGCGGTCTCTGGTAGAGGGGAAGATCTCCAACCGATGGAATTTTGGTCAATCCATAAACCAAGCCTGTCAATTGGCTCTCAGGCACGGGCTTGGTCGCGAGGCTGACCACCACAGTTACCGTCACGCATACAATAAATGACCACAGCGCCTGAAACATATCCTGCGCCAGGCCTTTGGCATTCGGCGATAAGGCCACATAGCGCAACGCCGAAGGATCCAGTTTTACCCAGGTCCACATGCCGATTGAAGACAGCGTCCCACACAACAATCCCCAGAATCCGCCGGGGCCGGTGGCCCGCTTCCAGAGCATGCCCAGCACGACTGTTCCGAACAACGGCGCAATGAAGAAGCTGAACAAAGCCTGCACGTAGTCCATGATGCTGGCGAACTGCATGACCAGATACGCTGTGCCAACGCTTATGAGCACGCCGACCACCGTGGTCCAGCGCCCCATGTTCACGTAGTGATGGTCCGTGCCTCGGCTGTTGATGAACGGACGATAGATGTCGTAGGTCCACACTGTAGTGAACGCACTTACATTTCCGGCCATACCCGACATAAAGCCCGCAATCAAAGCCGTCACTCCCAAGCCGAGCAATCCGGGCCCGCAGTAACGCGCCAGCATCAGCGGGAGAACATCGTTATAGCTGTGGGCTCCAGCGGCGGCGGCCATAGATTCCGGAAGCAGTTTCTCAGGCAACACGGCCAGACCCAGCAGACCGGGGAGAATTACGATGATGGGCACAAACATCTTGAACGCCGCCCCGATAATGGGAGCCATCTGCGCGCTGCGCATATCTTTCGCGGCAAGAATTCTCTGCACTACCAGAAAATCGGTCGTCCAATAACCCATCGAAATTACCGCGCCCAATCCGAAGACAATCCCGACCCAGTTAATCCCCATGGGATTGTTGCTGAAGGTGCCGAGCGTCGACCAGAGGTGGACATACTGTTCCGAGGCGCGGTGCGCAATCTGCAACTTCAGCGGAGCCCATCCGCCCGCTTCGTACAGGCCGAGAACCGGAATCAGCAGCGCGCCTGCCCAGATGAGAAAGAACTGCAGCACCTCATTAAAAATCGCTGAGCGCAGGCCGCCCAGGGTCACATATATAGCAACCGTCAGCGATGAGACCCAGATACTGAAGTTGATGTCCCAGCCGAGGACAATCTGCATGACCTTGGCCATGGCAAACATGTTGACGCCGCTCATCAGCACCGTCATGAAAGCAAATGACACGGCGGAAAGAGCGCGACTGGATTCGCCGAAACGCAGCTTTAAATATCCCGGCACCGAGTGCGTTTTGGAAATGTAGTAGAACGGCATCATGACCAGCGCCAGGAACAGCATGGCGGGGATGGCGCCGACCCAATACCAGTGCGTCGCCAGAATGCCGTACTGGTAGGCCGATCCCGCCCAGCCCATCAATTCGAGCGCTCCGAGATTGGCGGAGAGGAAGCTCAGTCCGGCCACCCACGCCGTCATCTCGCGTCCCGCCATGAAGAAGTCTTCACCCGTATTGGCTCGGCCTTTTAAATACCAGCCGATAGTCAACACCAGCACAAAATAGAAACTGACGATAACCAGGTCAATCGGAGAAAGACGCACTAAATGGGCGGGCGTTACGCTTGCAAGCATCATCATTGCTTTTTGTCCCCCACGGTTTGGCAAATATTGACAGCTAAACTTTTAGCGCACACCTAGTAGCAGGTCAACCGTTAACTGGTCGAGACGCTCATACGGCAAGCGTTTCTTCAGAATCTGGTCTTTATCAAAAACGCGCGTTAGCAACTGGGATGTGCTCTCTTTTGAATAGGAACCGACCCTCGCAACGCTAGTTCCATTGTGTGAAATTTCGCTCAGAATTTCCCGGATCTCTTTGTCCGAATTCCAGCACAATGCTTTAGCCTTGAGGATCAGGTAGGTTCGCATGCAGCCGCGCGCAAAATCCTTCACTCCTTCGTAGTCTTCGGTTCGGTAGGCGTGCGCGTCGAAGTGGCGTGGTCCCTGGTAGCCGGCATCCTCGAGAAACTTGACCAACCAGAATGACCCCTTCAAATTGGACGAACCAAAACGAAGATCCTGATCGAACCGGCCCGGTATTTGATCGTTGAGATCGATGTGGAACAGTTTTCCTGCCTCCCAGGCCTGTGCTACCACGTGCATGAAGTTCAGTCCCGCCATCGTTTCATGTGCGAACTCCGGATTCACGCCGACCATTTCTGGATGATCTAATGTCGGGATGAAGCCGAGATACTGTCCCGTAGTCGCCATATAAATATCGCCGCGCGGCTCGTTGGGCTTGGCTTCCAACGCGAACTTCATGCCATAGCCGCGATCGATGTTGTATTCGCAAAGGTAGTTGATGGCTTCGCGTAAACGTTTAATGGCATCATCGGCGCGCCGGCAGGCGTCTGTCTCCACACCTTCCCGCCCGCCCCACAGGACAAAAATCTTCGCCCCGAGTTCGGCACCAATGTCCATGGCCCGCATAGTTTTTTGGAGTGCGTAGCCGCGGACTTCGCCATCGTTCGAGGTAAACGCTCCGTCCCGGAAAATCGGATGGTAAAAAAGTGATACGGTCGCCATGGGGACGACAATCCCATTGGTTTCGCACGCCTTCTTGAATGTGCAGACAATCTTGTCGCGCTCGGCAGCGGTGGCATCAATCGAAACTAGATCGTTATCGTGTAGGTTAACGCCCCATGCGCCGACTTCAGCCAGCATCGCAACAATATCAACAGGTGAAATATGCGGGCGCACAGCATCACCAAAGGCGTCGCGTCCGCGATTGCCTAGTGTCCACAGGCCGAATGAAAATTTATCTTCCGCCCGCGGTTGATAGTTGTCACTACCGCTCGTCATACCCTGGGTCTCCGTGGTCGCTCATTAATTATCGATCATTAATCCAGGATGGATTTCATCGCGGGATAAATGCGGCGATACGCCGCATATGCCTTCTTCATAGTCTCTGCATCTTTCGCATTCGGACTCACACTCCCGGCGACGCGGACTACGGCCTTGCACGCCGAGTCAACCGAAGGCCAGGCCTTGGCGCCGACCCCCGCCAGGATTGCCGCTCCGTAGGCCGCCCCTTCTTCGGCCTCGACCGTCTCCACACGTCGTCCATATATGTCTGCTTGAATTTGCCGCCACAAAAGAGATCTCGCACCGCCACCGCCCAGACGTATCGTGTTAACCGGAACGTCTATGCCCTGAAACAGCGTGAACGTGTCGCGCAAACTAAAAGCGACCCCTTCCAATATCGCGCGAATGACATGAGCCCGCGTATGAGACGCCGTTAACCCCATCAGCATTCCCCGTGCTGTCGGATCCAGATAAGGAGTACGCTCTCCCATCAAATACGGCGCCCACAGCAGACCGTCGGAGCCCGCGGCGGCCTTCGATGCCTCACTCATGAGAGTGTCGTAGGACTCGATCTTGCCGTCCACTTGGATGCCAAACTGATCGCGGAACCAGCGCAGCGAGAGCCCCGCGGCCTGGGTTACCCCCATGACCAGCCAGCGACCCGGAATTGCGTGGCAAAACGTGTGCAACCTTCCGCCAGGATCGAGAGAAGGGGCATCCGTTGCCGCCAGAACTACTCCCGAGGTGCCGATGGTTGCGCTGACCGCCCCTGGGGAAACGACACCGATGCCAGTCGAGCCCGCCGCTTGATCTCCCGCACCAGCTACGACGGGCGTTCCGATGCGCAGGCCCGTTGCCGCCGCGCCGGCGGCGGAGATCTGACCGCAGACTTCCGGTGATTCATACAAGTTCGGTAGCACTGATGCGTCGATCCCGGTCAGCTCTAACATCTCTTTCGACCAGCGTCGATGTGCCACATCGAGCAGAAGAGTGCCGGAGGCGTCGGCCATGTCGGTCGCTCGTTCGCCGGTCAACTGCAGTCTGACGTAATCCTTGGGCAGCAGGATGGAACGAACTCTGCTCCAGTTTTCGGGTTCGTT
>JAYVCW010000424.1:0-2605 GCA_043749775.1 Acidobacteriaceae bacterium | reverse complement strand
GCCTTTGTTTGAAGGCTCATCGCTCTACATGCCCACGGCACTTCCTGGTATTTCGATCACGCAAGCATCACAGCTCTTGCAGGAACAGGACCGGATTCTCCGGTCTTTTCCAGAAGTTGAGACCGTGTTCGGTGTGGTCGGCCGATCCGACAGTGCTACCGACAACGCTCCGCTCGATATGTACGACACGACCGTGATGCTCAAGCCGCGAGAGAAATGGCCTCCAGGGATGACCTACGAAAAACTCATTCGCGAGATGGACGAAAAGCTCCAGTTTCCGGGACTGACGAATACCTGGACCATGCCGGTGCAAAACCGTCTCGACATGGCGCTCACCGGGATCAAGACGCCGGTGGGAATAAAGCTTCAAGGCACCAATCTGGAGCAAATCCAGCAACTGGGGGCACAGGCACAGAAGATTCTCTCGGGGTTGCCGCAGGTACGTTCGGTTTTTGCGGAGCGAGTCTCCCAGGGCTTTTACATCAACGTAGAGGTGAATCGTCCGGAAGCGGCGAAATACGGTTTGACCATTGCCGACGTACAACAAGCCGTGGAGTCGGGCATTGGAGGTATGAACGTTGCCGAAAATGTTGAAGGCCGCAGTCGCTATCCGATCAATGTCCGTTACCAGCGTGATTTCCGCGACAACATCGGAGAGCTGAGTCGCGTGTTGATCGCCACGCCCGCTGGCGCGCAGATACCGATTTCCGAAGTAGCCAAGATTTCATTCTCGCGCGGCCCCGCAATGATCCGCGATGAAGATGGCCAGCTCACGGGATACGTCTACATCGATCTGAACACCACCGACTACGGTGGCTTCGTAGACCAGGCCAGCAAGATGCTTCGCCAAGAGTTGCAATTACCTGCGGGATACACCTATCAGTGGTCGGGCGAGTATGAATTCCAGCTTCGAGCGAAGGAGAGGATGAAGATTATTTTGCCGGTGGTGTTCTTTGTGATCTTCCTGCTCCTGTACATGGTCTTCCACAACCTAACGGAGGCCATGGTCCTGATCTTCCCCGTGTTCTATGCCATGACCGGCGGGCTGATTCTGCAGTGGCTTCTTGGCTACAACTTCAGCGTGGCCGTGTGGGTCGGGTATATCGCGCTCTTTGGCATCGCGGTGGAGACAGGTGTCGTTATGGTCGTGTATCTGCACGAATCGCTCGACAAGCGCATCGCTTCAGGTCGCCCGCTTACAGAAGCCGATATTAATGAGGCCGCAATCGAGGGTGCTGTGCATCGGCTCCGGCCAAAGCTGATGACGGTCTGCGCCGTTCTCGCCAGCTTGATCCCCATTCTCTGGGCAAGCGGTATTGGCTCTGACGTGATGAAGCCGATTGCCGCTCCCATGGTCGGCGGAATGATTACGTCCACCATTCACGTACTGATTCTGGTTCCGGTGTTCTTCGCGTTGATGAAGGAACGGTCTCTCCGGCGTGGTACGTTACAGCCGGAGCTGGTGGAGTAACGGAGGTAAAGGAACCGATGACTCGGTAACTTCGTCAAGAACTGATAGCGAAACAGTTCGATCAGGAGAGTGCAAAGAAAATGCAGGAACTCGAAGTTTATTCGATGATTGGCCCGGAAGGTTTCACACGCTTGGTCGCCGCTTTCTATCGACAGGTCCCCCAAGACGACCTTCTGGGGCCCATGTACACGGCGACGGATCTTCCCGGTGCCGAGCAACGCCTCCGAGATTTCCTGATCGGCCGGTTCGGAGGGCCGCAGACTTACATCGAACAAAGAGGCCATCCACGACTCCGCGCGCGGCATTCTCCGTTTTATATAAATCAGGCTGCCCGCGACCGGTGGATTCTCTTGATGAATAGTGCTTTTGGGGAAGCTGCGCTGCCTGCAGAGGCCGAGCAAGTCCTTCGGAAATTCCTCGACGGAATGTCGAGTTTTATGATCAATCGGGTGGAGCCTTGAGTCCGCTACGCAAAGCGACGCGCTCGGTTGCCCAGTCGCAGAGGAATTTCTTAAAACAATCCTCCTAGGTTGATTCAGGGATTTCTTTCATTCCACCCTGCAGAGAAATAGAGAAACTGTTGGATTGTATCGAACGGCGTGCGATGCAATTCCTTGGAGTGTCCCAACAGGCGGAAACGCACGCCAAACTCACTGTGCAAGGACTTGGCGTCATAGCGAAGAACGTCCAGACCGCTGCATTTCGAGGGTCCTTCGGGTCCGAAGGTGCTGACGATCACATGCCCTCCGGGCTTGACTGCGTTGGCGACTTGGCGCACATACGCAAGGCGCTCTTCTGGCGCTGTCAGAAAGTGGAAAACGGCACGGTCGTGCCACACATCGTAGGCGCACGACTGTAGCGTCGCCTTCGTGATGTCAGCGACGAGCCAATGGATATGTTTCGAGGCCGGCCCCAGCCGTTGCTTGTTGACATCGACGGCAGTCTGCGAAATATCAAGGACACTGATGTTCTCGTATCCGCGAGCAAGCAGGTCGTCGACGAGAGTGGACTCGCCACCGCCGATGTCGATTATGGCAGCTCGAAAGGACAGGCCGCCGTTGCGCAGGTGTGTTCCTTCGACGAGCTTAGAAACGAGCAGATCGAGAACATGTTCAACGAGGCTCGAACCCGCGA
>JAYVCW010000423.1:0-2329 GCA_043749775.1 Acidobacteriaceae bacterium | reverse complement strand
AAGATGACACAAAATGAGCGACTTGCAGGAATGTGATGACGGGTACCCGTTCGAAACCTAAAAAATTAACTGGCCTATGGTTAGTAATTCACCCCGGTGGGGTTAATTTTTAACCCTAGAGTTCATACTTCCGGCACAAATATTTCATTCGCTGCCCGTTTACTTGTAGAAGTTTGGCAGCTGCTCCTTTTCTTCCGTCGGTGCGGCGTAGGGCTGCCTGCAGGTAGGCGACTTCGATGCGTGCTATCTCGTCATCAAAAGAAATCCCATCCTCGGGAATCAACAGAGATTCGTGTTTCATGGAGCTGGTGTACAGAATCCCTTGCGGCAGATGTTTTACAGAGACGACCGGGCCCGGAACCATCAACACAAGACGTTGGATAAGATTTTCTAATTCCCGCACGTTGCCCGGCCAGCCGTAATCCTCCAATACCTCAAGAGCATTGGTGTCCATAGTTTTAGGCCCCAAACTGTTCGCGGCGCAATAAAAGCGCAGGAAGTGATCGACTAAGAGCGCGATGTCGCTTCCGCGCTCGCGTAGAGGTGGTAGATGAATTGGAACCACGTTAATTCTGTAGTACAAGTCTTCGCGGAACCTGCCGGCGTGGACCGCTTGTTCCAAATCTTCATTCGTAGCCGTAATCAGGCGAAAGTCGATCCGGCGGGGCATTTTCCCGCCGAGCCGCTGCACAGAGTGTTGCTCCAGAACTCTCAACAACTTGCTTTGCAGGGCTAAGCCGAGGGTGCCGATCTCATCGAGAAATAGAGTGCCCCCGTCCGCCATTTCGATATGGCCCGCGCGCGATTCGTGCGCGCCGGTGAACGCGCCTTTTTCATGACCAAACAACTCCGATTCGATCAAGGCCTCAGGAAGAGCGGCGCAGTTTATGCTAATAAAAGGTTTATCAGCTCGCTTGCTATTAGCGACAAGAGCCCGCGCCACTAATTCTTTCCCAGTTCCGCTCTCGCCGCGGATCATGACTGTGGTATTGCCGGGTGCCACGCGCGAAACGGCGTCATATACAAGACGCATGGCTTCACTGCCGCCGATCAGTTCGCCGAAGGAGTAGCGGCTCAACGCTTCTTCTCGGAGGTTTCGGCCTTCAATGTCGCGGCGCCGCTGCTCGAGTGCGTCGTGCAGGAACGTTTTTACCTGGTTAAAGTCGACCGGCGCCTCGAAACAATGGGCCACGCCGCTCACGAGAAATTTTCGCCGGACGGCTCTGCCCAGAGGTAACACGATCCCGATCAGCACCAGGTCTTTATCTTTGGCCCGCAACTGATCTATGACTTCGATCCACGTTTCCACCGCCCCGGGGAGCATGTTCAGGTCAAGGAGAACGGCCTCGAGAGGCACCTCATTTTGAATGGACAGTAGGCCCTCGGTAGCATCTAGCAACGTGATGTGAAAATCGTAGGCAAGAGTGTCCTGGGCTGCCGACTTGATCGACTCGTCCGTCGTCAGGACCGCAACGCGTGCCGCTCCGGTTGTTAAAAAATTTTCCACGTCGAGGATTACTGAGCCTTTCCAGAGGCTATGTACTCGAAACGGTGAATTTTTCACCGTGCAAGGTAAAAAAACAATCGCCCGAAAGAGCCATGCCGGCATCATCGCATGCTGCAGTTACGCGTGGCGAGAGAAGCGAGCGTTACCGAGGGCAATCACTCGGGACAAATTCCGCCCCCGCCTTAATGGCGTGTTTACTCGGTAAAGGCTATGCTCAACAACGATTAACAGGCGCTGACATAACAAGGGACTCGTTATATACTTCCTTAAATCGCGGGGTCGCCAGCACGGGACTTTGACTGGCTGATTCATGGTGCTGAAGTCTTTTGGCGACCAGTTCCCCTTCTTTTAATCGGTCGAGGTGTTGATGTCACAATCCGATCGACCTCGAGAGGACGATCAGCCCACACTGGCTGGGGGTGCAGCAGCATTGCGCACGCCTGGAGAGAGTTCGGCGGCCGAATCTAGGCCGCCCTCCGATGCACCGACAATAGTTGACTTCGGAGGATTTAAGCCCAATTCTCCGGCCCCGCCGCGCCCGGCACCCGTGGCGCAAAACACAAGCTATTTTGCATCTGACGCTGGTCTCATTTTAAAGCCCGGAAGCCTGCTAGGACGTCGTTACGAAATTCTCGACCTGCTGGGGCAAGGCGGTATGGGCGCCGTCTACAAGGCGAGAGACCTGGAAGTTAATCAGTTCGTCGCACTCAAGGTCATACGTCCGGACCTGTCCAGCAGTCCCGCCATCATCGAGCGCTTCAAGCAGGAACTCATCCTGGCTCGCCAGGTAACACACAGAAACGTAATTCGTATTTTTGACAT
>JAYVCW010000422.1:0-3399 GCA_043749775.1 Acidobacteriaceae bacterium | reverse complement strand
CAGCCGGATCCCAGATTAGTTTGTGAATCTGCAGACTCAAACGGGCGGGAACATTATCTTCGAGAATCCATTGTGCAAGTTGTTGCGGGTCCAGTTGGCAGTGCGACGTGTCCCGTGAGCCCGACGCCGTTTTCTCGAATGCTGGAGAAAATAAGATTGCGTGGACCCGCCCGGCGAGGTGGTTCGAAGCTACGAAATCACGCGCGAACTCATAGTCAGCGCGGTCGGTCAGAACAAATTTAAGTTCATCGTGCGCACGTAGCGCTTGCAGATTCTCCATCGCGAACGTGTCGGCCTCGCCCGAGTGCGGACACTTTACGTCAACGATTTTGACTACCGCTTTCGGCACGCGCGACAGTACGCGTTCGCCGCTCGTCTCCAGCAACAGGGTGTAGTCGGCATCTAAAAGTTGTTCCATGAGCGGTATGACTTCGCGCTCCTGCAGCATGGGCTCACCGCCCGTAATCTCAACGAAACCGCCAGACGGGCTGAGCCGAGCCACTTCCTCTAGCACTTCCTGCACTGTCATCTTCTTCCCGCCATAAAAGCTGAACTCGCTGTCGCACCAGGAGCAGCGCAAGTTGCAACCGGTCAGGCGCACAAAGACGCAAGCAAGACCCGCGTAGGTCGACTCTCCCTGTAGCGACTTATAGATTTCTGAGATTTGCATGCAATGAAATAATCGGGTGACTTCACGATCTGGAGATCTAAAGCCCTAGCGCTCTTCAGCGTCACTCGAGTTCAGTGTCACTCGAGCTTTCGTTTTTCCCGATCGCCCGCCGGCCCGATCACCAAACTGGACCCGATGATTTCACTCGCTATAGCGGGCGGTGGTAACGTCGGTCTCGAAAACGGTGACGTCTTTCACCCTCACGCGGCCGTTGGTCACTTGACTCAGGCGGCTATTTGTCTGGTCGTAAAAATATTTAGCCAGATTTTCGGCTGACGGATTGATTTTTGTGAAGGGCTCGATATCATTGATCATCTGGTGGTCAAGACGCTCAATCGTGCTCTTCATTACCTCTTTTAAATCTTTGAAATCAAGCAGCAGACCTGCCCTATCGAGCTCCGCTCCGGCCAGTGTGACTTGAATTTTATAATTGTGGCCGTGCGGATTCTCGCACTTGCCTTTGTAGTTGCGCAGGTAGTGCCCTGCCGCGAATGTATCTTCTACTGTTACTTCGTACATGAATTCGGGGTTCCTCGACCGAGAAGCTCGTTACATTTATTGTACCTTTTGAGAGTCGCACGCACACGCCGGTCCTGGCTTCGACACTCGCTTCGAAGAACTGCAAGTCTGCTGCGCCTCTCGGGATGATTATCTGAAAAGGAGCGTTACCGTCGATCATGAGTGCCAACCAAATCACGATTCGAGAGGCGCTGACGACAGAGGCGGCGATCATTCTGCACCATCGACGATCGATGTTTCGCGACATGGGCGAAGGAACATCCGCCGATCTTGATCGGATGGTCGAAGTAGCGGCACCATGGCTCGAAGGAGCTCTAGCTCATCGCACATATCGGCACTGGCTTGCCGTCGATCGGTCGGGGCGCGTGGCGGGCGGAGGAGGAGTCCTGCTCAGTCCCTGGCCGGCGAATCCGAAGGATCCTTGCACGGAGCGCGCGCTGATCTTAAATGTCTACACCGAGCCGGAATTCCGCCGCCAGGGAATCGCCCGTCAGGTTATGACGACGATTCTTGACTGGGTCAAGGCCCAGGGCTTTCGCGCAGTCAACTTGCATTCCAGTGTGCAGGGCCGGGCTTTATATGAAGCGCTGGGATTTGAGCCGACCAACGAAATGCGGCTCAACTTCAACCTTTTTGGCGGTGGCTAGCTTACCGGCAATCACGCAATCTGCTAACCTTCCGGGTATTGTCCCGTCTATCTCTGTGCATGGAAGTACAAGGATTGGTAACACTTGTAGAGGACAGAGACAGATCATGCCGGCCGATTCCTACGCAATAACACTTGCGGTTGGCGACCATTACCGTCAGAGGCAGGCGGGACAGAGCAGAAGCATCCAGAACCCCACCGTGAGGGGCTCTTTGGCAGCACAAAGCAACCGCATCGACGATACGAGTCTGATTCGTGAGGCCCAGCATGGCAACCGTGCGGCCTTCGAGGTATTGGTGCGCCACTACGACCAGTCTGTGCTGCGACTGGCGCTGCATCTGACCGGATCGGAGTCGGACGCTCAAGACGTCTATCAGGAAGCCTTCCTCAAGGCCTACAAGAATCTCGGTAGTTTCCGGTTCGAGTGTTCGTTCTATACCTGGATTTACCGGATTGTTACGAATCTCTGCCTGGATCATCTTCGAAAACGAAACGTACGAAAGGAAGATGCGCCGGTCGCGGTCGATTCGTCGGGTGAAGAGTACAGCCGGATCGAACAATTTCCAGATGCGAGGGCCGGGGCGAATCCGGAGCGCGATTTGATGAGGCGCGAGTTAGGCGGGAAGATTGGCGCGGCTTTGGCGCGCCTGACGCCGCGCGAACGAATGGTATTCGAGTTGAAGCATTATCAGGGATTAAAGCTGCGAACCGTCGGCGAGATGCTCAACACGACCGAAGAGACGGCAAAGAATACGTTGTTTCGCGCGACGCAAAAATTGCGGGCCGCGCTGGCGGAGATGCGATGACGATCAATTCCCCTGCGAAGGGAGACGAACATGAAATGTGATTGGGTACGGCAGAACATCTTGTTTTACGTCTACAACGAGCTTGAGGACGACGCTCGCTATGAAGTAGAACAGCATCTGGCGCGCTGTCCGGAATGCACCGTCGAAGCGAAGGCCACGCGCCAGTTCCAGTCGACGCTTTCAGAACTGCCTGTCGCCGAGCCCACCCCAAACTTGCTGGCGGCATCACGCATGCGGTTGCAAGAAGGCCTTGAAACCGCACGCCAAGGTGGCATTCTGCAGCGCTTCATCCTGGAGCCAGCGACATGGGTGCGGCAGATCCGCATGGCCCCATCGCTCGCGGCAATCATTTTCATGGTGGGATTCGGCGGGGGCATCGCCGCTACTTACAACGCTGTCGCCTCCGGACGCGGCGCGGGTCAGGGCACCACTATTTCGCAAGTGGGCTCTGGCACGGCCCAGCCGGTAGAGGCTGCCGCAATCGCCGGGATCCGCTCAGTGACGCAGGAACCGAACTCCAACCGAGTCAGCATCAAATACGACACTTTATCGACCCAGGAAGCGCAGGGGCCGTTAAACGATCAGCGAATCCAGCAATTGCTGTTGTTCGCGGCGCGCAACAATTACAACTCCGGAGTTCGCATGGATTCGGTAGACCTGTTGACTCAGCGTCCGGATGACATTCGAGTTCGCGAGGCGCTGATGTACGCGCTGCAAAACGACACTAACCCCGGCGTGCGCTTAAAGGCTCTTGATGG
>JAYVCW010000421.1:0-10774 GCA_043749775.1 Acidobacteriaceae bacterium | reverse complement strand
CTCAACTGAAAGCTTCCGGTCACGCTGCCGTTGAAGTTGCCGCTCAAGACAAAGGATGCCGTCTCAGTAGCTGCCGTGAAAGAGCACGAGTTCGTCGTGAAATTGAAGTTGCTCACGGTCACTGCCGAACCATTGCCGGTTGCCGCCAGGCTGGTAGTAAAAGCAAAGACTGGAGTGCCATTCGCATCCTGCAGGGCCGCTGTCCAATTGCCGTTCACGTTCCCGCCGTTGTGGCTGCTCGAACCGCATCCCGCTAAAGCCATCCCCGCCGCGAGCAACATTGCTACTGCAAACTTCTTCATCATTAAATCTCTCCTAAAGATTATTTTTTGGGGGGAGGTGCTGAAAGTCGACCCTACCTCCAGTTTTGAGCCATTGCTTTGGTCGATTTTGCCTCAGGTCTGATGCCGGTTTTGCGACTCATGGATGCTGCCTTGCGCGTCGGCGTTTACCTAGGGAGAATCCTGAGTTTAAGAACACCCGCAAACGGCAAAGGTTGCGGGGCTGTAAGGCTCCTACCCTCAACTAGTTGTCAGCCGCAGGTTAGATTGAGCTCGAGCAAAGGTATCCAGATCGCTACCCCTTCTACTTTCGAAGATTGTGCGAGTTGGAGCTTCTTGTCATAATCATCTGGCTCTGGCCTCGTTACGGTTTTCGCCTTCGCGGGCGTTTTCCGTCGCTGCCTAAATGACAATTTTTACGAAAGTCTTCGCCCCTACCCGCAACCGGCGTCTGAACGAGCTTGTCGGGTTTCTGGTCGGCGTCTCCGCGCTCCTCCTATTTCTCGCACTCTCGTCCTATTCACCGCTCGACCCTTCGTTCAACAGCGCGTCGGTTTTGGACGCATCGCATGCCGCGCGCAATTGGGTCGGAATACTCGGAGCTTATGTTTCCGACGTCGTCCTGCAATTCTGGGGAGCGGGCTCATTTCTCTTACCCGTTTTCATGGGACTGCTAGCCCTCCGCTGGTTCCGTTCGCGCCCGGTGCAGAATCCCATCGCTAAAACGCTAGGCGGAGTTTGGCTTTTAATCTTTTTGCCCGCGCTTCTCGCACTATTGCCTGCTCACCTCCTCTGGATGGGCTCGATTCCGATTGAGGGTCTGGTCGGCCGCATTGTCGGCGACTTCCTGATCCGCTACCTGAACGTGGCTGGCGCCTACATCGTCTGCACTACCGTCCTGGCCGTTGCTCTTTACTTCACCACGGCGTTTTCGTTCTCCGCCATTCAGGTGTGGGCGCCCACGCGCTTTGCTTTTGTCATTGCGTTACGCGACCGTTGGAAAGACTGGCAGAACGAGCGCGAGCGCACGCGCCAACAGAAGGAACTCGACAAACGGCGTGCCATTCGGCCGCAAGTCACGGCGCAACTCGTCCCAGGGCGTGCTCCAGCCGCGCGTGCCGAAAATTCTAAATCTGAATATGAAGCAACGGGACGAGAAGGTTCTCGGCCCGAAGCCGAGCTACGCGGTGTTGCAGATTCTAATGAACCCGCGAAGCGCACGGGCATCGAGCGCATGATGGTCGAGGAGCCGGAACCCTCGCCTGCTGCCCCGCTCTCCGTACCACTCGACATCGAAGTTACCGAGCGTGCTGATAGTGAGATCAAGGCGAAGACGACACTTCCGAAAATTGCAGGCAGTTACAAACTTCCGCCATCGAGCTTGCTCCATCGGCCTGACGAGCAGCAATCCGTTAACGAAGAAGAATTGAAGGTTGTCGCTCAAGTTCTGACCGCAAAATACGCAGAGTTCGACGTGCATGGCACGGTAACCCAGATTAATCCCGGCCCGGTTGTGACCACGTTTGAATTCAAGCCCGAGGCTGGGATCAAGTACAGCCGCATCATCGGACTCACCGACGACCTTTGCCTGGCGTTGCGCGCGGAGAGCA
This sequence comes from Acidobacteriaceae bacterium, assembly GCA_043749775.1. Taxonomy (GTDB): domain Bacteria; phylum Acidobacteriota; class Terriglobia; order Terriglobales; family Acidobacteriaceae; genus Acidiflorens. The sequence continues at coordinate 8,883 of JAYVCW010000421.1, read as the reverse complement.
TTCTCGTAGAACGCATGCCTGGCAAGAGCACGGTCGGCATTCAGGTGCCGAACCGCGAGCGGGAAATTATCTGGCTGCGCGAGAACCTCGAGTCGCAGGAATTCCTGGGTACGAAGTCGAAGCTCACGATCGCCATGGGCAAAGACATCAATGGACGCATCGCCGCCGCCGATCTGGCGAGCATGCCGCACTTGCTCATTGCCGGATCGACAGGGACGGGCAAGAGCGTGGCCGTCAATTCCATGATCATGTCGATTCTTTACAAGTCAACGCCGGACGAAGTGCGACTTGTGCTGGTCGATCCAAAGCGCCTCGAACTCGGAAACTACGAAGGCGTCCCGCACCTATATACCCCAATCATCACTGAGCCGAAGTTGGCGGCCAACGCGCTACGAAACGCGGTACGTGAGATGGAACGCCGCCTCAAATTGCTGGCCGCTAAAGGCGTGCGAAACATCGACAGCTACAATCGCCTGTTCGACGATACGCCAAGTCTCTTCACCGAGCAGGCGGCGAATCCGGAAGACGGTCCGCTCCCGAAGATCGTGATCATCATCGACGAATTGGCTGACTTGATGATGCTCGACGGCAGCAACGTTGAAGAGTCGATCACGCGGCTGGCGCAAATGGCGCGCGCTGTCGGCATTCACCTCGTGCTCGCTACACAGCGTCCGTCGGTTGATGTCATCACCGGCTTGATCAAAGCGAACTTTCCAGCTCGAGTCTCGTTCCGTGTCGCGTCAAAAGTCGACTCCCGCACAATTCTTGACGCCAACGGCGCCGAGTCTCTCTTAGGTCGCGGCGACATGCTTTATCTGCCAGCCGGATCGGCACGGGTTCACCGACTACACGCTCCTTATGTAACCGAGAAAGAGATCGCAGCGGTTGTCGAATTCTGGAAGGCGCAGGGCAAGGCGCAATATCAGGAGAAGTTTCTCGAGGTGCCAAAAGAAGATCACGACGCCGCCGGCGGCGGAGGCGAATCCGGAGAGGCTTCTTCTGATGACAACGACCCACTCTTCAACGACGCCGTGCGGCTGGTTCTGGAATTCGGCAAGGCCTCAACTTCCCTGCTGCAGCGCCGCCTGCGAATTGGCTACGGCCGTGCCGCCCACCTTATCGACCTTATGGAGCGCGATGGCATCGTAGGCGCCGCCGACGGCCCAAAACCCCGCGAGATATTGAAGCGTCCGGATTGGATTTCCGAAATCGAAGAGTCAATGCGGTAGTGCGAAGCGGATAGGAGTGTCCGCCCTGCACGAGGCGGCCCGCACGAAGGATGAGATGAAGTTTCACACCGAGTACATCACGCTCCACACCAAAACGAAGCGCGCCTACGTCCACATCACCCCGCAGGTCCAGTCCGCGCTGAAGACATCCGGAATCAAGGACGGAATGATTCTCGTCTCCGCCATGCACATTACGGCGGGCGTGTATGTGAACGATAACGAGAGCGGGCTGATCAAAGACATCGATCAATGGCTGGAGACGCTTGCCCCATTCCGCCAGGATTACAAGCATCATCAGACGGGAGAAGATAACGGAGACGCTCACTTAAAATCGCTGATCATTCATCACGAGGTTGTCGTTCCGGTAACGAACGGCAAACTTGACTTCGGGACGTGGCAGCAAATTTTTTACGCCGAATTCGACGGCCAACGCGACAAGCGCGTGCTTATAAAAGTGATGGGTGAGTGACCGGCAGAATTTTTGTAGAATGAAATCATCGAAATGAAATCATACATAGAAACGTTGAAGCCAAACGTTGCACCACTACCAGAAGGACTGATCCTATGAGCGAAGAATTAAGTGAATTGCAGGAACACGCCGAGCACGGTAGAGAGCATCGCGAACTCGCGCCCGTCAGTCTGACCATGGCGGTACTCGCGGTTCTTGTGGCCGTGGTTTCGCTACTCGGGCACCGCACGCATACTGAAGAGATCATCCTGCAGAATAAAGTTACCGATCAGTGGGGCTACTACCAGGCAAAAAATATTCGTCGACACAATGACGAATTGTTCGCCGACCTGACGGGAGTGATCGCGACGAAAGATGCGGAGTCTGCGGGCAAGCTTAAAGAAAAATATCAGGCGGAGGCAGATCGTTACAAGGAAGATCAAAAAGAGCTAGACACCAAGGCACGTGAACTCGAGAAAGAGGGAGAGGAAGCGAGACATCGAGCAGACCGTTTCGACCTCGCCGAAGTATTTTTGGAAATTGCTCTCGTCGTCAGCTCCATCACATTGCTTTCTGGCCGCCGTCTCTTCTGGCATCTAGGACTAGTGGTCGCGGCGGCGGGCGTACTAATTACTGCCTCCGTCTGGCTCATGCATTAATCGCTGATGGAGTAATCGTTCACACTTGTGTTGGATGGAGCGAATAAACAGTCTGAATATATCCGAAGCGGTTGATTAGGAACCGCACGCCTTCGCGGAGCCGTTGTGACGGCCCGCCGTCGCTCGCGACTGGCCTCCGGCGTGTGCCATTTTGGACTTGCATCAAACCATTTGCAACTCATAGCAACTGCGAACTAAGCGCTTTACCCTTCTGACCCTGGCGTTGGTCCCTCACATGCACTAGTTATCGAATCTCTGATAGCCAGCTCATAGAAAAAAGAGAAGACTGGACGGCCAGCTCATGCTTCACAAATGCGCCAACCCCGTTTGTTACGTTCCCTTCCGATCCATGCACGAAGGCAAGCTTTTTCTGGCGGAGACTTTTCCTCCTGACAGTAATGAAGCCTTTACTGCACCTCGACGAAAGCTTCGTCACCGCGAGCATTTTTGGCTTTGTGACACCTGCGCGGCTCAATTCACCCTGCGCCTCGATACCGCCCTGCGGCTGACCGCGGTACCGCTTGAAAAGCGCACGCCTGCTTTGCTTCTCAAACGCGCAGCTGCACTCAATTAGTCCAAACGAGATATCGATAAATATGGATTTCGCAACGCTAAAGCGCTCTTGCTGTTCCGTGTGCGGACTCGACACGCTCCGTCATAAAGGGTGGTTTGTCGTAGTAGAAAACCGATGGTTGGATCGTTTGAAGATCCTCTCCTGGCACGCCGCACTGGCCTCCCAGCCGAATATGCAGAGTGTGTGCTGCCGACTGCATTTGAAGACCATCATCGCGCATTGGCTGACACAAGCCAGTCTGCGTGTGGCGCCTACTTACAACCCTCCGCTGCCCATCGGCAGCGACGCGACCATGATGGATCCAGATCTCGGCCCCGACACAATCGGCCGGCTCGTCGGCGAACTGGCGGTTCACCGCGAGAGTTTTTCCCGTGTCTGGTCAGGTTCGCCAGCCGCTCTGGAATGTATTTTGGACGCACTTTTAACCATCGGAGCTGAGAATAAACCTCAAGCCTTGGAGTTTCGGCTCTTCGACCCACCTGAGTCCTCGCACGGACTTTCACTCCAATAAAGCGCTGGCAGAAGTCTAACTCTGCCAGCGCTCTCTCCATACTTTCCAGTTCCTTTCCATGGCATCGACCATAATCTCGGGCGACTTCCAAGGCCACGTTGGCTTGCGCGCGCGCAGGTCAGCCTGGCTGAAGCCGTGCCCTGATACGAACCCCCTCGTCCGCAACCTAACCCTTCCGGGATACATAATCGGAGGATCTCCGCTAACCCAGGTTTGAGATGATATGATTTGCGCCAAAGTATGGTTGGCCAACTTAACTTCAAACATCTTCTCTTTTTTTCTTGCATCGCTCTACTCTTCATTTTTTTTCTGTCTCGCGTTGCACAGTCGGAACCGTCTGTGCCCCCCGCCAAATACTCGGTTCATTTGCTGAAGCAGTGGATCCCGATGCCGGATGGAGTTCGCTTGTCGGCTACGCTCTACATGCCACAGAAGGTCAAGGCCGAAGAGAAATTCCCGGCGCTCCTCGAATATCTTCCCTACCGTAAAGACGATTCGACCGCTGGCCGCGACTACCCAATTCACACCTGGTTCGCGGCCCGCGGGTACGTCAGCGTTCGCGTCGACATTCGCGGCTTTGGCGCGAGCGAAGGAGTTCCCACTAACCGCGAGTATTCGGAGCAAGAGCAACTCGATGGAGAGCGAGTCATCGCGTGGCTCGCCTCTCAGCCGTGGTCGAACGGGAACGTGGGAATGTTTGGAATTTCCTGGGGTGGCTTTAACTCGATTCAGATGGCGATGCGCCGCCCGGCCGCATTAAAAGCCATTCTCGCAGTCGATGCTACCGATCAACTCTTTCATGACGACGTTCATTACATCGACGGCATGATGCACTTCGATGAATTCGAATTGAATATGGATCTCGCGCCCTCGATGCCGGGGGCTCCCGATTATTCGCTCGACGAAAAAGTGTTAGGGCCGCGGTTTGAGTCGGAGCCCTGGTCGCTGCAATACTTCAAGCATCAGCGCGATGGCCAATTTTGGCATGCCCCCGTTCGCCCACTTAGCGAAATTAAAATTCCGTGCTTTTTGATCGGCGGTATGCTCGACGGATATCGCGACTCGATCCCGAGCATGTTCGAACAAGTAAAAGCCCCGCTCAAGGCAATTATCGGACCGTGGAATCACACCTTCCCGAACGACGCGGTACCGGGTCCGCAGATCGAATGGCGCGATCAGGCGCTACGTTGGTGGGACCATTGGCTGAAAGGCCGCAACAACGGAATAACAGAGGAGACTCCGCTCGCAATCTACATGCAGGACTGGCATCCTCCCGATGCTAAGCTCAAAAACGTTCCGGGAAAATGGCGCGGAGAGATAGGCTGGCCGCCACGCAACACGTTGCAGTCAACTCTGTATCTCTACGACGCGCATCTGTTGTCGACAGAGCCTGCTAAACTCGCCGCGCATCAACTGAAATACATTCCAAGCATCGGAGTTGAGGCAGGCTTCTGGTGGGGCGAACTGCTCACCGACCAGCGGCCGGTGGATGCCTTCAGCCTCACTTACGACTCCGCTGCCTTGAAAAAAGAATTAACAATTCTCGGCCGGCCGCACGCGATGTTGCGAGTAAGTTCCTCCGCGCCTCTTGCGGACTGGTTTGCCCGGCTCTCCGACGTAGCCCCAGACGGTTCCGTAACTCAAGTTACAGGCGCGGGCATGAATGGCGCGCAGCGCGAGTCTGCCGTGGATCCCAAGGATTTGGAGCCTAACCAGACCTATTCGCTCGATATCGAAATGCATCTTGCTACCTGGACCTTTGCGAAAGGCCATAAGATTCGTCTTTCTGTTTCGAATGCGTTGTGGCCGATGGTGTGGCCAACTCCCTATGCAATGACGACGCAACTCCAGCTCGGCGGCGATAGAGGCTCGCGCCTTGTTCTCCCACTCGTGGCGCCATCGCTTTATGAGGAGCCTAAATTTTCGCCACCGATGCCTTCCGAAGCGAGTAGCGAGATCCAATCCCTCGGCTTTCCATGGCCCGGTGATTGGAAGACGGAACGTGACGAGGTCAACGCGAAGACGAAGGTGATATGGTCGGGCAAATCAGAAGAGAGATATCCTTGGGGAAGTGAAATCGATCTCGAGCGCATTACTTATGCGGCGGATGATAATCACCCGGAGACAAGTTCGGCCGATGGCGAATGCGAGATCACGTTGAACTTAAAGGAACGCAAGTTGGTCTGGAAGGGCCACCTCACCTTAAGCAGCGACGCCAAGAACTTCTACTACAAATACAGTCGCGAGCTGTTCAAAGACGACCAGTCAATCCGGCATAAAACCTGGGAGGAGACGATCCCCAGGGATCATCAATAGCGCGCCATGGCGAATGTTGTTTTGAAACGATGCTCGTTACCTTAGTTATCTACTCGCTCGTACCGGTTGGGCGTAGCATGAGGGCATGCTAACCGTTCGTTTCCGACCCTTTGCGATATGGGCCCTGTTTACTTTGATTTTTGGCTTATTTTCTTATTCCCCAATCCTTTCGGCGCAAGACCAGTCGGAATCACAGCGAAAAATCGTGAATCGCGTCGTCCCGACCTACCCGGAACTCGCCCGCCAGATGGAAATTAAAGGTGTTGTACGCATTGGCGTTACCGTTACACCATCCGGCAACGTGAAGGAGTCTCAGGTAATTGGCGGGCATCCTGTGCTCGCGAAAGCCGCAATGGACGCCATCGCAAAATGGAAGTGGGCTCCTGCATCCCAAGAAACTAAAGAACTCATTCAACTGAATTTTCACCCGTAAGCGCAGTCGACGAGAAGCTAATAAGCCGACTGGCCGAGTCCAGTCTTGAGATCCGCCGCCAGCAGCTGATGAAATAGCTGTTCGCCTGCTTCTCGCCGCGCCGAGAGCCTGCCGGCGCCGTACGCGCGTGAATTTAGCCCGCGCTGCACCGCTTCGCAGATTCCCAAGTCTTCATCTTGCACTTTGTTGCCGACTGCAACACTCTGCTCGTTGTAGGCGCGGGCGTTCTCGCCAATGTCGCTGAAGTAAAAATCAAATACTACGCGGCAGTGATCAACGTCGATCGGGATCACCAGATTAGTATCGAGATATCCTTCGTAGCAATTGAACATGAAGTTCGGATGCAGCCAGAAATACCATGCTCGGTCTCCGCGACGCGTGGTGCCCGTGGCCTTATCTTCGCCCGAACTCACCATTGGACTTGATTGCAGGCAGTAGCGGTCTTCGTTTTCGATCGTGTACTGCTTGTAGTCAAGAACGGAATTCAAGCCCTTGTGAAGATGCGGAACGTGATAACCGCCGTCCAAATAGTTATCAACGAAGACCTTCCAGTTGCAGTGAATGTCGTAAGTCTGGCTGGCGAAATAGTGCAACTTGGTCAGCCCGAGGGGCGCAGCGCGTTTTACCAGGCCACCCAGATACTCTGCCAGCGGAGGCGCCTCCTGGTCCAAATTCACGAAGACAAACTTTTCCCAGGTCTCGACGCGAACCGGAACCAGGCCGTTGTCCTTGCGCTCAAAATTCTTCACGCCATCGAATTCCGGCATGCCTTTAAGAGAGCCATCCAGGCCATAGTTCCATCCGTGATAGGGACAGTGGAGAATCGTCGCGATCCCGCATTTTTCGGTGACAACGGCGGCCGCATGGTGGCGGCAAACATTGTAGAAGGCGCGCAGGACGCCATCCTGCCCCCGAACTGCAACCAGGGGCTCGCCCGCCACGGTCGAAGTTACAAACTGTCCCGCTTTCTCTACCTGATCGACGCGACCCATAACTTGCCAGGTACGCGAGAACACAGTTTGCCGCTCGAGTTCAGCAATTCGCGAGTCGATGTACCAGGGTGCCGGAATCGTCGAAGCTTCCGTTAAAGGCGCGGTCTGGTCATAACTCGAAATGATCTGTTCAAGGCTTTGGCCGTTGAGCGTTGCAGTTGCAATCGTCATGCTTTCTTCCTCGATTGTGCTCTATCCGATCCGATGGCTCGCCGCAGCAACTCAACAAATTGTTCGATGCGCGCTTCTTTTTCCTGCGGAACCGGACCCGACTTGCGAAACAGTCCTGGATCCAATTCTTCAGTAAGCAGGGCATCCTGGAAGCGATCCATCGTCCATTCCAGAATCGATCCGGTCATATCGATGTCCAGATCAGAGCGCAGTTCTCCGCGCTCGACGCCAAAGTTCACGAAGTCACGCCACCCGTAAGGATCTTCAGATACGAGAAAGCGATTAATTTCCCGTCGCAGCGCGAGGTCTGTACCGTAATTACCGACTAAATAAATTCGATAGGACGACCAATTGTCGCGCACCATGTCTTCGGTGCGGCCGAGCCAATAGCGGAGAAGATCAAAAAAGCCGCGCTCCACAACTGCCGGCGGAGCCTGCATGTATCTCGGAAACGACTGTACCGCTTTTTTATAAGCTTCGAAAAATAGACCATCCTTACTCTTGAAGTGCTGAAAGACGGAACCTTTCGCGATTCCCAATTGAGCCGCAATGTCCTCGACTCGAGCTGCACTGTATCCGCGTTCGGCAAAATGCCGGATCGCGACCTCAACAATTCGACTTCGTTTCGCTTCTGAACGTGGACGTGGCTTAACATCCCGCCGCATTTGTGTCGGCTTCGCAAGACTGTTTGCAATACCTTCCATGGCCCAATTCCCCTGAGATCACTGACCTGAAGTCAAAGAACATATCCTACTATCAAACCATTTTTCAATGGCTTTTTTTCAAGCCTTTCGGTAGGTTGGTCAACCTCAGTGCTTTTGTTTTTGACCGTGAGTCAGATCTCTTGGCATCAGGCGCAAACGCAATTTTCGACGTGGCGATCATCGGCGCGGGTCACAACGGCCTCACCGCAGCCGCGTATCTGGCTCGCGCCGGCTATTCGACCCTGGTCCTCGAGCGCCGCGAAATTGTTGGCGGGTGCTGCGTCACGGAAGAAATCGCGCCCGGTTGCCGGGCGTCCACGACATCGTATATAGCCAGCATGCTTCGGCCGGAGGTAATTCGCGACCTCAATCTTGCTAAGTACGGTCTACGTATGATTCCTTGTGATCCTGCGTTGCAGGTTCCGTTCCCCGATGGCAAGCTCGTCTCGCGGTGGGCCAATCGCGAAAAACTGGTAGATGAACTGCGGAAGATTTCGTCAAAAGACGCCGAAACATTTGTTCGGGTCGATGATCGCCTGAAGAAGCTTGCTCGCTATCTACAGCCCTTCTTTCTTGAGCCACCGCCCGAAGCGGGCACAACGTCGTTCAACGAGTGGTCAGATTTGTTTCGAGTGGGCAGACACTTTCATGGAATCTCAGGGACCGAAATTTCGGAGCTGGTCTCTTTTCTTACCGGCAGCCTCGGAGAATTTCTCGACCGCAACTACGAGTCGGAAAAAGTTAAAACGCTTTTTCTCGCCAACAATGTCTATGGAAAACATGGCGGACCTTACCAGCCCGGCAGCGCTCTGGGACTGCTCTTTCACCTGTTGAGCGGCGGAGAGC
>JAYVCW010000420.1:0-2124 GCA_043749775.1 Acidobacteriaceae bacterium | reverse complement strand
TTAAATTCGCCTTTTTCTTGAATATCTCTGCGCTCCAAGAGAACATAGTCGAGCAGAATCTTTTTCTGTGAAACAAGCTTTTGCAAATTCAAGTTGAGGTAAGCCACGTCTTCGTAAAGTTCAGCCTCTGTCTCTTCAAAGGACATAAAGACGCCCGGCTCGTCATAACGAATCGCGCCGTTGATTAAAAAATCAATCCCCAAAAGGGTTTTTCCCGTGCCGGTACTTCCACTGAATAGAGTGGTTCTGTTTTTCGGAAGGCCGCCTTCTGTTATTTCGTCAAAGCCCTTAATGCCAGTGGGAGTCTTGTGCAATTGATAATGATTGAAGGCACGCTTTCTCTTAGGAGTTTTAAGCATTAAATAATCCTCGGCCCGTTCCGGGCCCAAAGTTATCGTCGGGGTGCTTTCACCGAGTCTCCCGTCCTCCCTCGGCGCCTGCAAAAGGTCGCCTGGCGGTAGTTATGAAAAGACCAGCGCCCACATCCTCCGATTCGGCCACGCCGTGCTTTCCCAACCAAATTTACCCAGCGCGTGACTTTCCCCCCGGCGTGAGTATACTTTAGCGCGTTTTGAATGAGATTGGACGCCGCAGAGTAGGTGAGTTGTCGGTAAGCTTTCCCCGAGGTAGAGCTGTACACCCAATCGAGTTTGGCAGAATCGTGATCACCAAAGATGTGCACTTTTACACTCGCGACTGGCCTTCAGGTAGCTCCTGCCCAAGCAGAAGAAGACCGAAACACCATCGCTTTCTGACAACGACATCGCTTTTTACGCCCATGGCATCCATATCCGCGCCTGCTGAAGCGCGGACGATGAAATGACTGCCCGGTTCAATGGCAGGTGCGCGCCACGCTTGGCCAAATCAATGTACCAATCTGCATACAGCTTGTAGCGAAACGGTCCAGCGGTCAGGGGGCATTCCGCGAACGTGCCCGGCGGGAGCGTCGATTGATGCTGCAAGAGGAAGATCGCGGCGGCTCAGAAACGGCGCTGGGTGGGAGAAGGAAATTCTAAAACCATCGGGTTCCGTGTTCTGCAATCCTTGGACCGAATACGTCCAGAAAATTGTGATACTTACACTGTAACCAGGGGGAGCCGGTAGCTTCAAACTGATGCGCAATATCGCGGATCGCCTCTTCATAAAGCGGATCCAGTTTTTGGGCCCGCATTAGTCACCAACTTCCGCAATCGCATTGATTAATGTTTATCGGTTTCAATATGCTTCCGATCGGCTCGGTCGGTATTTTCATACAGCAGTTCGGTCACCCTCATTCCCGATTAGGCCGGTTCAGCGAGGACATTCCGGCAAATGTCCGCGGCACAGTGAAGCCTATGACAGTTCATCTCACGTGAAAAGGTACGATTCTCGGCGTCGGGAACCGAGTTTTTATTCTCGTCCAGGATATAGATAACGTTAAGAGTCTCCATTCCGTGCCCTACTTTGCGGATGTGCTCCAACGCTCTTGGGCTGCGGTCGTTTTCGGACTTAGAAATATATTTGTTAGCGTGGCTCGGCAAGCCGCAAGACGCTTTCCAGCCGAGGTGAAAGGAGCAGACGTGACGGAGTTGGCGCACAAGAAAGGCGCCGACTCTCCGCTGCTTCGGGGAGCCGACGCCAAGTTACCTCAGGGGCGAGCTACTTAATGTTTCCATTCAAACCGGCGGGGAAGAATCCACCACTTCCCGTACCGCCTGCATAAACAATTGCCAGTACCTGCGCGGTGGTGCGACTGAATGCGATTGAGTTTGAATCCGCGTCGAGGATGGTTGCGGATGGCCCGACGGAAGTCGTAACCACTCCTAAGCCCACGTCATCGTTACCCGTGCCGTCGAGCGCCGCCCGAGCAGTCGAAATTTTGGTGGCCGTTGCGTCAATGCCGAGGCTCGGATTCGCCGCGTCAAGACCGTAAAGCACGGTTCGAATCAACCCGGCGTGGTAGGCCTCAACCGCTAGAATTCCGGCAGCCGCATCAAGGTTTGCTGACGAGGTGAGAAGGCCGGCGGCTCCGTGGTACGCAGTAACTCCGACATCCTCAAAGATGTAGGCGCCAAGCAAAAAGTTCACCTGGTTAGCGAAAGGGTCGAACGACGGTCCAATGCCAGCTGCCACTGCGAGCCCGTT
>JAYVCW010000419.1:0-5756 GCA_043749775.1 Acidobacteriaceae bacterium | reverse complement strand
GTGGATGCTGCGCAGGAAAGAGCCACCAGAAACTTCCTTCGCCAAGTACGAGACCGTCGTATGGGCATGGTCGGCAGAAGGTACGTAGTACATGGCCAGGAATACGCCCGTCACGATCTGCGACAGAAAAAGGAAAAGCAAGGCCGAGCCGAAGACGTAAGCTAGCTTGGCGCCGCCAGGTACAGGCTCGTCCAACGCATAATGCAACAGCGAACTGAGACCCGTGCGCGCATCGTTCCAGCGCACCAGTCGTGCGACGACGCTCTCGCCAGGTTTATGGTTGCAATTGCTGTCCAATTTATCTCCTATGCAATCACTTCTTTGTTCGGGGTGAGCTGGCGGAAATACTGATATTGAACCTTTAGCACGCCCTGCTCGATCTTCACGGGCAGAACATCCATGCCTCGTGGTGCTGGCCCTCCCATCAACCGGCCGGTGGGATCAAAAATGGCCTGATGGCAGGGACAAACAAACTTGTTTTGCTTGTCTATCCAAGGGACAGTACATCCAAGATGGGTGCAGACAGCGGAAAGGACCGTCAGCTGTCCGGCAGAATCCCGTGCCACATAGACTGGTTTTTGCGAGACTGTCCGCCGCCAGCCGTCCAGTTGTTCGATCTTCACTAACCGTTGCACAGGCGCACGAGCCGTTTGAAATTCGTCCACCTTGCCGACATCCGACCAGGATTTCTCCGTCGTCTTGGCCAGTAAGGGATGTAAAACGACCCTAATTACTGGAATGATAAGTAGTGCTCCCACTCCCGCAGCGCCGGCCGTGAGCAAGCCACCGAGAAACGACCGGCGCGGGGCGCTGGCTGGATCGTGCGCGGCCCTGCCGGACTGGTTGGTCGCAGACTTATCGGGAGGTAGGTCTCGCGTTGGCATGGTTTCGAGCTCTCTTGCTACATCTGTTGGTAATCAGAACGAGTACCGAAGCGCCAAGGTTACGTTGTTGGCATTAAAGTCTTGGCTTCCGATCGGAGCAAGCCCCGCCGGGTTCGGAATCGATCTGGGGTTGTACCCGTAATACGTCCAACTGGTCTTAAAGGCGAACCCCTTCGCCAAGTCAAACATGAATCCGGCATAAGGCTTCTGATACGCGTATTGCAACGGCCCTACAGGAGCATTGGGATTTAAGAACAACGTCTTTCCATTCGCGAACGACCCCGCGTACCCGACTTTCAGAGTTAGCCGTTTTATAGGTTTCCAGTTCACATCGCTGTAGGCGAAATGCGTGTTGCTGCTGTACAAAGCCGGGCCTCCAAAAGCGGTGATGTCTGGTCCCTGCAGATCGACGGGCACCGGGCAAGGAGTTGTAATCGTCCCAGAAGGCAGAAGACCGGGAGCGACCGGCGGGGCAATCCCGGAACCGTAGGCCCAGCACTCGATCAACTGGGCATAAATATTGTTGTAGGTGTAACCCAAATCGATTGAAATGCGCTCGTTGGGAGTAAGCATGACGCCAAGCGTTAATCCGCGGTCATGTTCCTTATCATTCACATAAAGCATGCCGTTTCGGTGCTCAAGAATATCGACGGAAGCATCCACACTTAACCAACGAGATGCGGTGTAGGCTGCTTGAAATCTGTAACGCTGCTGCTGACGTGGGTCTGAGCGCACCCAGGCCGAATCTGCCCAGAAGAGTTCGGCGTCAAAGTTCAACCGAAGATTGTTGCTAGGTCGGGCCCAAAGGCCAGAGAGCATCGAATGACTGGTGATGTCCGCGTTCTGAGCGTGCGACGTATCGCCCATAGCACCGGGAGAGAATGCGAGCGACCCGTCCGGTTGCTGCGCACAAGCGGTTGGGTCCGAGCAGTCCCCACGCGCCGCACCTACCCCTCCGGGGAAGAACACTTCATTCGCCAAAACTTCAGTGTCTTGAGTGAAGACCTTGCGGTTCCCATATCTGTAGCCGAGCCGCGCCCCGAACTTGTTGCTAAAGTCGTATTCGAGCTGGATGGTGTCGGACTTGAAGTTTTGCCCCAGATACCGGAGCCAACTCCCGTTCGTAAGATCCGGTCCTGAATTATCGTTATGTTGAGGGCAAGCGTTCGCGGTGAATGGAGGCGGGCAATTCGTAGGGTCGAACTTTCCGGGAGGCAACAAAAGCGAAGGCCCGCCATTGATTAAAGGAGCCTGAGCGTAGAGGCTGATGGTCCCGAAATTCCACAACCCCGGCAGTTGAAAGCGATCATAGGTGAACGAATCCACTAGGCGGAACTTGGGTGTGACAAACCAAGTGGCTGCCCAATCGGCATTCGCTACGACCCGTTTCGCATGGGATGGTCCGGTCGCGGTCGTTCCCACCTGCAACGTACTCACATTGCTGCCCGTGAAAATTTCGTTCAGGTCGTGGGAGTTCTGCTCTCCAGCGCTGTAAGACGCGCGACCGGACATCGAGATATCTTTAATTGATTCAGATTGGAAACTCACTTGTTCCGTCGGCAGGGAGCTGCGGGGTCTTCCAACACGGGAATAGCTTAGGTAGCCATTGCAGCTGGGGTCCGCGGTGGGGGGAGTTGTTGCTGAGTTTTGGACTGGCGCAGGGCATGGCAAGATGTTCACATTGCTCGCTGAGTGGAAAACGACGCCGAGATCGACTGGAACTCCATTCGACAACTGGTAGTTGAAGTTCTTGTCTGTGTAAGAGGTGTCCTGTTTGAAGTACTGCAAGTACTGGTCATAGCGAATCGTCGTTTTGCGCAGCACCTGAAAATCCACACCGAGACGGTACGCATTCAGAGTCGTTTTCCAATTCTGAGAAAGCTGGGTCTGCGTTCCGTAGCCCGTCATGGGGTCGAGAATGGTTGCGCCGCCAAAGGTTGATGAAGAGGGACCCTCCTGAATGTTGCGGGTGTATCCCAGCCGCAGTCGAACCCGGGCTTGGGGCCGCAGCGTGAGGGTGAAGTCGCTCATGCGCCTCACGAGATTCAGAGCGTGCAACGAACTTGTAATTGGTAATGTAGGGACCGAAGTTGCCGGGTTGAGAGGATTGGCTAGGAGATTGTAGTTCCAAGGATATCGATCGCGGCGGAAGCTGCCGTTGAAGTCGTACCATTTGTTCTTGCCAATGCGGAGCCGTGTGACATTGTTCGGATCCCCTCCGTATCCAAAGCTGTGCATGGAGAGCGTGTCGAAAAGAAGTCCCGTATGATTTAGCGAGCGCACGTCCAGGGACTGTTCAAGAATTCGCACGCCGCGGTTGAGATTGACAAAGGTGCCGTAGTTCGCAAAATTCCCGCTGACGTTTGTACTCCTATACCCGAGCTCGATCGTTTGGCGGATGTTGTAATTTCCGGAATCCATCCCCTCGATGGGTTGGGGCGGGTCGGGCTTGGGGCGATCGGATTTAGGCGGGTCTTCCGCCCAACCGCTCGCTGCAACAGCAAGTAACAGCACGCCGAGCGTCAAAGTTTTCTTCAAATCGCGTCGTAACGTCATATCCTGCTCCAGCGCGATCGCCTGTCATATCGAAGAACAAACCAAATCGGTTGCTCTCGACTTTGGACTGCGATTCTTGTCACGTACATCTTCTTGTCCTTGTCCCCAGCTACTTCAACATGTGACGGTCGAAATTCGACCCATGGATTGCAGCATGACATATCGTGCATGCCTGATATTGCGCTGCTTGGTTATGAAAATCCGGTGTCCCTGAAGCTCCGCTGAAAGTGGAAGCCGTATGGCACTTGAGGCATAGAATATTCAGGTTGCTGGTCTTCATGAGGTGAGGGTTCGGAGAGCCGTGTGGCGAATGACAGGCCACGCAACCCTCTGTCTTGATCGGTTGGTGCTCGAAGACAAAGGGGCCCTGTTTATCAGCGTGGCAATTGTAGCAAACCGAATCCCGCGCCGCCGCCGAGCGAAGCTGCTTGCCGATGAACCCTCCGTGGGGGTTATGACAATCCGCACACTGAATGAGCCCTTCTTCCACGCGGTGGTGGAAGGGCATATTGAATTGCGGCTTGACCTTTTGGTGGCAGATGTAGCAGAGAGCCGGCTGAGTTTGAATCAAGAGGGACTGATTCACCATTCCTTTGTGGGAAGAATGGCAACTCAGGCAGGTCAAATCATTCTCGCTGTGTGCAGAGCGAGAGAAGTTCATATGGTCTGCGCCTGAGCTGTGGCATTCCAGACAGCGCTTGGTGATGTCTTTGGGAGTTGCTTCCTTAAAACTGAAGATTTTGCTCTTGTCACCACCACTGTTGACGTGCTCGGCGCCTGGACCGTGACAGGTTTCGCAACTGTGAGCTTCGGCTCCGTCTTTGGTTTTTAAAACATTGTTCCAGTGGCGCGTCTTCTGAAGACCAGAAAAAATATCGTCGTGACAAACCTTGCAGGTATCGGCTCCGACATACGGCGAAGGAGTTGCCTGGGTAGCAAGTTTACCGGTGGTATCTTTCGTCGCTGCGGGTGTCGTTACCTGCGAGCGGGCGGGTCCCGCTATGAAAAATGTAGCGATTAGTACTGCCAGTGAAAGCCGCCTCAAGCTCTCCAACAAAGTCATGGCATTGATCCTCGATAGGACATCATCTCTAATGCTAACGCTCCGATAAACTACTTCTTGTTCAGTTCGCGGACATGGGCTACCAGCGACTTGATTTGGTCTTCACTTAGAGTCTTGCCAAAAACGGGCATCTTGCCCTTGCCCTGTTCGATCACATGAGCAAGATCGGAATCCGCCTGATTTTGAACTTCAGGGGAGCGCAGATCGCGAACATTTAGCTTCGTGCCGACAG
Source organism: Acidobacteriaceae bacterium (assembly GCA_043749775.1). Lineage (GTDB taxonomy): Bacteria > Acidobacteriota > Terriglobia > Terriglobales > Acidobacteriaceae > Acidiflorens. Next base: position 1,021 of record JAYVCW010000419.1, on the reverse strand, counting down.
GTGTTTTGCCAGCGCCGTCCGGACCGTGGCACATGGCGCACTTTGTCTTGTAGAGCGCGTCTCCTTCATTTGGAGCGGTCTGGGCCTGGGCCGAGACGAATGTAAACGAGAGAACGACAACTAAGACCGCGAACAACGGCGGTGATTGGTGGGCCGTGAATTTCATGACTGTTTCCTTTCGTGGAACTGCGCTCGTGGATTTATGGCTGGTTCAGGGCTTTCTGCGTACTGGAAGTTATACAATACCCACGAGGGTTATCACAGTTGTCCGGCCTCGTCGCGCGGAATCCGAGAGCACCCAATCAGTTCCAAAGGTCTGGCTCTTCGCCGACCACGGGCACCAGCCAACAGGGCTATGCAGCGGAAATGCCTAGACACTCAAGTGCTCCGCCTGAGTTGAATGGATTAACTGCTCAGTAGACGCGAGAGGTACCCTGACACGTAAGGTGGTGCCACTGGAACTGGACTCCATCTCCAACTGGCCATTCAATTCATTTATCCGTTCCCGCATTCCGGCCAAACCAACGCCGGTGTCGGTGCCCGTTTTCTGCAAGCGGTCCAACAAATTCGGTGCTATGCCGTGCCCATTATCGTGCACTTCCACGTTGACCGCTCGAACACTTCGCTCAAGCTTGATGTTCACGATGGAAGCTCCGGAATGGCGATGCACATTTGTCAGACTTTCCTGTAGCACGCGGAAAAGAACCATCTCCACATCGTTTGGTAATCGTTGAGAATCAAAAGTAGAATCGAGGTTCACCCGAATCCCGCTACGTTCTGAGAACCCGTCCACAAACCAACGAGCCGCCGAAGCGAGACCTGCCTCGTCCAAAAGTGGCGGATGCAATAGATATGAGGTTGTGCGAATTTCCTGAAGAGCCTGCTCCGCGATATCAGCAATATCAGTGAGAGCAGCGGACGTGGGTTGGTCGTTTTCGAATTGTTTCTGAAGAGTCGCTATGTTCATTTTTAGCGCAGTAAGTGTTTGGCTCGTACTGTCGTGCAAGTCACGAGCAACCCT
>JAYVCW010000418.1:0-13901 GCA_043749775.1 Acidobacteriaceae bacterium | reverse complement strand
AGCGAGTAAGTAACCCTGCGGAGTTTGGATCCACCGTGATGTGTCGCCATATTCTTTTCACCGCAGAATAGTGACCTGCCCCCTAGTTCCCGTTCACGGCACGATATGACAAGTTGGTTCGTGACCTGAACCCCTCTTTCCGCACGAAATTGAAGCACGAAATTGAATATGATTTCGGACGAAGGAAAGAGCTCCGCCAGTTACGATGCGGCGAATGAGCTTAAGACGTGGAACGGAACTGCTCTCTCCTACGATGCCGATGGCAACATGCTGTCGGATGGCTCCAACTCATTCACCTGGAACGCCCGGAATCAAGTGGCAGGGCTAAATGGCGCAAGCGTGCAGTATGACGCGTTTGGGCGGAGATCAACGAACGCCGCGGGAACTTCATTCCTTTATGATGGAGCAAATGCCGCACAGGAACTGTCGGGGTCCACAATCACAGCCAACTTGGCGAGCGGCGGCCTCGATGAAGTGTTGAGTCGAACGGACGCGTCCGGAACGTTCGCTCCGCTCAAAGACGCTCTCGGCAGTGCGATTGCGCTTGCGGATTCGACCGGTACCATCCAGACGTTGTATACGTACGATCCCTTCGGTGGTACTTCCGTGTCTGGCGCGACCAATGGGAATAAGTTCCAATACACCGGACGAGAGAATGACGGAAACGGGCTTTATTACTATCGGGCCAGATACTACAGCCCAGCTATTGGTCGGTTCATCTCCGAAGACCCGATTGGGTTTGCTGGCGGCATCAACGTCTACGCCTACGTCGGCAACAGTCCCACGAACTGGACTGATCCGTTCGGCTTGCGCCCCGGCGATAAATACCCGAGTGACAGGTGTGCTGGATGGCATGCGGAGAATGATTATGATTCCGTATCAAGGCGGCGGAACTTGGAGTACGGAGGATTCACGTACCAGAATCCCGACGGCACATACTCATACACGGACCCGAGCGCGAACAACAACGCCGGCATCGGGACACAAGACTCGATCCCTCACTTCTGGGATATAACGATTCCCGCGGGGACGACACGCGCAGGCTGGTACCACACACACGCGGCATTCGATCCCACTCTGAACGGGCAAGGCAATCCGGCACCAGGGGCTCCCGGTTACAACTGGCACCATGATGGCAACGAGGTCTTCTCCCCGGACGACAAGGACATATCAGACATGATTAATGTACCTGGCTATTTGGGCACGCCGCAGGGAACCGTCGAGGAGTATTCCCCATCCCTGGCCATCCGCGTCATACAAATGTAACCGTCATGTCTGGCAGAAACTGTGAATGCCACTAAAAACTCTCAGGGAGGCGATGGTGCGAAAACTTTTAACTCTAGTGTTGCTCTTGACAATGGTTGCCTTTGGACAAGACGCGCGAAAAACACCGGCTCATCCCGATTACGTGCCCGACGAAAAAACTGCTGAGCGCATCGCAGAGGCAGTACTTGTCGCCCAGTTCAGCCAAGAGCGGGTTAATGCTCAGTTGCCTTTCCACACTGCAAGCATGAGCAAGGATCAGTGGATGGTGCAAGGAGCGATCAAAGACAAAGAAGGCCGGATTCAGGTGGGCGGCGCTTTTGCCGTATGGGTTAACAAGCATACGGGCTGTGTTTCAGTAATCGAGCGTATGAAGTAATACTGCATGTTCCCGGCCGTTGCTTATTCCGTATCCCTACTAGGAAGCGACATGCGAAAAGTGCAGCTAATCACACTCGCGATCTGGGTTGTGGTGACCACAGCCTTGGCCTTTTGGTACGTCTTTATCGCGTGGCATTCGACGCCGATTAATGCGGAATACGAAACCTATCCTGGGTTCCGTCTCGGTTTCTTTGCAATCACGTTTCTGCCGGTGTTGATAGTGGTCTTGGTTCTTGCTCTCGGCTAGAGCATCGCTACTTTCGCAATAGATAAGTCCAGCAGGGCGCGTTCGCCTTGCTTCACCTCAGCAACTCGCGGCGGCAAAGATATTTTCTTGCGGCCTTGCCATTCGAGCACGCTCACGGGAAACTGTTTGTATGCGGATTCTGGCACGATTCATGTTGTCGGCGAGCGACTTGACGCAGTTCCCTCCTCCCGGCGTGCCGGAAATCGCTTTTCTTGGACGCTCCAACGTTGGAAAGTCGAGCCTGATCAACACTCTCCTCGGCTCGAAGCTCGCACGCACCAGCAACACTCCCGGGCGGACGCGAAGCATCAACTTCTATGAGGTGCGAAGGGCCGGGCAACCGACGCCGGAAATGCTATTTGCCGATCTCCCTGGATACGGATACGCGAAGGTCTCACGCAAGATTGCCGACGATTGGGCGCGCTTCGTCGATCCCTACCTGCACCAGCGTTCCAGTTTGGCGCTTTCTTTGGCGTTGGTAGATTCGAATATTCCGCCGCAGCAAAGCGATCAGGAACTGCTCGAGTTTCTGTCTCACCAAGGCCGACGGCACCTTGTGGTCGCTACTAAGTGTGACCGCCTCTCGGGTAACAAGCTGCAAGGCGCCATGAAAGCATTGCAGCAGGCCTATCCGGGCACGCCGATCGTCGCCTTTTCGGCCAAGACAGGAACCGGGAAAGACGACCTCTGGCAGGAGATTCGCAAGGTCATTCAAGCACATCCCGATTAAGGCTTTTTCTAAATCCGCCGATAAAATAACCGAGCGCATAAGCTCGGAGGATCTTGTGGATCGACACAATCATTCCAATCAATCTGAGTCTTCGCCGCAGTACGACGACACGGAAGAGGGCACCAATTACCTTCGCCGCTTGCAGGGAAAACAAATGGAAGACACGACCCGCGGCGCTACAGATGGCGCAGCGCCGGCGAACAGCGCTCCCGACGCTCCCGCCGCCACGAAGGCGCCGGGGATGAATGGAGTGTTCATCGAGCGCCGCGCTACTCAGCGCTACGCTTGCTCCGGGAAAGTCGAGATGAGCGCGGAGGGAACCAGCTATTGCATGTGGGGAACACTCACCGATGTCAGCTTGCACGGGTGCTATGTGGAGATTAACAATACCTTTCCTGTCGGCACGAAAATGAAACTGCGACTTGATGCTAATGGCCTTGAGGTCAAAATCGGGGGCGTAGTTCGAGCCACGTATCCGCTTCTCGGCATGGGTATCTCGTTTGAGAAGCCCGAACCGAAACAACTTGCCCAGTTGCAGCAGTTGCTCAAAGCCTTGACCGGACGAAAATCCGCCTTCGGGGCATCCGCTGTTTGAAGTTAGATCTCGCCGTATTTCCCTGTTCCCTAGGGACCGAAACTCACGAGCAACTACCGAAACTAAAGATCGCCTCTCTCGTCGCCTTACGTTACTGACGTCACCGCCACACTCTACCCCGTCCATCCGTGCATCCGCTATCATAAGAGTCTATGGCTAAGTATCTCGTAACCGGCGCTGCTGGCTTCATTGGGTCATCTTTAATAAGGGCTTTACTGGAACGTGGTGAGCAGGTTCGTGGCGTCGATAATTTTGCCACCGGGCGGCGGGAAAACTTGTCGGAACTGATCAAACAGATCGAGTTTCGCGAGGCCGACATTCTTGATCTTGATGCCATGCACAGCGCCTGCAAGGGGGTCGATTACGTTCTACACCAGGCGGCTATTCCCTCGGTTCCAAAGTCAGTGCTGGATCCGATTGGCAGCAATCGAGCCAATACCGATGGCACTCTCAACGTCCTGGTTGCGGCGCGCGATGCCAAGGTACGCCGCGTGGTTTACGCCGCCTCGTCCTCCGCATACGGAGACACGCCAACGCTTCCAAAGCAAGAGTCGATGATTCCTGACCCGATTTCGCCTTACGCCGTGGCGAAGCTTGCGAGCGAGCATTACATGATTTCGTTTTTCCGCTGTTACGGGTTAGAGACCGTCTGCTTGCGCTATTTCAATATCTTCGGACCGCGACAGGATCCTTCTTCGCCATACTCGGGTGTGCTCGCCAAATTCAGCATGCAGATGTTGCGCGGAGATCAGCCTACGATTTTTGGCGATGGAGAGACAAGCCGTGACTTCACCTACATCGACAACGCGGTGTCGGCTAATCTGCTCGCCTGTTCGGCTCCGGGCGACCAGTGCGCGGGACGCGTTTTGAACTGCGCCACCGGCGAACGCATCACGCTGAATCAGACCTTCGAAGCCCTAAAGAAATTGACTGGCTATAGGGGCACAGTTCAATACGCTCCGGAACGTGAGGGCGATATCAAGCACTCTCTCGCCGACATCTCACTCGCGCAAATGCATCTTGGATACAAAGTTCTGGTTAATTTCGAGAGCGGCCTGCAACGGACAGTGGAGTGGTACAAAAATCAGCGCCAGCCCGTCGGCGCTCTGTAGTTGAAAAAAGTAACTTGCGTCCGGCGTTCCGAAATTAAGGCTGCGAGGCAAGGGTTGCCTGATCTCACGCGCCAGGGCGCGGCGCTTCACAGACTGCCGCTGTGTGCGCTTCTCCCGCGCGGGCAATCAAGTCATCAAGGTCGTAGCGAAATGGCCCGTAAGCGCTAAATGTCGTCTCGTTAAACAGGCGCTTGATGCCGCAGCTCACGCACACCTGATATTTGTGACCCTGCACTTCGATCGGCCAGCTCATTTTGCGATGCCAGCAGCCGCGAAGGGCAACGACCGCGACTCCCGCCAGGCTGGTAGCAACGCCTGCTGGCCACCAACGCGAATTCTTAAACCTGGTTGCTGCTCTGTGAACTGCAGTGGACATCGATTCTCCGCTAATCGGCTCTCAACTTAACCATAAGACGAAAATCCTCCGAGCGCAAACCTGAAGGGACATATCTCTCCACTGCATTTCTTGTTTTCAGCAAGTTGCCGCACTGGGCCCTGTACCAACGGACATTGCGGCACACAACTGGGGCTATTACGCTGATAGGAATTCGTTACGTATCGCTACGGTCGGAACGCCTGTGAGAGTCGGGGCTTTGAAAGGGCTCGCCGCACGAACCAAAGGTACAAATAATTCCTTAGCCGACAGACGGATAGGATGAATACTGCATTTTTCGCTTTGACGGTAAAACACACATGAGTTGCAGTCCCGCAACCCGAATAGAAGGCGAATCGCCGGTCATCGTCGACATTCTGGACCAGTTGACTGTGCAGGATGGCAATCGCGTTCTCGACTCCATCGGGCGGCACGAGACGATGCGGGCACTCCTCGCTTTTTCGGAACTGCACGGGCAGATTCGCATCCGGCTCGACCCGAATCGGAAGGAACCGGCAAAAGATCTTCTAGAGACCGAGCGCTTCATTCTTGACGAGGTTCTACAGCTGATTTGTGATCGTGCTCTTTTGATTACAAAAGCTAACGGCATCGTTATCGCGCTGGCCCGGTATTCGGAATCGAAAGACGTTGAGATGGAGTGCCGTGCCACTGCCGGTTCTCTTGCAATCACGCGCGGAAGTCGCCTGATTGCGGCATCGGAATTCCTGCGGGAGGGCATGGCATCGGGTCGCATTCTTCGCTGCGATGATGGCGAGAGCGATACACGGATCGCGCAGGACATCGCCCACGAGCATGGTGCGCGTTCCACCGTGCTCGTTCCGCTGCGTGGACGCTACCAGCAGATCGGCGTGCTGCAAGCATTCTCGATTAAGAAAGGCGCCTTCAGCGAGTCTGACGTTAACGCGCTCGAGTTGCTTGCGGAATTAGTGCTGTCAGCACTCAAGCCCGAAGATCAGGATCGGCGCATCCATTGGCTGTCGGACATTGCGGCCGAAGTATTGCAGCCGCAGCCGGCGGTCGCGGCGATTGAAGAACCGATCATTCTTCAGGCGGAACCGAACATTCTTCAGGCGCAGCCGAACATTCTTCAGGCGGAACCGATTGCTCTTCAGGCGGAGCCGATTGCTAAAGCGGTCGCACAACCGGAAGCGGCTGTCGCCGTGATAGAGGAAGCGGTCGTTCTTCCCACAGAACTGAAGCGCGCTAATGCGGCCGTGATAGCCACCCCATCCGAGAATCAGCCGGAAGAAGTTCTGAGTGCCAGCGTCGATCGTTTTGAAAATATCTTGTCGGATACTTCGGCTGTGCTGCCGCCGCCGGCGGAGGCTTGGTCTCCCGCTGTCGCGGCTGTGGCGCCCGAGCAATTGATGCTGTTGCAACTGGAAGAAGTTTCTCCCGCAAAAAGTGACGCACAACGCACCAGCGGCGGAACGGACGACAGGCTAAAGAATCAATCAGGCGCTGATGTCGATCTGACAACTGTTGCATCTTCTTCGCGCCATCGAAAACTCTTCGCCGCCATCGCACGTGGCTGCGGAAGCAGCAGCTCTCGCGTCGGACTGAAGTTGGTGATGGCCGTCGTAGTCATTACCGTGCTGTTCTCGGCCGGAGTGTGGTGGGGGACGCGTTCGAATCTTGCTGGGCAGGAAGCAGCCGCGACCAAGGCAGACTCTAATACACTTCCGCAAATGGTCACTGCTCCAGCCCCGCCTCGAACCGACTTACCGATGCCCGTCACAGACAACCTGCTAAGTTCGGCCAAGGTCGACACGGCTTCGGGGAGCGCAGCGGCGGCGGGTTCGGAAAAGCTGGCGGCGCTACCGAAAATTACCGGGTTGCGGCATTGGTCTTCGTCTTTAGGAAGCACCGTAGTCATTGATATGGAAGATGAGGTGCCGTATGAAGTTCACCGCTTGATGTCTCCAGAAAGAATTTATTTTGATTTGCATGACACCGTCTTGGCGCGCGACTTGGATGGAAAGACGATGGACGTGGGCGACGTCGCGCTCAGCCGCGTTCGAATCGCTCAGCCGGTAGCCGGGTTGACGCGAATTGTACTCGATACCAGGGACGGCTCGAATTTCTCGGTCAGTATGGAAGCGAATCCTTATCGACTGGTGGTTGAACTGCGCGGTGATAAAGGGGCTGGTGGCAGCCATACGGCCGCGAGCCGAAACGTCGGGCACGCGATGATTGGCAAGACAGCAGCTCAATCCGCGGCTGCGTCGAACGTTCCATCGGTTTCAAAGGCAGTGGTGCCGGAGCAGCTATCGCCGAAGTCATCGAATGATCTTTCGGCGGCAAAAACTGGAAAGTTCCGCATTGTGCTCGATGCCGGTCACGGAGGTTGGGACCTTGGTACCGTCGGCAAACAGGGGCTGCTCGAAAAAGATCTGGTTCTCGACGTTACCCAGCGTCTCGGAAAATTACTGCAGAACCGCATTGGAGCCGACGTAAAATTCACCCGCGACAGCGACGAGTACTTGCCCCTCGAGCAACGGTCAGACCTGGCGAACCAAACCCAGGCCGACCTTTTTGTCTCGATTCATGCCAACTACAGCAATTCCTCATCGGCTCGAGGAGTCGAAACTTACTACAGCGACCTGTTCGCAGCTCCAGGCTCAAAGGAAGCGGAAAAGGTTGAGGATGGAAGGGGCGCCAAACTGACGCCGGTTTCGCTGTCGCTCGGCGGACTGCATGAAAAGATTGAAGAATCGCGCAAACTTGCCGTCAGCGTGCAGCGCTCGTTGTATTCCACACTTGCCGCCAATAGCCCGGAGATCCGAAATCGCGGCATTAAAGATTCGGCATTCGTGGTGCTGACTGGCACGACCATGCCGTCAATTCTTACTGAGATCTCGTTTGTAAGCAGTCCTGAGGATGAGCGGAAACTTCAAAGCGCTACCTACCGCCAGCAGATTGCCGAGGCGCTATTTCAAGGCATCGCGCGCTATCGGCAATCGTCACCACACGTCAAACTCGCTCAACTGCAAACCGCAGCAACGGGTCGTTAATCGAATCTAGATTCGACTCGGGCTGCGCTGGTCACCAGGTGTAGTGGGCGGTGTAGGTAATGGTCTTTTCGCCGTCCGGAGCAATCGTCACCGGGAATTCAATCGTGTGGGCATCTGTCTTTTTATAGTCGGATGAGTTGGCAGCAACATCCCAGGTCAGGCTGCGATAGAGATGCTCGACCACACGCACCTTCACCGTTTCTTTCTTGTGATTGCGAATCTTGATCTCAAACGACTCCGTGGCTGACTTTTTGCCGGTTTCAAGCACGTAATCGATACGGCGGCGTTCTCCCGTCATATCGAAGGCATTGCCGGTATAAACCCGCACCGTCTCGTCGCGAGGAGTGTGGTCGATGACGTTCTCACCGGTGAATTCAATCTGGCCATCATCGTTGCGGCGATAGAAACGCAGGCGGCCTTTCGGGAGCGGTATTCCAAGATGATTCGCCTGTGAATTCACGAACTCACGCATGACCCAAATCTTCGGATTCGATTCTGTCCCGTATGAATGGTCGTTGCGAATGTTTTCCCACCCCCATCCGTTGTAGCGATTGATATCGATATTGGCGCCATCGTAGATAAAAATTTGCCTGGCTGTAACGTGATCGGCATGGATGAATTCCACCTGCTTCGTCTCGCGATCGCGCAAGGTGGACGGGCGCTCGAGAGTGTAGAGATGAAATTCGTCAAAAGGTTTCTCGGTGACATTGGCCCGCACATCCGATGCTTTCGCCGCCTCCCGTACAGCGGCCATCATCATTTGACCTGTCACCTCTAGCTGAATCTTATTGACGTCTCCAGCCATGAGCTTGATGCGCGCGTTCTCGAAGGTCTTGCCGGTTTGGTTATCCATCGTGATCCAGCCAACCACGTCGACAATGTCACCTTTGTCGGGTGCCACCAGGTTGTAGTCCGCTTTCCAACTCATTCCTCCGGTCACATATGAAAATTCTGCGGGGAAACTTCCCGCCTGATCGGTGGCCAGGGACCACTCCAGCCGAGGCTTCAGAATGCTGTCGTTGGTGAGACTCGGAAAGACCGGGGTGCCGGGCATGCTGAAGCGCAACTGTCCATTCACTTCAATCACTGGCTGCTGCGCCGCACCAGTGTTGTACTGCTGGCCGCCGCGATAGGGCTGGAAATAGTCCGGAGGAGTGTAGCCGCTGCGGATGACCTTTCCCTTGACAAACTTGCCGCTGCCATCCTCGAAGTCGATGGTTTGGCCTTCATAGAGCGAGAGCAATAACGGTTCGGAGATAGCGTCTGCGCGATAGTTCTGTTCCAGAATCTGGAGCGTGTGTTTGCCGGTCGGATCGCGCAAAACAACGGAATCGGGCTCGAGGTGCATGGTGATGTTGTTCACGTTGATGTGATTCTCTCCCGGCTTCAGGTCAAGAGGAATCTGGTCGCGAACAACCGCAAAATTCTGGTTATAGATAGTAAGTGAGGGTTGGGTCGATTGGGCCAAGAGAGTGGCGGAAAGCAAGGAAATGCAGACGAAGCGCGCTTTAATCAAGGTACCTCCGCGATCGGTTGAGGCCGCTGGGGAGGAAGTCGCGCCTCACCGATCAGGTTACCGTGAATAGAACGCGGGGGTAAGTGATTCTTGCGTGACGTTCGTGACGTTCTTGGCTGCCCTCAAGATGATCGAGTTTTGATGACGCCAGTTTTTTGAGATGAGCTCAAAGACTATTCACGGTTTTACGCCGCCGTATTTCTCCAGCCACTTCAATTCTTCTCTTACTTTTATTTTCCCGTGCCATGGGTTTTTTCTTAACGAGTGACCTTCTCCCGGGAAAATTAATAGATCGCTTGGCACATTCAATTCGTGCAGGGCTCGATCGAGAAGGTAGTCTTCTCCAACCGAGACGCGGATGTCGTTGGCTCCGGCGACCATATGGGTCGGGGTACGAACTTTGTTGATCTGGAAGATTGCGGCTTCACTGCGATAACGATCCGCAGCTTCCCACGGCAGTCCTCCTAGAAAGTACGCATCGTCGAACGTTGTGTCATCGTTGCCCCAGTTGGCGACGTTCTCAACTGCGCCCGCTCCGGTGACGGCTGCCTTGAAGCGCGTGGTCTGCGTGATGAGCCAATTGGTCATATAGCCGCCGTAGCTGTAACCTCCTATTGCTAACTGTTTGGAGTCAGCGATGCCGTCTTTCACCAATGCATCGACTCCGGTCAAAATATCTTTGCCGGGGCGCGAGACCATTTCAGGGACGATGCCGAGGGCGAACTTATCTCCGTAACCGGTCGAGCCTCGGTAGTTCGGTTCGAATACGAGCCAGCCGGCGGTCGCGGCCAATCGATCCCACTGATACCAGTCGGCCTCGAAGTGGTTGCCGTCGGCGTCCTGGGGACCTCCATGGATGAAGACGAAGGTCGGCAAATTTTTTGCTTCAAATTTTCCCGGAGGGTACATCAACATTCCTTCAACCTTGGTACCGTCGTCGGAGGTCCAGCGATACGGTTTGGCTTGTGGAAGGTCACGCTCAGTAAATAATTTATTAAAGGAAGTGATAGGCTTCGCCTGCGCTAACGTGTCGGCGCCTTCCGCGAGATAAATTTCGGTAGGCCTTGTGGTCGCGGAGTAGGCGAATGCAATGCGATTGCCATGAGCGGCTGCGGACGGCAACTCGTAGGTGCCCGCCCAGCCTTCGCGTTTTGTGATTGCGGCTTTCGGATTTGCTTGCGTGATGAGTTGGACTTCGGTTCCCAGGCGGCCAGAGGCCAGGACGGATCCATCCGAAAGCGGTGTGTAGCGTACGATCTCACCGGGATAGCTCGCGAACCAGCGCTGCAATTCCGCCTTCTCCGGCTGCGAGGATCCAGCATCGCCGGCGTCTACCCAATACAAACGTGGCTGCGGATCTTCGTACTTGCCGTCGGGCGATCCCAGACTCGTCTGGAAAAAAAGATGACGATTATCTAGCGCCCATTGCGGTCTCGTCTCAACGGCTTCGTTCCGAGTGAGGCGAAGCGGGGTGGTTTCCGCATGGTTGCCGCTCTGAAGGTTGACCACGAAGAGCTCGAAATCGACGACTTTTTCCTGGCGCTCAGAGACGGATGATGTCAGAAAGCCCAATCGTTTGCCGTTGGGCGAGATGCTTAGAGAATCGGCTTTCAGGGGCGTGTGGGTAAGGGCGACCGCGCCCGAAGTCCGCTCGGAATCTTTGTCAGTATCCGAATTTTCCCGGGCGGGCCGTGCGATGTTCCGCGAAAGAGCATCTTCTAGATTGACTTGGAAAATCACATCTCCGCGCTCATCGCCACGATAGCGTGACACGTCCTTCCATTCTTTCTTGTGAGCATCTTTTTGTTTTTTGGACCACGGCTGGCGTGTGGAAAAAATCAGCGACTTGGAGTCCGGCGTCCAGACAAAAGCATGAACCTCTTCTTCGCCGGAGGTGATCGGGATAGCTTCTCCGCCTTCGGGAGAGATCACAAAGAGCTGAGCAACGTCGCCGTCGGCCTTGGCCTTGCCGTTCAAATCGGACCGGCGAGATGCGCTCGCTTTACTGTTGTCCGCATCGTCATTTTTTTCCTCGGCTTTACGTTCGGAGAGGAAGGCAATCCACCGGCCATCGGGCGACCATTGCGGCGAGGTGTCGCGTGCAGATTGAGTGAGCGGTATCAGTCTTCCCGAGCCTTGATCAGTGGAGTTGGAAGCGCCCGCGCTAGTGCGATAGAGCCATAGTTCCTTGCGATTTTCCTGTGCGTCCCAATCGGCCCGCTCCGTCTCGATGACGACAGAGGCTCCGTCCGGCGAGACTTTCACATCTGGAAAACTGACAAAATTGAAAAATTCATCGAGCTTGAGTTTCGGTTTCGTAGTTTGGCCCAACGTAACCGAGGATACGGAGAGGAGAAAGGCAAGGGAGATCAGAAGACTAGCGAGTCGCAGCAAACCGGATGGCATAAGGAAAGGAGCCCTGATATTTGGATTTGTAGGCCACGCGCAGAAAGCAACATCCTTTGACAACGGCAGGAAAGCAGCCAGTTCGCATGGGATGACAATTCTAAAGTGTTTTATCTATTTGCGTCGTCTAGAACGTCAACGGCCTACTGCGCCGGCTGCGCATTCTTGAGCGCGTCATCAAGAGACTGATTTGCTGGGATACTCTTTTCGACCACTTTCCAACCATCGTCGAATTTGCGAAAGCTCACCGTGGACCGGTAGTGCACGCCGCTATCGTAGAGGGCGGCTCCGACTTGATTGAGCGAAACCCAATGCCAAAGGAACTCAACCTCAGCAATATTTCCGGACTTGCTGATGCCGGAAATTGCATCTATTTGCCGATGCGACGCCTGAAGTGAAATTGTTCCCGCGCCCGGCAAGGCCGTCGTAATGAGGGGACGTATGGTGTCTACCCCCAGGGGAGAAAGGATTACATCCCAGCAGGGCGGGGGTTGAAGACCAACGGGGCATTGCTTCTGCGGAGTGCCTACAATCCATCCTCGGCGCTTCAATACCATCAGGTCGGGCGAGTTGAATTCTTTGTTCGAGTACAGTCCGCTTCTCAGCGAGAAGAGTTGCGGTGCCTTGAAGTCTTCCGACGCCGCAATGAGGTCGCCAGCCAGGCGACGGGTGAGGAAGTCGCGCGGCGAGCAACCAATATTCGAGATGACGATGCTAGCCGCCAGACACAATAAGACCTGCGGCAGCTTTTTTCGGGCGCGCATGACGTTATGTTTGCGAGAGGATTTTAACCAATTGCGATCCCCTTTGCGGATGAAAAGGAGAAGATGTGATCTGTCCGTCGAAGTGCTTTGACCAGCGACCCGGTAGAGCGGAACTACAGGCGGGGCATCTTCCCCGGTCAGTCAGTCGATACTCTTGTATCAAATATCCGCGGCGCTTGATTAAAAGCTCGCTGCAAGTCGGGCAGTGCGTATCTTCCAGATCGTCCACACGTCCGGAAAGATTGCCGGCGTAGATGTAATGCAGGCCCGCCTCCCTTCCAATCTTCGCCGCACGCAGTAAGTCGTGGGGGCTCGTGTCAGAGGGCGATGTCATTTTGTAATCCTGATGGAACGCGGTGACGTGCCAGGGAATGTGTGGGGAAACTCCGGCCAGAAATTCTGTCAGGCGCCGCAATTCCGCATCGCTGTCATTGAAACCGGGAATGAGCAGCGTCACGATCTCAAGCCAGATTCCCATACTGTGCAGAGCGCGAATCGTCTCCAGAATGGGCTGCAAACGTCCGCCTAGCTGGCGGTAATGGTGATCGTCGAAGCTCTTGAGATCAACCTTGTAGAGATCGATCCATGGGCGGAGATATTCGAGGACTTGCGGGGTACCGTTGCCATTCGAAACGAAAGCAGTGAGCAACCCGGCGGCTCGAGCCTCACGAAAAACCGCGACGGCCCACTCGCTTGTGATCAAGGGTTCGTTGTAGGTGCTGACTACAACCTTTGCCCCTTGCCTGAGCGCGTCGGTGACCAACAGTTTCGGATCAGTTTCAAGCGGCGACGAAATTGCATTCGGATCGCGCAATGCTTGCGAGGTGACCCAGTTCTGGCAATAGGAACAATGGAGATCGCATCCCAGCATTCCTAAGCTATAGGCAAGAGCGCCAGGGTAAGCATGGAAGAAGGGCTTCTTCTCAATCGGATCACACTGCACTCCCGCGACATATCCAAATGGAGCGTAGAGAGTACCGCCTTGGTTGAAGCGAACCTTGCAGACTCCGGGCTGACCGTCGGGAATTGGGCAACAGTGTCCGCAGGCAAAGCAACGCACGCGATTGCGATCCAGCTTTTCCCATAGCGCCGGGTCAGCCTCGCGAACCCGCTTATCAGCGGTAAGAATTTCCTGAAGCGTGGACACAGGAATATTTTACGGCTCCGGGCGGAAGAGGGTTGAAAATCTTTCGAGAGCGCTGTCGCGACCTTCGTCTGGTAGCTCTATTTTGCCTGCTGAGTGTGGCTACGGAGCCAGATTTCAGCCTGCTGACGGGCAGAGCCCACCTGCTCCTTTGTCATTTGAGAGGCAAGGCCTTCGAGACGCGACCGGCTGTTCTCGTCGCCCTGTGCGAAGGCCAGAGCCGACCAGAAGTACGCTTTCGTCAAATCCTGAGGAACACCACGTCCGGCCCAGTAGTAGGCCCCTAGAGTGGCTTGCGCTGTGACTTGTCCCTGCTCCGCCGCACGCAGAAACCA
>JAYVCW010000417.1:0-7196 GCA_043749775.1 Acidobacteriaceae bacterium | reverse complement strand
GGCGACATAGACGACACACTGCATCCGTATAACGAGCCAAGTTGTTCTCCTTAGTTAGATGACCGGTTTACAGGTTTGGCTTCACCCTTCATCCCGGACCAAAATCACTTTCACTTACTCTCGTGTCCCGACGGACAGCGAGGGACACAAGCGATAAAATACTGAAAACTAAACTCTTCGACGCTTTGGCGGACGGCAACCATTGTGCGGAATCGGCGTCGTATCTTTGATCGAACGCACTTCGATTCCAGAGGAAGCGAGTGCGCGGACAGCCGACTCACGGCCAGATCCAGGCCCACTCACGCGCACGTCTACCGTGCGAACTCCATGATCACGCGCCATGCTGGCCGCGCCCGACGCCGCCTGCTGCGCCGCGAACGGAGTGCCCTTACGCGAACCGCGAAAGCCGAGCGACCCTGAACTTTTCCACGACAGCACGTTGCCGGACATGTCGGTGATGGTCACGATCGTGTTGTTAAAAGAAGCCTGAACGTGAACCAATCCGTGCGGGACGTGTTTGCGCTCTTTCTTCTTAAACGTTTTCTTCTTGCCTTTTTTGTCGGACGCCGCGGCGCCGCCTGCTGCTGCTGGTTTAGCCATTCTTGAGATCTCAGTTCTCACCCATCAGCTTCAGCGGTCGTTCTTACTTCAAGAACCGGACCGCTGAAAGCCGAGGGATAGTTTTAAGCTTTCGTCGTCTTCTTCTTCTGCGCGACCGTTCCCTTGCGCGGACCTTTACGGGTGCGTGCGTTGGTGTGTGTGCGTTGTCCGCGAACCGGCAAGTTTCGTCGATGACGGAACCCGCGATACGAACCGATTTCGATGAGACGCTTGATATTCATCGAAACGTCTTTGCGCAAATCGCCTTCGACCGAACCTTCCGCCTCGATGACTTGACGGATACGGTTGACCTCGTCTTCTCCGAGATCAGAAATTTTCTTCATGGGCTCGACGTTAGCCGCGTCCAAAATCCGCGCCGCGCGCGAGGTGCCGATGCCGTAGATATAAGTGAGCGCGATGTTCGTGCGCTTGTTGCGCGGAAGATCGACGCCTGCGATACGTGCCATAATCCCTCTCTTGATTCCGTGCCAGCTACTGGCCTCGAGCTAATAGCTCCGAGCTCAGTTCGTAAAGATAGCTCGTTAGCCCTGCCGCTGCTTGTGTTTCGCAATCTCGCAAATCACCCGCACTACTCCCTTACGGTGGATGACCTTGCACTTGTCGCAAATTTTCTTAACCGATGCTCGTACTTTCATGATTCCGTTTCCAATTCCCAGTCGCCGATTCTGTTAGACCGCAACTGTAGGCGCCGCCATTTTGCCGGCTACGCGGAGGGCGTTTCGCCTCCGCATAAAATTATTTATATCGATAAACGATCCGGCCACGATTCAGATCGTAAGGAGAAAGCTCGACCGCGACTTTATCTCCTGGCAGTATCCGAATAAAGTTCTTTCTCATCTTGCCGGAGACGTGAGCCAGAACCTTATGTTTATTTTCCAGTTCCACCTTGAACATGGCGTTCGGCAGCGGCTCGACGACCGTTGCCATCACTTCAATCGCGTCTTCTTTACTCATTGACTCCTTACGGAGCTCGCAGCTATCAGCTGTCAGCTCTCAGTTTTTTGCCTTCACATTATCGTCTCAAACTAGAAACTGAGATCTGATAGCTGAAAGCTGTCTACTGCGTCAAAATCACCGGGCCTTGCCTGGTCACAGCCACACAATGCTCAAAGTGCGCACTGTAACTGCCGTCGAGCGTTACGGCCGTCCATTTATCGCTCAATACTTTAGCTTCCGGACGGCCCGAATTCACCATGGGCTCGATCGCCAGAACCATGCCTTCGGTCAGTTCAGCTCCCTGGCCCTTCTTGCCAAAGTTTGGGATCTGCGGCGCCTCGTGCAACTTCGTGCCGATTCCATGGCCAACGAATTCTCGCACAACGCTAAATCCGTTTAACTCCACGTGCTTCTGAATCGCCGACCCAACATGCCCGACCGTGTTGCCGATCTTTACCTGCTCGATGCCTTTGTAGAGCGAAGCTTCAGTCACTTCGAGCAACTTCTTCAGTTCGGGAGTGACTTGCTCTCCCACAGCTACCGTAATTGCGGCATCGCCGTAATACCCGTCGAGCACGACACCGCAGTCGATGGAAACGATGTCTCCTGTTTTCAGCGCCCGTCTTTCTGACGGAATGCCGTGGACAATCTCTTCATTGATCGAAGTGCACAGTACACAGGGATAACCAAAATATCCCTTGAAGGCCGGAGCCGCTCCGAGTTCGCGGATCATGCTCTCGGCAGCCTTTTCTAAATCCATCGTCGTAACACCTTCGGCGACGATGCCCTTCAGATGATTCAGAATCTTGCGGACCATCTGCCCGCTGCGCCTCATCTTTTCGATTTCTTCCGGCGACTTACGCACGATCCGGTCTTCCCCGAAACTCATAGTTCCTTCATCGATCGTTCATCTGCTGCCATCAGCTGCGCGGCGCTAACATCCGTGCACGCAATGGCGGTCAATCACGCTGAAAATATGCGCCGTAACTGTTTCCACAGGACGATCCGCGTTGATCGCTACCAGTTGACGCTGATCCCGGTAGTGATTCACCACCTGCCGGGTCTGCTGCTCATAAGCATTGAACCGGCTGGAAATAACCTCTTCGCGATCGTCTTCGCGGATGTAAAACTTCGAGCCGTCATCGTCGCACGACTCACTGACAAGAGGCGGCTTTAGATGGAGGTTATAAACTCGTCCACAGGTGGGACACGTCCGCCGCCCGGTAAGACGTATCAGTAACTGATTATAATCCACCACCAACTGGATCACAATGGGCGGGCACTTATCCGACTTATCAAAGACCTCGTTTCGAAGAAAATTCTCCAGCCACTCCGCCTGAGCGGCTGTTCGCGGAAACCCGTCGAGAACAAAGCCCCGCTTGCAATCCAGATTACGCAAGCGATCGGCGACGATCCCGTACATCAACTCATCCGGAACCAGCTCACCCCGGGCCATGATCGACTTGGCCTTCAATCCAAGCGAAGTTCCCAAGCCGACGTTATCTCGCAGCAGATCGCCAGTCGATATCTGCGGGATACCGTAGTGCTCAACAATTTTTTTGGACTGAGTGCCCTTACCCGCCCCAGGGGGGCCGAGCAGAATCACGGGTCCAATTTTACGCGCGGTGTCTGTGGCCATGGAAAAATAACTTCTCTTACTCGTGTTTCCCATCGCGGAAATACAACCCGCTCCGCGCCGCAAAATTTTTCTTGAGGAAGGCCGCCCGCCTCACCATCCCTACCAAGTCCGGCGACCGCGAATCCGTCCGCTACGCGGCGTGAAGCCATCGTAGTGACGCATGATCAGCTGCGCTTCGATCTGCGTGACCGTGTCCATGGCGACGCCGACAACGATCAGCAGCGATGTGCCGCCAAAGTAAAAATTGACTCCCAAACCATTCGTAACCCAGGTCGGCAAATTTTCAAAAACCCGGCCAATCAAGGGCAGGTGATTCAACTTGATTCCGGCAATCATCCATTCCGGAATCAATGAAATCAGAATCAGGTACAGGGCACCCACCAGCGTAATGTGCGTGAGGACGTCGTTGATAAAATCTGACGTTCTCTTGCCGGGACGAATGCCGGGGATGAACCCTCCCCACTTCCGCATGTTGTCCGCGACCTCGTTCGGATTGAACACGATTGAGATATAAAAGTAGGCGAAAAAGATAATGCCGAGGCAATAGAGCAGCGTGTAGAGCGGCTCGCCCCACTTCATCGCGTCGAGGATCGGCCCGATCACGCGATTGTTGTGAAAGGCCGCGCCGAGCATCTGCGGTAAAGCCAGGATCGACGAAGCAAAAATCACGGGCATGACGCCGCCGGCATTCACGCGGAGAGGCAAGTGAGTGGATTGCCCACCCATCACTTTGCGCCCAACCACGCGTTTCGCGTACTGCACCGGAATCCGGCGCTCGCTGCGCTCGACGAAAACGATGAAAGCTACAACCGCGATCATCAAAGCCAGCAACATGATGATTGCTGGAGCCGTAAACACACCCCATGCCGAGGTCTGCGCTTTCTGATAAAGGTCGATAACGCCGCGCGGAAGTCCCACAACGATGCCGGCGAAAATCAGCAAAGACATGCCGTTGCCAATGCCGCGTTCCGTAATCTGCTCGCCGAGCCACATGATGAATGCGCTGCCCGTGGTCAGGGTGAGCATCGTCATCAAAATAAATCCCGGGCCGGGATGATTGACGAAGTCGCCCGCCTTCTCAAGGCTTATGGCGATGCCAAACGATTGCACCGCGCTCAAAATTACGGTGAGATAGCGCGTCCACTGCGTAATTTTTTTGCGCCCCATCTCGCCTTCTTTTTGCAATTTAGCGAGAGGTTCATAAACAACGGTAAGCAGTTGCAAAATGATCGATGCCGTAATGTACGGCATGATGCCTAACGCAAAAATCGTGAGCCGACGGAGGTTGCCGCCACTGAAGAGATCGACAAAGCCGAGCACCGAACCGCGATTCTGCTCGAAGAACTGCGCCAGCCGGTCGCCGTTGATGCCCGGAGTCGGGATGTGACCGCCGATGCGATACACGGCCAAGAGGCCGAGCGTGAACAGCACGCGTTTGCGAAGATCAGGAACCCGGAATATGTTTGACAGCTTTTCTAGCATTACTGCAAGACCTCAAATTTGCCGCCAGCCTTGGTAATTTTATCTTGTGCGGTCTTCGAAAACTTGTGGGCGTGAATGGTCAAGGCCGACTTCAGTTCGCCGGTTCCGAGAATCTTGACTGGAGACTTGCCGTTCACCATGCCCGCCTTTTTCAACACTTCCGGCGTAATTTCAGTTTCTGTCAAGGTCGCGAGGCGATCGAGATTCACGACATCATATTCCTCGCGGAAAATGTTGGTGAACCCGCGCTTCGGAATACGGCGGTGCAGCGGCATTTGGCCGCCTTCAAATCCGCGGATCAGGCGCGCTCCGGTACGGGACCACTGCCCTTTGTGACCGCGAGTGGAGGTCTTGCCCATGCCGGAACCCATGCCGCGTCCGACTCGTTTTTTCTTTTCCGTCGCCTTTTTTGGCGCCCGTATGCTCGATAAATTCATAATGTCTCTCCGGGGAACGCAGCGCGCCGCGTTTCACAACTGCCACTCTTGAATCAGGCTTCGACGATCTCAATCAAGTGCGGAATCTTCTTCACCATACCGCGAATGGCGGCGTTATCCGGACGCACAATCACCTGATTCAAGCGGGTGAAACCGAGCCCCTTTACGACCAGCTTTTGCTTGCGCGGAGTACAGATGGCCGAACGCACCCATTTCAACTGAATCGTGCCGGGTGTCGACTTTGATGTCTTGGTGGTCATTTCGGCTCCTATCAACATTCTCTATGGCGACGCTCTTTTATGTGATCTTTAATCTGTGATCTTTATGCGCCGCTTTGTGAAATTCCAACCTGCTTTAGAGCTCTTGCACCGATTTGCCGCGCAATTCAGCGACATGCTCGCGGCTCTTCAATTGCTTTAAAGCGTCGAAGGTCGCTTTAATCACGTTGTGCGGGTTGGTTGTGCCAATCGATTTCGTCAACACGTTCTGGATTCCCGCGGAGGTCATCACCGCGCGCACCGCGCCGCCAGCGATCACTCCCGTTCCTTCCGGAGCGGGCTTCAGTAGAACCTTGCCGGAGCCAAAGCGTCCGAGGACGGTGTGGGGCACGGTTGTCTGCGTGAGGTTGATGCGCATCAGGTTCTTCTTTGCCGATTCGATCCCTTTGCGAATTGCCTGCGGAACTTCTTTCGCTTTGCCGGAGCCGTATCCAACCACCGCGGCCGAAGGATCTCCGACGACAACGAGCGCCGCGAACGACATGTTCTTGCCGCCCTTAACTACTTTCGTCACACGGTTGATCGAGACCACCTGGTCCTTCAACTGGAAGGAGCCAGCATCGAGCTTTTTTGTAACTTTAGGCATTCTGAAATCTCATTTCTTAAGTTGCGAGCCGCTAGCTTTTGGTCCGTAAGCCGTTAACTTTTTTCGTTAACTTTTATCTGTTAACGTTTATGTTAACTCTGGCCACAGCCGAAAGACTTCTCTAAAACTGCAATCCCGCTTCGCGCGCCGCATCCGCCAAGGCCTTTACGCGGCCGTGATAGATGTAACCGCCACGATCGAAGACAACCTTGGTAACGCCTTTTTCCTTGGCCAGTTCGGCAATTTTCTTGCCGACTGCTTTCGCCGAAGCCACGTTGCCGCCCGACTTGCGGTCGTCCTTGCGGTTGTCCGCGCTTGAGGCCGCAACTAACGTCTTACCATCAAGATCGTCGATCAGTTGGACATAAATATGGTTCAACGACCGGTACACGTTCAGCCGAGGACGCTCCGGCGTTCCCATGACCTTCTTGCGAATGCGATCGTGCACTCGCTGCCGGGTTTGATTTTTTGCAGTAATTCTAAGCATTTTAAAAACCCTCAAATATCAGCTATCCGCCGTCAGTGAATCTCAGCTTTCAGCTCCGCGAATTGCGGAAACACAGCTGAGAGCTGACGGCTGCCAGCCAGATCCCTTACTTTGTTCGGGATGATCGCGGCGGAGTCAAACGCCCGCCTAGCGCGATCACTTTGCTCCCGTCTTACCAACCTTCTTCTTCAATTTCTCGCCGGCGTAGCGCACGCCCTTGTTCTTGTACGGATCGGGCGGACGCAGCGAACGCATTTCGGCCGCAACCTGCCCGACTCTCTGGCGGTCGATACCATTCAACGTAAGCTTCGTCAGCTTCGCGTCGATGGCGCAATCAACCCCGGTTGGCAGCGGATATTCCACCGGATGCGAATAGCCGAGGCTAAATACAACCATGCCCTTGCCCTTCATCTCCGCGCGGTATCCGATGCCGACGATCTCGAGATCTCTCGTCCAACCCTTGGTCACGCCTTCGACCGCATTGTTTACGAGAGCGCGCGCCAACCCGTGCACCGCCGCCTGCGAATCGTTCTCGCGGACGGCAACCAGGTTGCCATCGTGCTGCTCCATTTTGATGCCCGCCGGGAGCGGCGTGTCCAGCTTGCCCTTCGGCCCCTGGACGTGCACGTTATTTCCTTCAAGCTTGACCGTCACGCCCTTCGGGATCGCGATCGGTTTTTTCCCAATTCGTGACATAGATTCTGCTCTTAGCCTTTGGCTCTTAGCTTTC
>JAYVCW010000416.1:0-9068 GCA_043749775.1 Acidobacteriaceae bacterium | reverse complement strand
CATTTCATCTCTCCTTTTTATGTTCGGAATGTTTATGTTCGGAATGTTTGGTTGGACTGGAACGCGTCGTCGATCTAGCGCATATCGCGGTCGAACAAGTTCGCGACTCGCTCGTCGCGAAATGCCAGACCGGTCCACAACAGGAAGCCTAAGAAGACGGGGAATAGTATGTTGAACCAGTTGGCGCTTACGCGCACTTGCGTCGCCACAGCGCCACCCAGGTAGCCGGTCAGCAGCACTGCGCCGAGCACCGCTGTGCGCGGAACCAGATAGAGCGTTGTGCAGACCAGCAGCACAATTCCCAACCAGAGAATGCAGTTGCTGGGGTAGCCGAGTTGCAGCGTCGCTTGTACAACCGCTGCTGGTTTCACAAGTTTGCCCACGGCGTCCACCAATAGAAACAGGGCGGGCAGACCGCTTATCAGGTGCCCAGTCCAGATACGCCTGGTTGAAAGTTTTCCGGTGGTTGCGTCGCTTGCAGGCAGGTTTGTTTTGTTGTCAAGAGTCGTCGCGGTCATGGTTCTTTCCTTTCTACTGAACCGTATCTACTGAACCATAGACTGCCGCACCGGGCGGAACTCATCGGTGCTTATGAAGATTTTTCAGGCGGAGACGAGCCGCAGGGGCAGATCGAATCGGGGAAACAGCCTTTCGACATCCAGGAAGTTATTTACACCGGCGATCCGGTCGCCCTCAAGTTCAAGCACAATGAGTGCCCATGCGCGGTGCCCTCCCTCCGGAGACATGCGGTACTGAGCGAATGCCGGCGAGCCATTCGCGAACGTTGGCAACAAACGCGATCCTTCACAGCCCTTTCCGGTACCGAGCATCCATGACTGTACCTGCTCCGGCCCCTGCAGCCACATCGAGAACGGCGGCATGCAGAAGGTCGCATCTTCACGCATCAGGCTCGTCAGCCCGGCAACGTCATAGCGCTCAAACGCGGTCACGTAGCGATCGAGCATTTCCTGTTGCGAGGCTGTTAGCTCCATCGATTCGTCTACCGTTATCTCGCGCTGTGCGAGGGTTGCACGGGCACGCTGCAGGGCAGAGTTCACGGCCGGGACTGATGTCTTCAGAGTTTCTGCCACCTCGGCGGCAGAGCAATCGAGCACCTCAGTCATGAGCAGCGCCGCTCGCTGCTTCGGCGCAAGCCGCTGAAGTGCGGCGACAAATGCCAGCCTGATGCTCTGGCGCATGGAGGCCCGTTCCCGCGGATCTGCGCCCGTCGCCAATACTTGCGCATCGAGCAGCGGCTCGACCCAGTGCTCGTGAGGTTGCTGCATCAACGTCTCGGCCGAAGCGTTGCCCGACGAAGGATCACCTTCCTCCATCGGTCGGGCCCGGCGTCCGCGGTTCTTCAGTTCGTCGAGGCAGACGTTCGTGGCAATCCGATACAGCCATGTCTTTATCGATGAGCGGTTGTCGAAGCGAGCGAAGCTCCGCCACGCGCGAATCATCGTCTCCTGCACCGCGTCGTCGGCGTCAAAGACAGAGCCGAGCATACGGTAGCAGTGCCCGGTTAGCGCGGGCCGAAACTGCTCGAACTCGTTTACGTCAGAGGTCATGTTTTGGGACGATCATTATAGCCAAGACCTAGTCAGGACATAATCCGCATCCAGAAGCAACTTCACCGGTTGCTGAAGGCGTGGCTGCCTCCAAATTCGTCAGGTGGATTGCGGGTTATGTTGTGACGGAGATTGCGCTGAGCCGAGCGGAAGGGAACGCATAGGATTCCGTTGAAGAGAACGAATGTTTGGAGCCATCATTATTTTTAATAAACGAACTGTCTCCAGACTCCCAGGTAAAAAGAGGGGTTATGCAATCTTCGCATTACAAAATATTCGTTCACAGGGCGATCATCTCTCAGTGTAGGGGCATCAGGTGCGCGCCGAATCAAGGTGTCGAGAGATATTTCCTTGCTTAAGACGATTGCGAACTGTTCCTGGGCACTGGACGCAGGACCCCATTCCATCAAATCGCGAGACGCATCGGGAGGAAGTTTGTTGGATAGATCAGCGGCTGAAAAGTTAGGAATTGGAGTCATGCTGGCTAAAAAATGAATCCCCCATCCTTGTACTGAACCAAACGCTCGAACGTAAGGGAAGGACTCCTGTAACGCCCGTGCAATGGAGGCAACCACGACGTCTTCTCCCCCTGGAAACCACTGTTGCAGAATACCGTCTGGACGCAGGTGTAGTTTGACCGTGCTGTAAAACTCCTTGGAGTAGAGCAAGCTCGATGCCGCGGCTTCGACTGGGGGCGGAGGGTCAATTGTAATTGTGTCGAATAATTCCGAAGAGCGCTCCAAATAAAAACGGCCGTCATCAATAACGACGTGTGATAACGGGCTTTTCAGCAATCGGTCCGCATCCGGGTGAAAGAAGCTCGCAAGTTTGGGAACGCTGGGCACTAACTCCACCACGGTCGATTCGATTCCCCATGAAAGCATGGAAAGATGAGAAGTTCCCATGCCAAAACAAATGACGAGGCCATTTTTGGGAGCAGTCAGATGGAACGCATTCGGCATGTGCACCATCATCTTGGTGACGGGGTACAAAAGGGTTATTCCAACTCCGTTGATCAAAAGGTTTTTCGCTTCTCTTTGGGGGCCGACTGACATTGCGATTACAGTCGCAGTGTTGTCACGCATCACACGTCGGGGTCGAAATTGCTCTTCAAATCCGCGGGTTGAAAATGCTACCGCCACCGAGCCGAGCATCAAGACAAGGGAAGCGAGCACATAAGGAGAACCGGCGATTCCGCGAAAAGAGAAAACGAATCTGGGTCGGTACTTGAATCCTACGACGAACCACGGCAATGCCAATGCACAGAGTGCGAGCCGCTCTCCGACAAGTGGCAGCAAAAGAAAACCTGCGACCAGTGGGCCCAGAACGCATCCCACAATATTGATCGCGTATGCTGTACCCGCACGATCAGGGTCGCCTCGGGAGAAGCGATCAAGCACTGCAGGCGTTATGAATCCAACCATGCAGGAAAAGGGCACCGTGCCCAAGATCACCCGAGGAACGGGGGGAAGAAGAATTCTATAGTCGGCGGCAAAAAAGGCCAGTAAAACCGAAAATCCAAGCCCCATCCAGAGCAGTCCGCTCTCAAGAACGTCGTCCCGCCTGGTTCGTCGATAAATCCACGAACCGACATCCATAGCGATCAGATACAGTCCAAGAATAGCGGCAAAGGCATACACCATGGTGCTCAACGACGGAGTATAGAGGCGAATCCAAATTACCTCGGCTCCCATACTTGTAAAACCGGTGCCGAACAGCAACCAGAGCAGTGCACGATCAGACAAGAAATCGGAGTTGAGCGATCTAATTGTGGAACGATTTTCGTTCGGCGTTTCTATGGAAGGTAAGGATTTGCGCGCTAAACTTAACAAAAATGCGGCTACCGCCAAGGTGAAATTTAGCAGCGCACTGATGTACAAAGTACGCTGAAATCCATAGATCTCGATCAGAAAAAGCGGAACGACAGCCCCGGCCGCCGCCCCGAGCACGTTGGCCAAATAAAGATAGCTGAAAGAATTCGCGGCCCTTGGGTCACGACCTTGCTTAATCGCGGCCATGGCAAGCGGGAATGTGGCACCCATGCAGACGCACCAGGGCACCAGAGTGATTGCCAGCCAGACTCCAGACGGAAAATAATAATAGGAAGATGAGAGCGTCATCTCCCGAACGATCTTTAAAAGCAAGAGCCGGCCCAAAAAAAGTTCGTGCGGAACGATGATCGCGGAGAATCCTATCAGCAACTCCATCAACGCATACAACTTCAATGCCGGAAATTTATCTCCGACTCCATACCTCCTCACCACCATTCCAGAACCCCATGACCCTATTCCCAGTCCGATCATGAAAGCCGAGATGACCAAAGAGACCATGGCGGTGGTAACGCCGAATTGAGCCATGGCCAGC
Source organism: Acidobacteriaceae bacterium (assembly GCA_043749775.1). GTDB lineage: Bacteria > Acidobacteriota > Terriglobia > Terriglobales > Acidobacteriaceae > Acidiflorens. Next base: position 5,136 of record JAYVCW010000416.1, on the reverse strand, counting down.
CGGAGCCAAATAATCTCGTAAAGGATGCTGCAAAAGCCGGAAAGCAAGAAAAAACAAAAATACCATTGCACGAATCGACCTCCTAGAACCCTTTCTTGATGCTCATTTCGGCAACACACACTTTAACGGATCACAAAGATTCTTGTGAAGCGTTAGATTATCGCCACGCTTGCTCATCGAGTGCGCCCATCATAACCACATGGAGTCAAAATAGAAAACCGTTGACGACCGTAGACAAATCGAATCGAAGATTCAGAGCGGAGGAGTACACATGCCGTCACGTGTGTGTTCTCACCCGCGTCACGGGATGAGGGGGCGGAGGGAAGCGTGCGGGTGCTGTGATATTATGCGCTGCATCGCGCGACACCGGACTTTTCAAGGCTTTTTGGTTTTCTCCTGAATTACTCACTGACCCCAGTGGAACCTTAAGTTTTTAAGGAGTCGAGAACGACCGGAGAACCGTGAGTTGGCAGCGAGGTCGACTTCTTGATTCGATTCAACCTAGGGCGACCTCGACAACGTGCATCCGCCAAAATGAAGGACACGATGATTTTGCGAACTAGCTATCCCCGCGAGCGTATTACGTCTGATGCACTGCCAACTCTCCATCGTTTCAAGTTTAATGAGCGGTATTTTGTGCTGATGTTGTGTTGCCTGGCTGCGTTGCGCGTTTTTATTTATTCCGCCGCTTTTCCCTTCTTTAATAACGTTGATGAAGGCGCACATTTCGATTTAGTTTTGAAATACTTTCACGGACTTGTTCCGCATAAGTTGGAACCCGCATCTGCTGAGACGCCAAATTACATAAAGCTTTATGGGTCGCTCGAATACTTGAAACCACCACAAACGTCGCCATCTGCGATGTCTGAAAAACAACGGCCGAACAGCATTTACGATTACCCTCCCAATTCGGAAGCCTTAAAGGCAAAGGCGGCTATCTTATGGGGAATAGGCCCGGAGTCTCTCAACCATGAGTCGTCGCAACCGCCTCTTTATTACGTTGCTGCGGCTTTATGGATGCGGCTCGGCCATCTGTTTGGGTTAACAGGTGGCGGCTTGCTTTATTGGGTCCGTTTTCTGAACGTGTTCATAGCTGCCGCTCTGGTTTGGATTGGGTTTGTTGCCGCGAGTCTTATTTTCCCGCAAGACCGATTTATGCGGTTAGGAGTTCCATTGCTCTTAACTGCCCTGCCGCAGGACATCTTTTATTCAATACAAAACGACGTGTTATCGCCAGTGTTTTTTGGTATCGCCTTTATCGAATTGATACTCTGGTCTCGATCCGACGTGCCCAGTGCGAAGCTGGGTCTATGCACAGGCCTCTCTCTCGCTGCCGCGTATTTGAACAAAGTCAGCAGCCTCCCGCTCATCGTCGTAGCGGCGGTGGCGCTGCTCATTCAGGCTTGGCGCCTGTCGCGAACTGGAAAATTGCGCGCCGCAACTCCCGCTTTCACACTTCTGTTGATTTCTGCCGGATTGCCAATCATCTCCTTGAGTGCCTGGAACATTTACCATTTCGGCGATGTCACTGGATCAGGTCCAAAGATCAAGCTGTTGGGATGGACACTAAGGCCCATCAGCCAGTGGCTTATTCATCCGATATTCACGTTGCGAGGATTTTCTTACTTCTGGTCGGAACTGATGTCGAGCTTCTGGAGAGGCGAATTTGTGTGGGGTATGAAGAGGCTTGCTTTCGCCCCCGCGGACGCTTTCTACTGGATTTCTTCGATCGTGCTTCTGAGCGCCGCTCTCATCGGTCTATTCCCAAGATTCTCTCTGGCATCCAAGCCCCAGCGAGATGCTCTTTGGCTGGCTCTCGGCAGTTTCGTTGCCTCAGTCGCTTATCTTGCCCTGCTCTCTATTGTGTTCGATTACGGCGGCTGCACGTATCCTTCTCGCGCTTTTCCGTACCTCACATCGGGAAGGCTTTTGGCCGGAACCTTAATTCCGTTTTTCATCGTCTATCTTTACGGTCTTAAATGGATAGCACGGCAAGTAAAAGGTGAGGGATTGCTGTGGTGGATACTTGGCGGCATGGTTGCGCTCATGGCTGGTTCGCAGATCGCCGTGGATCGTGTCGTCTTTGCGAGCCAGTGGAACTGGTTTCATTTGGTCATGGGATTTGGATAGGGTGAAGGTGGGCTACCGATAGGCCCGCGTTTAAGGTTAGAGCGTTTATAGTTACTGGGAATGACTTTCCTGCCTTCTGAAGCGAAAATGGTAGTTTACAAGTGAAGATTAGTAAATCTTGAGCCGATATATCGAGCAAGCGCCGAGTGCTAAAACGTGAAATCACGGGTAAGCGCAAGCGAAGCCAGCAATTGTTTGACAGTCAAGGAGTAACACCAACAATGCAAGTGGAAGTTGCGGTCCCGGAAGTTGAGATTATCGAGTGCGATAAATCGCGGACCGACTTGCGGCTCCGGTATTGTTGCTACGCCGTGCTGGTGGTAGCGCTGGTTATTTTTTCGCTAGTTCGAATTCGCCTTCGCGAAATGCCGTTGGAACGTGACGAGGGCGAGTATGCGTACGCTGGACAATTACTGTTGCAGGGCGACCCTCCATATCATCTGGCGTACAACATGAAACTGCCTGGCACTTACGTCGCCTACGCCATCATGATGGCAGCGTTTGGCCAAACTATCGCAGGTATTCGGATAGGAATGCTGGTGGTTCTTATCGGGAACACGTTGCTCACGTTTCTTCTCGGTCGCCGGCTCTTCGGGATTCTTGCTGGAACTGTGGCCGCGGTTTTCTACACAATTCTTGCAAACCGCCTGTCGACCGTCTCCCTTGATGGCCACGCAACTCACTTCATTGTTCTAATGGCTCTTTCAGGAACGCTGCTTCTATTGCATGCGTTGGAGAAGCAGCGGCCTGTCGAGTTCTTCGCCAGCGGCATATTTTTCGGGCTGGCTTTTTTGATGAAGCAGCATGGAATCCTATTCGCCGTTTTTGGTTTCTTCTTCTGGGCGTGGAGCCTTCGGAACAGAAGGTTGAATTGGCGCGAAGTTAGGTCGCAAGGCGGCATACTGGCAGCGGGCATAATACTGCCCTATCTGCTGACTTGTCTCATAGCCTGGTACACAGGCGTTTTCCATCAATTCTGGTTTTGGACAGTTTCGTACGGCGCCGCTTATGAAAAGTTGATTAAATGGTCTTATGGTTGGACATTGTTTCGCGCCATGATACCGCGGTTTGCCCGCCCGATAAACATTTGGGTCATTGCCGGATTTGGATTGACCGCAGTTTTCTGGAGTCGCCGCTTTCGTGAACAGAAAGGATTCATACTCAGCTTTGCGTTGTTTTCCTTTCTCGCGGTTTTTCCCGGTTTGTACTTCAGGCCACATTATTTCCTGGTTATGTATCCGGCAGTCGCGCTGCTGGCCGGAGTTGGTATTAGCGCGTCTTATGAGTATCTGCAGCGACGAAACTTTTCACGGCTAGTAACTCTCATACCGATAGCATTCTTTTTGTTTTCGTATCTCTCCGCGCTCTACGGGCAAAGAAAATATTTATTTAAGATGGATGCTCGCCAAGTGCACCGAGAGATGTATGCCGGCGATGGGTTTCCAGAAGCGATAGCAGTCGGAGCTTACATTCGAGAGCACACTTCAAGTCAGGACCGCATAGTAGTTCTTGGATCGGAACCTCAAATTTACTTCTATGCCCAGCGGCGATCAGCCACCGGATATATCTATATGTATCCGCTAATGGAGCGCCAGAAATTCGCACTCCGGATGCAGGTTGATATGGAAAAGGAGATTGAGAACACGGCGCCGAAGATCGTTGTCTTTGTGGACACCCTGACGTGGGATTGGGAACCTGAGTGGGATGCTTCGGAACCCCACATGAATATCTTAATGTGGAGTCGCGCCTATCTCGATGCGCATTATGATTTGATGGCAGAAGTTCCAATCGAGGGGGCTACATCCAACCTTTGGGGGGCGCCGTGCAGGTTTTACATCTTTCTGCGGAAATAGATCATGAAGCGAGCAGGCCACAAAGAGAACGAAGCGGCATCAGACACGCAGCGCGTCAAGGTGGCTGTCGTCCAGGCGGCCCCAATTGTTTTCGATCGCAAGCGCACCCTCGAGAAAGTTGACGCACTTGCGCGCGAGGCAGCGCGTCAGGGTGCGCAGTTAGTGCTGTTCCCCGAGGCGTTTGTCTCCGCCTATCCACGGGGACTGGACTTCGGCGCAGTGGTTGGTTCACGGTCGGAGAAGGGCCGCGAAGACTTCCGCAGATACTGGGAGAGCAGCGTAGACGTACCCGGTCCAGCGGTTGAGGAGCTTAGCCGAAGCGCGCGAAGCAACGGCATATATCTTGTAATCGGTGTAGTCGAACGGGAGGGTGGCACTCTCTACTGCTCCGTGCTTTTCTTTGCTCCAGATGGCAGCTTTCTGGGCAAGCACCGGAAGATTATGCCAACGGGAGCGGAACGTTTGGTATGGGGCTTTGGCGACGGATCGACGCTTCCGGTGTTCGACACTCCTCTGGGGAAGGTAGGCGCGGTGATCTGTTGGGAAAACTACCTACCGTTGATGAGAGCGGCGATGTACGCGAAGGGCGTCGAGATTTATTGCGCGCCCACAGCCGACAGCCGGGACACCTGGAGCGCTTCGATGCGCCACATCGCCGTGGAAGGGAGGTGCTTCGTGCTTTCCTGCAACCAATTCAACCGGCGGCGCGATTTTCCGGGTGACTACGATTCGGTTTATGGCACAGATCCCGAAGCGGTAATTACGCGCGGTGGCAGTTGCATTGTCGATCCGTTCGGCAATTTTCTTGCCGGGCCAAACATGGAAGGCGAAGTGATTTTGACCGCCGAGATTGATCGAGGTCAGGTCATTCGCGGTAAGTATGACCTCGATGTGGTAGGCCATTATGCGCGGCCGGACATCTTCCAACTGCACGTGGACGAGCGGCCTAAACGTCCTGTAACGACACACACCAGCGATACGACGAGCGAAGAAGAACCGTCAGCTCAACCTAGCCAACTTGCTTCTCCAAGTGCGGGGAAATGACCTCGGTAGTTACGGCAATTTGTGCGGGATCGCGCGGCGCGTTCGGGCTAAGCCAGGTTCTGGGCGGTCCGGCACGTAAAAAGACTGGCGGAGAGGGTGGGATTTGAAC
>JAYVCW010000415.1:0-4052 GCA_043749775.1 Acidobacteriaceae bacterium | reverse complement strand
TTGATGCAGCTCATGCCAAAAACCGGTAAGACCGTAGCCAAGCAGGTGAAATTCAAGGGCTACGATGCAAGCAAACTTTTCACTCCAGCCGTCAATTTGCAGCTGGGAACGTATTACTTCAAAGAGATGGTCGACAAATATAACGGCCAATTCGAATACGCCCTCGCCGCCTACAACGCCGGCAGCGACCGCGTTGGAGAATGGCTTGGCACCGGGCACTATCGCGATCCGCAGGAGTTCGTCGAGTCGATCCCCTTCACCGAAACGCGCGAATATGTGCAAGCCATTATGCGGAACGCGAACGTGTACCGGCAACTTTACGGAACGCCGTAGTCATTTCTGGCTTGTTTATTCCCTTAAGAAAAACGGCATCCTGAGCGAAAGCGACCTACGCCGATTGCTGGGTGGGTGTTTTGGTAACCACGATCTCGATCACCAGAAGTCCCGCTCCCACAACGATGGCGCTGTCGGCGACGTTGAATGCGGGCCACTGATGCGGACCGATGTAGAAGAGCAGAAAGTCAACAACCTGGCGGCTGACGAGACGATCCCACAAGTTTCCAATTGCTCCGCCCAAGATGAGCGCCAGGCCAACGCCGGTCGAGGTCATGGTGTGGCTGTTCTTCCAAAGCAGTGCCGACACGATGACCATGGCAATGATTGAGAATCCAATCAGCACGCCAAGCTTTAATTGCGAGGGCGAGTCGGCGAAGATTCCAAAGGCTGCGCCGGGGTTCTCCGTGTGGATGATGCGGAAAAAGCCTGGAATGATCTGAATGCTGTCATGCATGCTGAGGCGCCGCGAGATCGTCCACTTGGTGATGCGGTCGAGGGCGATGATGCAAAGCGAGATCAAAAAATGATATTTACGCATGAGGAGCGACTCGCTTATAGCTTATCGTGTTTTGTGCTTTGGTTCGTGGGGTCGGGAGTTCCAGAACGCGGATATTGGACGCGATGGCATTGCGAGCGCACGAAAAGTTAGAATGCTGACTCATGCCCGACCAATCCAAACAGCGCCGCTTTCAAGCCCACGAAACCGCTCGCGCCGCCTCTCTCAATGGGCTGCCCCTCGCGACCTTCTGGCAGCGAGTGCTGGGGTATGTCATCGACTTGTTGATTGTGGTGATGCTCTGGTTTCCGATTGAGTTCCTGTGGCGGCGGTATCATCTGCATGAGGAGCACGTCATTCTGGCTTTCAACCTACACGAAAAGATAGATCTAGTCCTGGCCCTGCTCTATTGGGGATCGTTCAACTATTTTGGCAATGGTCAGAGTCCGGGCAAGTGGGTGGCGCGCACCCGTGTGCTATCACTGACCAGCGAACGCATCGGCAAATGGCAGGCGATCGAACGAACGCTAGGCTATGGTGCGGCATTGCTTGAGGGCGGATTGGGTTTCTTCCAATTTTTGTGGGACCGTAACCGGATGTGCGCCCAGGATCGATTGGCGGAGACGATCGTGGTCGACGTGAGAAAGGCGAGCAACCTACACTCAACGTCATCCTAAGCGAAAGCGAAGTCGTCAAGAACTCGCTCCCGAGATTCAATTGACGATGGTTCGCTCTGGAAATAGCGTATCGCGCCTGCGCAGTTAGGGCTTTACTTCAGACCACCGCCTTCAATTTCTTTCAGAACAGCGCTGCAGCGCTCGCATACAGTTGAATGATTTTTGTCTTCGCCCACGTGGGTAGAGAAATTCCAGCAGCGCTCGCACTTTTCTCCGGCTGCTTTACTAACGTGCACGGTGACCGGCGCGTCTCCATTGCCGCCGCCCTTCGTCACTTCGACGTCGGAGACGATGAAGAAGTAACGCAAGTCGTTCTTGAAGCGCTGGAGGACGGTGAACACCGGGTCGGCTGCGGTGAGCAAAACGCGGGCTTGCAGGTTTGCTCCGATTAATTTCTGGTTGCGCGCTTCCTCTAATGCTTTTAGAACTATCTCGCGCACGCCTCGCACTACCTTCCATTCTTCGGCTTGCTTCGGATCGGCAGCTTCGGCTTCACCGAGCAGGTCCGATGGTTTCGGGAAAGTCGTGAGGTGTACGCTCTCCAGCCTGCCATTCACTTGTGGCAGATATTGCCAGACCTCTTCGCAGGTGAAGCTCATGATGGGAGCGAGCAGGCGGACGAGCGCTTCTCCAATGCGCAAAATGGCGGTTTGCGCGGCCCGGCGGGAGACAGATCTGCTTCCAGAGGTATAAAGCCGGTCTTTTAATACATCAAAATAAAATGCGCTGAGCTCCACGCCGCAAAAATTGTTGATGCGATGGTAGATCTTGTGAAACTCGAACTCTTCATAGGAGCGTTGCACGTCGGCGGAAACTTCTACCGCTTGCCGCAGCATGTACTGGTCGATCGCCTGCATCTGGTCGAACGCCACCGCGTCTTTCGAGGGATCGAAGCCGTCAAGATTTCCCAGGATGTAGCGGAAGGTGTTGCGAATGTCGCGATAGATTCCGGCGACGCGCTGCATGATCTGGGGCGAGCAGGCGACATCTTCGCGAAAATCAACGGAGGCGACCCACATGCGTACGATCTCGCCGCCGAGAGTGTCTGCGATTTCGACGGGATCGACTGTGTTGCCTAGCGATTTCGACATGGCACGGCCCTGCTCGTCAAGCGTCCATCCGCTGGTTGCGACCATGCGGTAAGGAGCGCTGCCCTCATAGCCGATGGCGCAGAGAAGCGAAGAGTGGAACCATCCGCGGTGCTGGTCGCCACCTTCGAGATAAAGGTCGGCGGGCCATGGCAAATTCGGCTCGTGGCCGAGGACGGCGGCGTGACTTGATCCCGACTCGAACCAAACGTCGAGAATGTCCGTTTCTTTTTTGAACGCTGTGTGTCCACAGTGAACACACTTTCGCCCCCTATCGAGAAGCTTGTCCGCCTCAGGCGTGTACCAGGCGTCGGCCCCATGCTCGCCAACGAATTTCGCGACTTTGCGATTGACGTCGGGGTCATGCACGGGCTTGCCGCAGTTGTCGCAGAGGAAGACGGCGATCGGAACTCCCCAGATGCGCTGGCGTGAGATGCACCAGTCGGGGCGGGTCGCGATCATGTTTGAGATGCGCTCCTCTCCCCAGGCGGGATCCCACTTCACTCTCGCGATCTCGGCGAGCGTACGGGTGCGCATGGTCTCAGCCCCAGAATGGGCATGGGAGTCCTTCTGCCCTGAAGCTAAGCCACTCTGCCCGGATACTGAACTCGCATCAGACCGCGGTTGCATGGGGGTATCCATGCCGATGAACCACTGTTCGGTGGCGCGGAAAATTACGGGGTTGTGGCATCGCCAGCAGTGCGGATAGGAGTGCTCCATCTTTTCCGAGTGCATGAGCACGCCGCGGGCTTTCAACAGTTCGAGGATCGGCGCGTTCGCGTCGAAGATGCGTTTGTTATCGTACTCGGGCAATCCGTTGCGCAAAATTCCGGCTTTATCGACGTTGCAGGTGGGGTCGATCTTGTACTTCTGGCCGGTGATGAAATCTTCGGCTCCGTGCGCGGGCGCGGTGTGGACTACGCCCGTGCCTTGGTCCATCGTTACGTAGTCCGCAAGCACGCCAATGATTTTGCGGTCAAGAAATGGATGCTTGAAGTCGGCATATTCCATCTGGCGGCCGGGGAAGCGTGCGACTTCGTGCGCGGATTGCATCCCGGTTTTTTCTTTTACAACTTCGGCCAGGCGCGCGCCCACAATAAAAACTTCGCCTCCCTCTTCGAGGGCGACGTATTCTTCGTCGGGATGAAATGCCACCGCCATCGAGGCGGGCAGCGTCCACGGGGTTGTCGTCCAGATGATGGTGAAAAGTCTCTTGCCCTTCAACGCCGGGTCGATCGAAGCAGGATCGCCAGCGAACGGATACTTTACCCAAACTGTCGGGCTGGTGTGATTTTCGTATTCGACTTCAGCTTCAGCCAGAGCGGTTTCGTCGAAGACGCACCAGTAGACCGACCGCAGGCCTTTGTAGACGAAATTGTTTTCGAGGAAGCGGTAGAGAATGTCTAAGACTGCCGCCTCATACTGCGGCGTCATCGTCGAGTAAGGGTTATCCCA
>JAYVCW010000414.1:0-3402 GCA_043749775.1 Acidobacteriaceae bacterium | reverse complement strand
ATGGTGGTAGGAATTTTTCTGGCGCGCTGGAGCTTGCCAGCATTGATTCGCGGTACGTCCCACATTTACACAGACGTCCGGAATGCGCCTCATTTAATCGTCTGGGCCGTCCTGGCTGGCTCTCTTTGGGCCGTAGCAAATACTCTGACGATCTTTGCCGTCCGCGATATTGGTTTAAGCATTGCTTTCCCGCTGTGGAATACGAACAGTCTTTTAGGAATTTTATGGGGCTTTGTCTTTTTTAACGAATTGAGACAGGCAGGGTGGCGTCGTTGGTTGGGCGTCTTCGGCGGTGCTCTAGTGATGTTTGTGGGGGCAGTCTTGCTCGCTGTAGCTTCTGCCAGCCAGGCACCGGCCGCGCACGCAATGCGTGGCATGCTCGCTGCTCTAGCTGCGGGAATTTTATGGGGGACGATGTACATTCCCTACCGCAAAGCCTATCTCACCGGAATGAACCCTCTATCATTCGTAGCCTTTTTCACCATTGGAGAACTAGGGATGATGGCGAAGTTGGCCATTAGTTCGAGCGGCGGTATCTTACCGCTTTGGAGGGAAATCGTTAGCTGCAAAAGTGTCCTCTTCTGGCTCATGCTGGGCGGATTCATCTGGGTGATCGGTGACGTTTTTCAACAATATGCTGCGAAATACATCGGAATCAGCAGGGGCATTCCGCTGTCGAACACCAATCAGCTCTGGGGCCTGGTTTGGGGAATTCTTGTTTTTGGGGAGTTGCATGGTCGCGGGGAATCACTCTACATGCAAGTCGTCGGAGGATCCCTTCTTATGGCCGCGGGTGCCGCAGCCATCGCTTTTTCTTCCGCAACTGGAGCAGAGCATGTTCGCTGGCATGATGCCGCGCGACGGGAAAGCGAGCGCTACGGTATAGATCCGAAATACGTGCAAGCAGGCCTAGAAGGCGCAGATAGCGTTGGGAGTCAGCAACGTCGCACCTGGGTCGATTGGGTCCTAGTGTCACTGGCGACGGCTGTCTTCATTACATTTGCATCGGTGTCTCGCGCTCCAAACTTGGCTATAAATTGGAGCGCCGCAGCGGTGCTTTCGCTGGCCATGCTTGTTTTGCTTGTGATTTGCGGAAGGACGTTGTGGAAGACCACGCGATTTAGCTGAATTCGCGCGTGTGCGAAATTAAACTAGAGTTACTTCAATTCCCGATTTCTTTAAAATATTTAAGTCCGCTTTTGGAGCATCGCGATCAGTAATTACGGCTTGAATTGCCGATGGAGGCGCAATCAGAGATAAGCTACGCCGCCCAAATTTGCTGGAATCGCATACCGCAACGGTCTGCTTCGAAATTTCCATCATCGCGTGGTTTACTTTCGCTTCCAGCAGGTTTGGAGTACTAAGCCCATGATGGACGTCGAAGCCATCCACTCCCAGAAATAGTATGTCAGCGTTGAGGCGGTGCAACGTTTCCTCTGCGATTGGTCCGACCAGAGAGAACGAGTTTTTTCGCAATGTTCCGCCCGTCAAAATCACTTCGATGGAAGTACCCGATAATTCCACCGCAATATTCACGGCGTTGGTAATGATCGTAAGAGTTTGAAAGTGTCGAAGAGAACGTGCGATGGCAGTGGTAGTAGTGCCAGAGTCCAGAATCAGCACCTGACCTTCTCGCACCATGCGAGCGGCAGCCATAGCGATCTTTTGCTTGATTCCGCGGTGGAGTTTCTCTTTCTCCAGCAAAGTGGGATCCTCCAGCGCAGCTTGCCGCATGGGGAGTGCCCCTCCGTGCGTCCGATGAATACGTCCATGCGCCTGTAAAATTTCGAGGTCTTTACGAATCGTCACCTGAGAAATGTCGAATTCTTTCGCAAGATCGCCCACCAGGACGCGACCATCCCGGCTCAGAGTTTCAAGAATGGCCCTTCGGCGTTCTTCATTTAACACAAGTTATCTCGGAGTCGGATCGACACGTAGTTCGAGGTGCCAGACACCAGTCGTGACGTATTGCCTCATCGTTGTATCCCGGCCATGTCGCTTTTGTCTAGCAGAAACAGAACGGGACTTTTGCGCGAAGGTTGACAGGATTTCACGTTAAGTGGACGCTCTGTCCAAACTTGAGAAGTTTTTTAGATCCGCAGGAATGGCTTTGAGTTCCGATAAACGGCCCACGGTATTGTTGATCGGGGCCGGAACCTCCGACTACATTGGAAAATCGCTGTATCACTTGTTGCGCCAGCAGTGTCACTGTGATGTCGCTGCCGTACCCAGCACGGACCTGCTTACCCATCTCGACCACGAACTCGTCCCAGACAAAAACTACCTCTGCGTCTTTTTCTCTAGGTCGGGAGAGAGCCCGGAAGGAGTTTTTGTTCTGGAGCGGATTCGGAAGATTCGCCCCGATGTTCATCACCTCGTAGTCAGCTGCAATGGCGCGGGACGGATGGCGGCCGCCATTGAAGGGAGAGAGAGAATGCCTTAGTTTTCATCCTGGAAGATGCGCGAATGATCGCGGTCTCGCCATGACAAGCTCGTTCTCGAGCATGGTAATTCTGGGCCAATGCTTGGCGCACTTCAAGTCCGTCCACCGCTATGAGGAGGTGTTAGCGGCTGTGGTGCCAGCCGGAAAGAGTTTTCTTGGCATTGCCGCCGATTGCGCAGCGGAATTGGCATCCGGCTCCTACACTCAGGCGTGCTTCGTAGGGTCGGGCGCGCTCAGAGCAGTCGCGCAAGAATCAGCCTTAAAACTGCTGGAACTGACGTCGTGAGATTCAGGCAATGTCAGAATCGGCCCTAGGCTACGTTATGGGGCCGATGGCGGCGCTGAATGAGACAACGCTGTTCGTAAGCTTTTTATCAAGCGACGAAAGCGTAAAAAAATACGAGACCGATCTGCTGGAAGAGATTGGGAAAAAACGATTAGTGAGGACACGACTTGCGGTTACCAGTGGTCTCGCCGAGTACCATCTTAATACTGGAATAGGGGCCATCGATACCGGATGAGTATCGTCCTCCGGTTGATGTTTTGTTCGGTCAGCTACTGGGGCTCTTTTTCTCGCTCCGATCGAATTTAAAGGCTGATTGGACGGCGTATTAGGAGTCCGCTGTAGTGCACCCCAGTAGAACTGGACACGGAAGTTAGTTAGGCTTGGGGCCTCCGCCAGGAGGCGCGAATGTCGAGAAAGCCGAGAGTCCAGAGAACCCCGGAAGAGAAGTGGCAGATTGTGTTGGAAGGTCTGAAGAGCGGCAACGTAGCTGAGACCTGCCGTAGGTACGAGATCGCTCCCAACCTCTATTACCGTTGGAAGGATGAAGTGGAAGCGGGAGCGAAGGCTGCGCTTGGGGGGAGAAGCGCAGCCGCGCGGCCCGATGTCGAGCAGGAGAAACGAGTCAAGCAACTGGAGCGGGCGCTGGGCCGTTCTCATCTGCAGATCGAGATCT
>JAYVCW010000413.1:0-22422 GCA_043749775.1 Acidobacteriaceae bacterium | reverse complement strand
CCAATGCACGGTCACGCCCTTTGCTTCAACTTCAGGAGAAGTCTCTTCTTTGATCGCGGCAACAACCACTTCGTATCCTTGCGCGTGCGCCGCATCGAGCAGAAGCAGCGGAAACGTTCCGTTGCCCGCGATCAGCCCAAGCTTCCGAGAAGTGGACGCAGCGCCGGACATCACTTGATCACGCCGCGTTCTGAGCTTTCGATAAATCGAATCAACACCTCAACATCTTCGCCAGTGCTGCTTGACTCTGATTTCAGCTTTTCTAAAGCCTGCGAGGTGTTCAGCTTTGAAGCGAGCAGAACTCGGTACGCATGATGAAGCTTCTTGATTCGCTCCTTGTCAAATCCGCGACGCTCCAGTCCTACCGCGTTCAATCCGTAAGCGTGCGTGCCGCGCTCGGCCGACGTTTTCGAAAACGGAAGCACGTCGCGCGTTACGGTAGTTCCTCCGCCAATGAAGGCGTGAGTTCCAATGCGCACGAAATGATGAACCGGGCAGAGCGCACCGACGTTAGCCCAGTCCTCAACGATCACATGTCCACCCAAAGTAGCGCCGTTCGCCATGATGATGTGATTTCCGATCTCGCAGTCGTGCGCGATGTGCGTGTAGGCCATGATCAAGTTGTGATCGCCAACCCGAGTGCATCCCCCGCCCTTGACCGTCCCGCGATTGATGGTCACAAACTCGCGCACCTGATTGTGATCTCCGATCTCGAGGCGAGTCGCTTCTCCCGCGTAAGTGATGTCCTGCGGAGCCAACCCGATCGAACTGAACGGCGCGAAGCGATTATGCGCGCCAATCTTCGTCACGCCCTCCATCACGACATGCGATGAAAGATGGCAGTCGGCGCCCATCTCGACGTCCGCCCCAATGACGCAGTAAGGACCGATTTCGCAAGACGGATGGATTTTGCTATTGGACGCGATGATCGCCGTAAGATGGATGGACATTACAAGTGAGATAGGCAATTCGTTAATTACAATTCGATTTTGAAGCCAGCAGTTGCTTAAGCAAGCAATCGCCGAAGCAAGCACGTGTCAAGCGGTCTCGTCCGACGGGCCCTCTTCCTTTGCCTTCGCCGTCGCCGCAGCGCGCGGCACTAGCCTGCAGGTGACGGTAGCCTCGGCTGCAACTTTTCCATCGACGTACGCTTTGCCTTCGAGCCGGGCTGCGGTCACGCGCCACGCCTTCACCACGACCTCGATGCGCAGTTGATCTCCCGGCACCACGGGACGCCGGAAGCGGGCCTTCTCAATCCCCGTGAACACCATCAGCATCTCGTCGCGATTCGGAATCTCGGTCAGCAATAAGAGTCCGCCCGCCTGAGCGATCGCTTCTACAATCAAGACGCCCGGCATAATGGGCTGCCCAGGAAAATGTCCCTGAAAAAAGGGCTCAGTGATGGTCACGTTTTTCAGGGCGACGATACTCTTCATCCGAACGAGTTCGGTCACGCGATCAATCAAAAGAAATGGATATCGATGCGGCAGGATCCCAAAAATATCGCCGATATTCATATTCGGTTTGGGGCCAGCTTGCTTCGAACCGGGCACGGAAGCCGAAGCGTCATCGACGCCGGGGGAGACTTCGGTTTGAGTGTGATCAGTCATGCCTTCCATTCAAGCCCGACGATTATACTTTAGCGCAAATTGTAACGGAGTTGAGTCAGCCACATCGCTTTGTTGCAGAGTCCCAATGAATGTTCAGTGACAACGCTTAATGATTCCCGGATGTGACCATCTTGCCTTCGTTACTGACCAAAGTTTTACGGAACTCACGGCCATCATCCATGCGCAGGCGCCCGTCCATTCTCAGTGTGGGGCGAAGCCAGGGATCTGACTTTCATCGTAAATCCACCCTTTAGCGACTTTTTGCGCACCGTATCGTGTTTCGCCTCCAGTAGAGCGATTTGGATTTTTGCCGATTGTCTTAGATGACGATGACGCGCTTAGATGACGATGACGCACCTAATCCAACCAGACCTGGAGCCGCCCTTGGATCTTCATGAGCATTCTCATTCCGCCGCCGAAGAACTCGATCGCCGCCGTCACCCGAGGCACACCGTCAATGTGCAGATAGAAATTCGCCCGGAAGGTACCGATGTGCCATTTAGGCTTGAAACGACGGATCTAAGCCGCCGGGGATGTTACGTGCAAATGATTATGCCTCTGCAGACGGGCACGCGGCTGGACGCGACTCTGTGGCTCGGCGGGGTCAGCATCTATCTTCGCGGAGTCGTCGCGACCCGCCATCCGGGCTTCGGCAATGGAATTATGTTTGTGGAATTCGAGGGTCGTTCAGAAGAACTACTAAACGCGTATACCGATGAACTCGTCGGAAAGTAATTTCCACTCTTGCTCGGGAAATGGACCGAACGAGCCGATTCAGGCCTCTGCAATACGACCCGACTCCCACACTTTACCTTTTTGGTTCGATATCCACTCGAGCCCTGAAACCAACGAAACTTCCCACTTCGGACTTCCTGTTGCGGAGTTCAAGCACTCAACTGCGGTAATATTCGGTACTGATGATGGTGGTTCTCCCACAAGTTACTAGTGCGCTTCTCTCTGGCAGACCGTAAACAAAGCATAGGCCAGACGATTCAGTAGCTCCGCTTTAATGGGAACCTCAGGAGCGCCGAGCTGAACACTCCGCGCAAGGGCAGAACTCGCGCAAAAAAAACCACGAATAGATACCGAGGTCGTGCTTATCACTCCAGGCAAAACGCAACGCATACTTCCCGACAGCCTCCGCACCAAGTGCCTTGACGGGCGGTTTGAACATCGGCAGAGCCCCAGGAGCCAATTTCACAGGCTCTCCAACCTTGCGGCCTGCCTTGGTACGTTCATCGTCACACAAGGCACACGGGCAAGCATCTCTGAGATAAGCAAATGTATAGACGGAGCGATGGCCATCCTTCCATTCGATTTCCACTCCAGTACCAGTCGTGACATGGATGACGACGGATTTTGGGTCATTTCCCACTCTGGGCGTAAAATCTGGTTGCGCCATGGGGGTTAGTATCGCACGTCATGAAACCGGATCTTTCAGAGGGGCTATAAACGTAGTATTCAAGCCACCCCGCAGATAGTATTCAATGAGATATTAACCAACACGATACGCACACCGGCGACCCCCCAATATGGCCAAAGTGCGGGGCGATCACTATGGACAAATCAGAGCGAGCAAAGCTTCTCGAACCCTTTCTCTTGCAACCTTTGCCGCCAAAAACGCTGGAGCAGACGTCTGTCTATCTTGAGCTCCTTCTGAAATGGAATGCGCGGATAAATCTCACTGCGATCCGTGACGAAGCGGGCATGATAGCGCGCCATTTTGGAGAGTCGTTTTTCGCGGCCCAACATTTGTTCGAGCCTGGCGTGTTCGAGCCTTGCGCATCTGTTTCTAGTTCTAGCTTTTCGACGATCAGAATTATTGATATCGGTTCTGGCGCAGGCTTTCCCGCGATCCCAATCAAGTTATGGGCAGGTGGGGCCAAGTTGACCATGATTGAAGCGAATCACAAGAAAGCGACGTTCCTCCGGGAGGCGATTCGGACTTTGGCGCTGGTTGACGCGGAGGTGATTTCCGAGAGAGCGGAGATCGTCGCGGCTCGAAAAGATTTGAGACGCGCCGACGTGGTGACCTTCAGAGCGGTGGAACATTTCGATGAAATCCTAAAAATAGCAGTTACTCTTTTGGCTCCTGGAGGGCGAGTTGGGATGCTCATCGGCAGCGGGCAAAGGCAGGCCAGCAGCCTGCCCTATCAGGTCGTTTGGGATGATCCAATTAAAGTCCCATTGGCGGTCTCAAGGATCCTCCAAATTGGACGGAAGCAGCCCTAACTCCGTACGGTTCAACGCCGCACACGCCTACTTACATACCAAGCGACAAACATAAATTTCGAACGAACTCGCGTCGAAGCGGTGCAGTGTTCCACGTGAAACGTTGTCAGCAATCACACTCAGCGTTCCACGTGAAACAGTTAACACCTCTTTTTGCACAAAACTACGCAGTTGATTCACGACACAGCTTTCGCATATTCTCCAGCCAACTCCAAGGCAAGAACTCTATGGGACGTATCATTGCAGTCGCTAACCAAAAGGGCGGCGTAGGGAAGACCACCACCGCTATAAATCTCGCGGCATCGCTCGCTGCCTCGGAAGTCAACACGTTGCTCGTCGATTGTGATCCGCAATCGAATTCTTCGAGCGGTCTCGGTTTGACCAAGAATCCAGACCGAGTCAGCGTGTATGACGTCATTATGGGCATCGCCAGCGCGGAAGAGGCGTTACAGCTCACAGAGCTTGAGCAACTCTGGATCATCCCCTCTTCAAAAAACCTCATTGGCGCGAATATTGAACTAGTCTCGGCTGAACGCCGCGAATTCAGGCTTCGGGACGCCTTGGCCACCGTGCTGGATCGCTTTCAGTTTGTGGTGCTCGATTGTCCGCCCGCCCTGGACCTGCTCACACTCAATGCTCTCGTCGCCGCGGACGGAATTCTGATTCCGATGCAGGCTGAATATTTTGCTCTCGAAGGCGTTTCAGAGCTACTGGATACGATCGAGCGCATCCGCGCTGATTTAAATCCGTCGCTGGCGGTCGACGGAGTTGTTCTAACCATGTTCGATGAACGGACGAACCTGGCACAACAGGTTTCGGACGAGCTTAAAAAATATTTTGGCGACAAACTATGCAAGACCACGATTCCGCGAAATATCCGTTTGGCGGAAGCCCCCAGCCATGGGCAGCCTGCGCTGGTATACGATGTGCGATCCCGCGGTGCGGAGAGCTATATCCGGCTCGCCAAGGAAATCCTGGATCGGCAATCGGCGGCACTCACCGGGGCCGGGGAAGCTGCTTAGATCGATATATGTAAATATTTATCATTATCAATATACAAAGAATTTCAGGAGTATCGATGAGCGCATTGGCAGCGAGCAAAAGCGATAACAAGAGCGAAAAGAAAATTGGCAACGATAAAATTGGCAACAATAACAGCAACGATAAAGTTCCCGACCGAATCGCTGAAAAGCGGCGCGCGTTAGGCAGAGGGCTGGAGTCGCTTTTGCCGGGGCCGCGCCCCGTGCCGGCTCCTGCGCCGACTCCTGCACACGAAGCGCGGGCAACATCCGCAGCGGCTACCTCCAGTTCTGTTTCGATACCGAGCGTCGCCGCCTCTTCTTCCGGAGCTGCTGCTGCCGATTCCCACGAAAAGGTTGCACCTCCGGCCGCGGTCAACCGAGTTCCCGAAGGCGATCAGATACTTCGTTTGCCGATCGAGCAGATCGACAATAATCCCCACCAGACGCGAATCGAATTCGCGGAAGAAGAGCTAGAGGAACTAGCAGACTCGATTCGGGTGCAGGGAGTTCTTCAGCCGATCGTCGTGCGCCCGGGCAGCGCTGGCCGCTACGTCCTGATTTTGGGCGAGAGGCGCTTGCGAGCCTCAAAACTCGCTGCTGCGCTCACGATCCCGGTCATCGTCAAGCGCGTTTCGGAGCAACAGGCGGCCGAAATGACGCTGGTTGAAAATTTGCAGCGTCAGGATTTGAACTGTCTTGAGCAGGCGGCGGCGTTCGCCAACTTGAGCACGGAATTCAAAATGACGCAGGAAGAAATCGGTAAGCGCGTCGGCGTTTCTCGCGAGCAGGTCTCGAATTATCTTCGCTTGCTGCGTCTGCCGAGCGATGCGCTGAGTGCGCTCGGGAAAGGACAGCTCACCTACAGCCACGCTCGACTCTTGCTCTCTCTTCATGATGAGAGCCAAATCTCGAAAGTCGTGCAGATGGTGATAAAGCAAAAAATGTCAGTGGCGTTGCTCGAAGATCTGGTGACGGATATCAATATTCCAGGCGCGAGAGCGACGGACGATGAGCAAAAATCGGGCGGTGCACGATGGGTGGACCCGAACGTCAGGGCGGCGCAGCGCTCGCTCGAAGCCGCGCTTGGCATGCGGGTACGCATTCGAGATCGCAAGGGGAAGGGAAAAATCACGATCGAATATGGGACGCTCGAAGATTTCGATCGCGTGGTCGGCATGCTCAACCGAAAATGACCCGCCCACGAGTGCTATCATGAGCAGGCTCATCTCTTCTGGACTTTTTAGGCTTTACGAGATGAGCACCGCGATTGCTGAATTCGATGCGCCTTAGACGCCGTCTCCCAATTCCACTTGCAGTTCTGCTGATTGTGGGGGCGCTTGCGCTGATCGTCACCCTCCGCAAGAACGCACCTCCCGAGCCGGCCCGCCTTCTGCCCGGAGCGGATGGGTTCTTTTACATCAATCTGAAGTGGATTCGGACTTTTGCCACGGGCAAGCTACCTTCGGTTTCGCGCGAACCCGAATATCAGACGTTTGTCGAGCAAACCGGCTTTCAGTTCGAGCGCGACCTCGACAAGGCCGCGTTCGCCATTCACTATCCGCAGAGTTGGGGGGAGGGCACCGGCGGATCTGCAACCGAGCCGCGCTTTTCAGAGGTTTTCGTCGGGCATTTCAATTCGGCTAAGCTCACTGCCTATCTCAAGCAGAAGTCGTCTTCAGTCGAGGATTACCACGGCTTCGACATCTACAGCATTCCGCTCGAAGGGCGCACCGTGCGAGTCGTGCTGCTTTCCTACAACAGCGTTGCGGTCTCGAACCATCCGGACGCGAACGTAATTCGTGGCGTACTCGATCGCTCGCGGAAACTGGCGTCGCCATTTGGCGGGCCGTGGCTTTTGCGAAAGTTCTATCGGAAGGTCCCGCTGGCAAGTTTGAGTTTTGCCATCTTTCGTGTCCGCCCAAACGAGATGAGTTCGCTTGGCGGGTTCAGCGGTTGGAGCATGCTCTTTTCGAAGCCAGCGGTGACGGTGATCTCCGGGCGTTTTCTGCGAGCCTTTCATCTCCGCGCCGAGGCGTTTACCGAAAGCGAAGCCGATGCGCAGGCCCTCACAGAAAAGGCGACCGCGTTTCTGACAATCTTCCACGTTGCTGAAGGTAGCTTGGGCGCGCAGGGTACCGACGCTGATGTGAAGAACTTCTTCGATAGTCTGAAAGTAGAGCAGGCGGGGGACCGCGCCATCCTCACGGCGATCGTTCCGGCAGGCTTTGTGAAGAAAGCTCTTGAGGAAGCCCCGCCCGAGGCGATCATTCCTGAAAAGCCGGAGAAGCCGGCGGTGGCCGCGCCCGCTCCGAAGCGGCCTAAGAAGCAAGAACCGCACTAACTGCTCACCGGCCGAGGTTTAACCTCGGGCTTTGGTCTCGATCAAAAACAGTTCGTCTGTATCCCTGGGGCGAGCCCTAGGCATAAGGGCTCCTCATGTCCCCGGGTCTAGAGCTTCCGAGGGCTACACCGGGCCCTGATTGCGACGCAAACGAACTGCTGCTGCGAGAAATGCTATGGCCAGCGCGAGGCCGATCCACAATGAAGGGCTTAGCATGAACTCGCCCGGAGTGATATGCGTCATCGGATCGGTGGGGAAAATATCTGTCGGAGTGAAGCTTGCTACTTCGGACGCGCCGATGAGTCTTTGTCCTACAAGCGAGGCGAAGTGATGAGTGCGGAAGGCCATCTGTTCGACACCGACGATTGCGAGTAACGGTAATGCCGCCCAGAGAAATGTCGCGCGGCGGGCCCAACCTGAGACGAGCATCAGCCAACAATAAATCGGGGCCGGCCACAACGCGTGCGAGGTTGCGATGTGATAGAGAAACAGTAGCGCCATCTGCAACACGGGGAGGTGCGCCCACAGCGAAGCGATGCTGAGTCCGCTCATCAGTAGCACTAGGCTGCTCAGTAACAAAATCATAAACTGAAGCGCCAAAGTGATCGCAAAGGTAAGAAGCGGCAGGACGACAAACGGAATGCATGCTTTCGCTATTACAGTGGTGAGATCCGAAACCGGGAGCGACTTCCAAAATAAAACGCTGCGATCGCGGCGTTCGCTGTGTAGAGCGTCGGCACAATAAAATATCGTGACAAGGATGTAAGTTGCCATCATGAAAGCTGCTGCGATGTTGTAGGGGATGAGAATTGACTGGCGGTAATCCTCGGGGGCGGCGGACGATAGCTGACGCACTTGAGCAGGCAGATGAATCATTCCAATCAGACTGCCGACAAGGAACAAACCCGCGACAGCTAGCGGCGCGATGTAAATGTAGCGGTTTTCCCACAACTCGCGCCGAACTAACCAATAAAGAGGGTGCGTCGGCGAGACCGCGCTAGATGCGACTGCCCGCGCGTCCGCTGGAGTTGCGGGCACAGCGTTGAATGAAGTGTTCATTGCACGGCTCCCTGAAACTGACCTGTATTGCCGACTAAAGCTATGAAGAGATCGGCGATGCTCGGAGTGCGCACGTCTCCTAACTCGGCCAGCTGCTGGCGATCGACTTTTTCGAATAGCAAGACGGCCTGGCCGAAAACCTGCCGCTCTGAGATCGGCTTCAATGCGCGCCCGGCGGCTACCTGAGCGGGGTGAACCATGACTTCCGCATAGCGCGATTCCACCTCCTCCATGCTGCAGCTGAAGACGATGCGCCCGCGATCGATAAAGGTCAGGTCGGTGAGCACATCCTGCAGTTCTTCCACCTGATGGGTGGTCACGATGATGGTGCGGCTGCGGTCAAAGTAGTCGTTCAGCAGCGAATCGTAGAATTGTTTTCGGTAGAGGATATCCAGGCCCAACGTGGGCTCGTCGAACACAAGCAATTTTGCGTCGATCGCCATCACCAAGGCGAGGTGGAGTTGCGTGACCATTCCCTTCGATAATTCTCGAACCTTGTTCGAGTGCTTGATGTTGGTCTTGGCGAGAAAGCCCTCCGCTTTGACGCGATCAAAGCGAGGATGCACTCCGGCGACGTAGTCGAGCGCCTGTGAAACTCTTATCCAGCGTGGCAGGACCGCGACATCGGAGATGAAGCAGACATCGCGCATGAGCTGATCGCGCTCGGCCCACGGATCGCGCCCGAGCACCCGTAATTCGCCCTGATAGGAAGTGAGGCCGAGAATTGCGTTGATCGCAGTGGTTTTGCCCGCCCCGTTCGGGCCGATGAGCCCGAGTATGCGTCCCTCATCAACGCGCAGACTGACGTTATCTAGCGCCACGGTTGCGCCAAACGTTTTGCGGAGGCCGCGAGCCTCGATGACTGTCATGGCTTACGCTTATCCTTTCCAGCTTTGAGTAAGTCTGCGGGCGTCAACCCGAGCCGCTCGATGGTTTCGTAAATACGTGGCCACTCTTCGGCCAGAAATTTTTGGCGCTCGCCCTGAAGCAACACCTTTCTTGCTCCGGCGTTCACAAACATTCCAAGGCCGCGCCTGCTTTCGACCAGTTGCTCGTCGACCAGTTCCTGATAGCCCTTCAGCACCGTGAGCGGATTGACCCGATTCTCCGCCGCCACCGTGCGCACGGACGGCAGCGGATCGCCTTCCTTGAGCACGCCGTCGAGTATCATCGCGACGACCCGGTCGCGAAGCTGGCGGTAAATCGGCTGACTGTCATTCCACTCACGGTCCATCAGGTTTTCCAGATATCCCAAACGAGAGATAATCCCCCGTTATTTTGTCCGCTGCAGGTCAAAGTGCGGGTGTACCAGCTTGTCCCCTGGTTCCATGAAAGTCCAGTCCTCAGTGTGATGGTTGGCGTCGATGAAGGTGAACACGGCATGGTGCATGTGTCCGTACTTCGTGCTACCGGCGACGTCGACAAAATCGAATTCCACTGTCTTTCCGTCCGGCGACGATTTAGCTGTCATGCGAGGCCTATTCCCTGCGTCACAATAATGGGTCAGCATCAAGCGGTCGCCGTCGAGATACAACATGGTTATCGGATCGTCAGGTCTTTCACCTACCCTCATCTCATGCATGAGCGCGTTACCCATGGAAGTCACGCGAAACGAGACCTGCGTGAGCTTGCCTTCTACGTCGGCTTGCTGCGGGACCCCTGTCACGCGGCCTTCCCAGGAGCCCGCTAGAGTTTTCAGTTTGTCGAAGGATTCTTCCGCGCCAGACTCTCGCGATCCAGACTTGTGTGCGTCGGACTGGGCGAAAGCCATCGAGCAGAGCGACAGAGCTATGACCGGCAGAAATAGGCGAAAACGTTTCATGTTTTTAATCTCCTGCAGAGGACGAGCTTGAAAGCAAATGCGCGTCGTGTGCTGCTATAGTTAACTATAACACTATATCTCATGTCAATTCTTTTCTAAATTCGCCTGGGGAGGCCGGTCGCCAGAATGCTTCCTCGGAATTAAAGTTGGCTCCCGATTGCTAAACCCGAAAGTGTAACCATTCCAGTCGCCGGGCATCTCTATGTTGACGGCCGAAGGTGAACAAAGATGCCTCGAACTACCTTTTTAAGACTCGGCGCGTCAGTAATACTGGTAGCTACAATAGAACCTACAATAGAACTATGACGAGTTTGCCATTGCCGCTTGCAGTTTTCGTCGCAGGGCTCATCTCTTTCCTGTCGCCCTGCGTACTGCCGCTCGTTCCGGGATATGTGTCGATCATTTCGGGAGTTGGCGCTGAACAGTTGAAACTGAAAGAGGGCGAACTTTTTCGCAAGGTGATGATCAACTCGGGGGCGTTCATCCTCGGATTCAGCATCGTCTTTATTACGCTGGGGGCGATTTCGACCGAAGTGGGCCAGGTGCTGGCGCAATACAAATCGCTGCTCGCGCGGATTGCGGGAGTGGTGATTATTGTTTTTGGTTTGCACCTCACTGGAATTTTTCAGATCAAGGCCTTGCTCGCTGATAGGCGTTTTCACGAGCTGAAAAGTGGTCCGTCTGCTTGGGGAGCATTCGTTCTTGGATTTGCGTTTGCCTTTGGATGGACGCCGTGCGTGGGCCCGATTCTGGCGGTAGTGCTGGGATTTGCGGCTACGCAGGACACAGTATGGAAGGGAATTTTTCTGCTCGCAATTTATTCAGCGGGACTGGCCGTGCCGTTTCTGCTCACGTCGCTCGGAATTGAGCGATTCTTGAAATTTTATAATCGTTTCAAATTTCACATGCAGGCGGTCGAAGTCGCGAGCGGTGGCTTGCTCATCGTGCTGGGCATTCTGCTGGTGATGGGGCGGTTTAATCTCATTTCCGGATATTTTACGTTCTTGAATCGCTTCGCACTTTAGCTGTTCTGGCGAAGCGCAGGATTTAGGAAATTGTCGAGGGCCTCTAGCCGTCGTTTCATAGACCCTTCGCTTCGCTCACGATGACACCGAAAGCTGCGAAGTCAACTTAGCTGGAACAAAGCAAGGACAAACAGTGAAAAGAAATCCTCTGATTTTGTTTTTTATTGCGGCCGTGATCGCAACCATGCTTTTCGCCGGAATTCGGGCGGCGCGTAAGAATCGCGTTGCGGGCTCGCCTTCGGGCCAACTTATGGGTCAAATCGCGCCTGATTTCGATCTGCCAACGCTCGATGGGAAAAATCTGAAACTCTCCGATCTTCGCGGCCAGGCCGTGCTGCTGAATTTTTGGGCCACGTATTGCGGTCCATGCAAGATCGAGATGCCCTGGTTTGTCGAGCTCCAAAAGCAGTACGGCCCGCAGGGATTTCAAATAATCGGCGTGGCGATGGATGACGCGAGCACAGAAGAGATCGCAAAGTTCGTTAAAGAGATGGGCGTGAACTACCCCATTCTCCTGGGGAAAGAGTCTGTGGGAGAAAGTTACGGCGGAGTGGGCGTGTTGCCGACGACTTTCTTTCTGGATCGCGACGGAAAAGTTATGGCGCGTGAATTCGGACTACAAAGTCGCAGCGTCTTTGTCGACCATATAAAAAAGGCTATGAGCCAGGGAAAAGCCGTGCAAGCGAAGCAGTAAACAAACAGTAGACTCGAATCGGCTACTCTAAGACTGCATCGGATTTTCTAACGGGCCCGCATTTATTGACGACGCAACCTCTTTATACTCCTATTTCCGC
This sequence comes from Acidobacteriaceae bacterium, assembly GCA_043749775.1. Taxonomy (GTDB): domain Bacteria; phylum Acidobacteriota; class Terriglobia; order Terriglobales; family Acidobacteriaceae; genus Acidiflorens. The sequence goes on along the minus strand of JAYVCW010000413.1, from coordinate 10,517 downwards.
GGTGGCAGCCAATGAAAACAGTTCTCGCAAGTTTGGTGATCTTCCTATGCGCGCTAGCGTGGTCTCAGGACGATAAGCTCGGACCGCAAGGGCCGACGGTCAAGATGGCGCCTGCACCGGTGGTCACGGTGATGCAGGGCAAAGCCGCAACCGTTCCGCTATCGTTTCGCGTCGCAAGCGGATACCACATCAACTCGAACAAACCGAAATCCGAATTCCTCATTCCGACGGTGCTGAAAGTTGAAGCTACGACGGACATCGTCATCGGGAAGACAATCTATCCGGACGGCCAGGATATGAGTTTTGCGTTTTCTCCCGACGAAAAATTGAATGTGTATAGCGGCGATTTCGAACTCAATGTGCTCGTACGCCCGTTGCAGTCGGTACAGTCCGGGAAATACGTGATTCGTGGCAGCTTGAAATACCAGGCTTGCGATAAGTCGGCCTGCTATCCGCCAAAGCAACTTCCCCTGAGCTTCGATGTGAAGATAGCGAAAGCTCCGCGGGCGAGAGGTAAAAATCCGGCGCAGAGTCCGCACGCACATTAGCCGCGCGCTGTTTTCGCCGAAAGAGTCTTACCGCTTTGGCTCAAGTTCGTTCTTGAAAACTTTTCCATCCTTCATCACGAACCCAATATTTTCAAGAACCTTAACGTTACTCAGCGGATCGCCCGAGACGGCGACAACGTCGGCATACGCGCCGGGAGCGATGACGCCGAGGGCGCCCTTCATGTCGAGCAATTCCGCCGCTCGCGAGGTAGCGCTCTGAATTGCCTGCATCGGAGTCATACCAAATTCGACCATGCGGGGAAATTCCTGGGCTATGGATTCGGTCCACGGAATGCCGCCCATGTCGGTTCCGAAGGCGATCTTGACTCCGGCTTTGACGGCTTTGCGAAACGAGACCTCATGATCGGATGCGCGTCGGCGATCGCGTTGTCCGTCGGGCGTGTCCGCAGGTGCCCAGTCGGAATAGTAAGGGCTTAGCGTGGCGCAGAGCCACGTACCCTGGCGCAACATTTGCGCGATGTGCGCGTCGGTGAGTTGCAGGCCGTGCTCGATGGAGTCGCAACCACCGTCAAGAGCCCGCTGCAAGCCTTCTCCGCTATAAGCGTGGCAGGCAACCTTCTTCCCCCAACCGTGAGTTTCGTCGACGATCGCTTTTAATTCCTCGACAGTTAACGTCGGCTGCGAGATGAGTTCGCCGTTCTTGCCGACCCATGAACGATGCGTCATGTAGACCTTGATCCAGTCGGCTCCATGATCAAGTTGCTCGCGCGCGGCCTTACGCGCTTCGATTGGGCCATCGATCAGCTGAGCTCCCTTCGGAATCTCGATTTCGGGAGCGTACCCTTCCAGGTTGTAACCTCCGGTGGTCGAAATTGCGCGCGTAGAGACGAACAATCGCGGGCCCGGGATATATCCACCGTCGATGGCCATCTTTATCCCAACGTCGCCATAGCCGGCGCCTTCGGTCTCCACGTCGCGGAGCGTGGTAAATCCCTGGTCGAGTGCTCGCTTGGCCGAGACGGTCGCTCTCGCGGCGCGAAAAGCCAGCGGATATTTCAGCAACTGGATATCGTACCCGCCCAGGGCGGGGTCTTCGCCTTGAAGGAAGATGTGGGTGTGCGCGTCTATCAAACCAGGAAGAACGGTGGCTTGCGAGAGATCAATGAAAGTCGCGCCGGGCGGGAGATTTGGCGGGGCGCCGGCGGATCCAGCCGCGGTAATTTCAGTGATGGAGTTGCCGCGGATCGTAATCATCTGGTCGCGACGTGGCGATGCAGACGTGCCATCTATGAGAGTCCCGGCGCGAATCACGATGACCGTTGGCGTGGTCGACGTTTTCTGTGCCCAAGTTGTTGCGAGCGAGAAGGTAATTAAGAGAAATATCTGGTACCAGGCTGAGCGCTTCACGATTTCCCTCCGAAAGTCGTGATTGTACTATCCGCAGAAGCCCAAAGAAAATTTAAGCGACGGAACACGCCGCCGAGGAAACGTTGACGCTCATCTGGTATCCGACGCCTCGAACTGTATGGATCAACGGATGCGAAAAGCCGTCATCAACTTTGCGACGAAGATAATTGATGTAAACATCGACGACGTTTGTAGTGGAATCGAAGGTCAAATTCCAGACGTGCTCGATGATCATGGCGCGAGTCAGCCTGCGGCCGGCGTTTCGCATCAAGTATTCAAGGAGCGCGAATTCTTTCGTCGTCAGTTCAATGTGGCGGCCTGATCGTTCCACTCTGCGTTCCACGCGGTCGAGTGTGAGATCGCGTACGGTTAATACCGATTTCGAAGGCAGGTGGCTGCGACGGAGCAGCGCTCGTATTCTTGCTGCGAGCTCTAGAAAAGAGAAGGGCTTCACCATGAAATCATCGGCGCCGAGGTCGAGACATTGCACGCGATCTTCGACCAGATTTCGCGAGGTAAGCACGAGAACCGGCACATTTGGTTTGCGTTGCCGAAAATCTTTCAGGACGGTTAACCCATCGACTCGCGGCAGGTTGAGATCGAGCAGTAACAAGTCATAGTCAAATTCCATCGCCAATGAGCGGCCTTCATTTCCGTCATGCGCGACATCGGGCGTGTGATGCTCGGCCTCTAGCCCCTTCTTAATGAAGTTTGCCAGCGCTGCATCGTCCTCAACAATGAGAATTTTCATGAGCCTTTTCTCAGTTCGTGATTGTTAATCGATTCTCATTGTCAGCGGGGAGCAGAACCAGCACAAGATAACCGCGCCGTACGGATGGACATACTTTCAGGCGAGAACCTTAGTCTCACCATTGGCCGTGCCAGTGACCGCACCAGTAGCCGCAGTTGAGATGACGTGCGGAGCGGGCGAGGGCACCCGCAAGACATGCGCGGGGATGGCGGCGCTAAACGCCAATAGCTGACTGAATGGAACGGACGATGGATTCGGCTAAGCGATCCATCTGGCTTTTTGATTCGGCCTCAATCATGACTCGTGCCAGCGCCTCGGTTCCTGAATAACGCACCACCACTCGGCCGTTACCTGCCAGTTCGCGTTCGGATGATGCGATGGCCGAGGCAACTTCAGGAATCTCAGACAAGGGAGTTTTCTGCCGCACGCGCACGTTGCGAATAGTTTGCGGGAAAACTTTAAGATCGCGTATTAATTCGGCAAGCGGCTTCCCTGTTCGAACCATAATTTCTAAAACGCGAAGAGCGGTCAACAGGCCGTCGCCGGTGGTCGCTTCGCTATCGCGAAACAGTATGTGGCCCGACTGTTCTCCGCCAAGGGTCGCACCAACGCGCTGCATTTCTTCCAGAACGTACTTGTCGCCGACGTTGGCGCGCAGCATTTTAATGCCGGAACTTTTGAGCGCGAGCTCCAGCCCCATATTCGACATCGTGGTTGCGACGACCGTGTCTGCGGCCAAAGTTCCGCGCGACTGCATTTCGCGCGCCGCCAACAGCAGAACCGCATCGCCGTTAACCACCTGGCCATGGCCGTCGCAAAAGAGAGCGCGATCCGCGTCGCCATCGAACGTGACGCCAAGATCGAAGTCTCCGGGATGGTCTTTTACAAACTTCGCAACCGTCTCCGGATGCAGGGCCCCGCAATCCTCGTTGATATTTTTCCCGTCCGGGGCGCAGTTTAAAAAAGTAGTCTGGATGCTGAGAGTCTTGAATAGTTCTGGGGCCTCCGCGGTGGCGGCACCGTTGGCGCAATCGGCCGCCACTCGAAGTTTGCTCAATTCAGTTGCAATACCCTTTGCCAACCAGTCGACGTAGGCGTGGCGCAGAGCGTGCTCGCCAGGCAAGCTGGAAATTTCGGTCTTCGCCTGCGGTGCCCCCCCAGCGCCGGACTGCAGACGCGCGAAAATTTCTTTCTCGATCGCAAGCTCGCGCGCGTCGGGCAGCTTATATCCGGTGCCGGAAAATACTTTGATTCCGTTGTCCGTCCACGGATTGTGCGACGCGGAGATAACCACTCCGGCGTCGAACGGTTGCGAGCGGGCCAGAAACGCTACACCGGGAGTTGTGATCACTCCGGCGCTTCGGGCTTCGACTCCAACCGATTTCAAACCTTCAATAAAGCGATCTGCGATCCATTGCCCTGAAACGCGCGTGTCTTGCCCAATGACGACGCTCGCCTTTGAATTAACGCGCAACAGATCGTGGCCCAATGCCTGGCCGATCCAATAGACGCTGTCTTGCGTGAGGGGAAATTCTCCCGCAACCCCGCGAATTCCATCTGTTCCAAATAATTCTCTGGTTTCTGACATTCTGGGGGTGTGGAAGTAAAAGCGGTCCTTTATTTTTTCTCGTCGCCCGACCCTTCCATGATAACCGTCACGCGAATCGGAGTGGGGTGTACAACCTGGATTAACGGGTCAGGGACGTATGCCTGCGTGACAAATGTTGCGCGAGTGACGGTTCCGCTCGCGTCGACGGGATCAGTAATGGCGGCTTCCACGGCGGCAACTCGGCGATGAGGACCGGCGATCAGTACGCTCGAAGGGTCTGCAATGACTTGCGCGACTTTCATGCCACTGGCGAAGTCTCCCGTCATGCGCGGACGCACTTCGACCGTCCGTGTTTCGCGGGTATCGAACGAGAGATGAAACTGGCCGGGAATAATCTGTACGACTTCGATATCTTGCGGAACGTGAACGTGCCGCGCGGTGAGATCGAAAGTTCGTTCCCCTGGAGTGACGGTCGAGAGATTGATATCGGCGCGTACATCGCCGGTTTGGAGCTGATGAATCACGCGGCCCGGCCCGCGCAACCGAATCTGCGCTTCCGTGAAGCTTGCAGAATCGATCTCGAGATTCGTCGGCAGGTTGTGGAATTCGATGGGAACCCTCATCTCAACTTCGGCGTTAGGATCGCGCGCCACGACCAGCCACAAGCCAATAGCCAGAGCAACCGAAACGACTTTCAGCCCCAGGTTGTGAAGAAAAATGCGCTGCATCAAACTCGCCATACTCAGTTGTCGCCCCCCGGCCGCATGCTGGCGTCGTGGCGGCGAGCGAGTTGCGAATTCCGAGATTCATCGTCTTCAGAAAAACTTTCATCAAGCGAACTCGGCAGAGATGGTGCGGGAGCGTAACGACGGAGCAGGTGCCCGAGTCGTTCGCGCAGACGTTCGATGGTGAGATCGCGCTCAATGCTTCCCGCCACGGCCATGCTGATCGTCCCGGTCTCTTCAGAGATAATTACCGCGACCGAATCGGTCTCTTCCGTTATGCCGATGGCAGCGCGGTGGCGCGTTCCGAGTTGCGTGGATAGCACCGGATTCATCGAAAGCGGCAAGAAGCATGCTGCTGCAGCGATTCGGTCGCGTTGCACGATGACCGCGCCATCATGCAGAGGGGCACTGGGCCGGAAGATTGTCGCGAGCAGATCGTACGAGAGGCGGGCGTCGAGTGCGACTCCACTTTCGATGTAAGTGCGCAGACCGATTTCACGCTCAATCACCATCAGCGCACCAGTCTGGTTCTGAGAAAAAAGATTTGCCGCCAGAACGATGTCATCGTAAACATCCACTACCGAGTTCGAGCCCCGCATCAGCGAAATTCGGCTTCCGAGATTGGCCAGCGCGTGCCGAATTTCCGATTGAAAGACAACGATGAGCGCAAAAACAACGTACGGAAGCAGGGTGCTCAATAACCAGTTCAGAGTGCGCAGGTCGCCGAGTCGCGCCAAATAAAACGCCAGGGCCAAAGCAGCGACACCCACAAGCATCGGAGCGGCGCGCGTTCCCCGAACCAGAGAGAGGAATTGATAGATCAGAATCGCGACCAGCACAATATCCAGAATGGATATGAATATGCCCGATCCCGCCACGATTTGAGGCCACGCCAGCGACGCCGTCACGCCACCCTCACGTCTGAGATGAATAAACTTTAATTCTAATGCAGGCCCTCGGGCTATGTGCCGGATTCCGGTGTGGTGGGTTCGTCTTCGCTCGACGTCACCCGCGCTCGAACACGTCCCCGTGCTAGACGTGCCGAAATCGGATCGCCCGCTGCGAGTTGCGACGAATCTTTTATGAGGGTGCCGCCCGCGTCGAAGACAAGTGCATATCCGCGATCGAGTATGGCCACCGGCGATAACGCCTCAAGGCTTGCTACCCGGCGCTCAAGCAGGCCGCGATGCTCAAGCAAGTGGTGGTGAGCTGCTGCAGCCAGGTTTGTAATTTGCGCTTCCAGTTGCTGACGCACCGACGCCAATCGACGCCGAGCGTCGTAATGGCGAACGGCCGATGAAACCGTTTCCAGACGGCGATGGATGACTTGCAACAGCGCTCGCTGCGCCTTTTCCAAACGAAAGCGCTGGTCATCTAGCTTTTGTTGGCGGCGGTGGATGCCATCCATCATGCGGGCGAAGGCTCCATGCTGCGCGTGGCCGGTGAGTTCCTGGCGCGCCATCAACAGGCGATAGCGAACGGCGCGTTCCAGCCGGCGGTATATTTCTTCTGCTTGCCCCTCGATTTCCTGCCGCGATCGAATCACGAGCTCGGCCGCGGCGGAGGGCGTCGGCGCCCGCAAGTCGGCGACGAAATCAATGATGGTGAAGTCCGTTTCGTGGCCGATGGCTGAGATCACCGGAATTTTAGAATTCGCGACGGCGCGCGCCATGCCCTCGTGATTGAAGCAGGCAAGGTCTTCGACCGAACCTCCGCCACGCGCGATGATGATGACTTCGACCGCAAGCGCTTCGCTCGCTACAGGAAGATTGAAGTGCCGAATGCCGGCCATTACCTCGCCGGGCGCAGAGTCGCCCTGCACCTGCGCGGGGTAGATCAGCACATTTGCCGAATGATGGCGCCGCGCCAGAATGTTGAGCACGTCGCGGAGGGCCGCGCCTTGCGGCGAAGTGATAATTCCGATGCGCTGCGGCAGAGATGGGATCGCTCTCTTGCGCGACGCCTCGAATAGACCTTCAGACTGCAAGCGCGCCTTCAATTGCTCGAACGCCAGTTGCAGGGCGCCAGCGCCTTTTGGCTCCATGTACTCCGCGGAAATTTGTAGCTCGCCGCGATCTTCGTAGACCGTAATGCGCCCGCGAACGGTGACGTGCAACCCGTTCTCCGGACGAAAGCGCAACAACTTCGCTGACGAGCGAAACATCACGACTCGAATCTGCGAACTCTCCTCTTTAAGGGTGAAATAAAGATGGCCGGAGTCGGGCATTCGCAGGTTGGAAATCTCGCCTTCAACCCAGCAATCCGAAAACTCCCGCTCGATGTGCGAGCGCACCGAAGAGACGAGAGCCCGCACCGTCCAGACGCGGCGCTCTGGGGGTCGAAACTGAAAGCCGAGTTGGTCGGGTGTCGCCATGAGGTGTCAGTTTACCGGAACCGGGGTGGGCAGTTCGCAATCGAGCAGGGTATAGCAAAAACGAACCACACGCGGGGAGATTGGCAGGAATTTATGCGTTAGCGTCTCAGCCGCCCAATCAAGTAGAGAACAATGGAGAGCACGATGCTGATAAGAATCGAACTGACCCAGGGAAAATAAACAGTCGTGTTTTTGCCACGGTAAACAATGTCTCCGGGGAGACGGCCAAGCGGGACGCCTGAACGCCCGAGTAGCATGACAATTCCTCCAACCACAATCAGCACAACGCCTAGAACCAACAACATTTTCCCGAGTCCGAACATAGCCTGAGTGTAACCGCGCCTTGTCTGCTTGGCTCTACGATAGAATCACTTTTCGGAGCACAAATTTACCTGCGAGAGGTCTGATGGCAGCTCGAATATTGGACGGTACGAAAACTGCGGGCGAGATTCGCGCCGAAGTAGCTGCGCAGGTGAAAGCGCTTGCTGTAAAAAGAGTCAGGCCGGGGCTTGCCGTAGTCCTCGTTGGACATAATGCGGCGTCAGAAGTTTACGTCCGCGGCAAGGTCAAGAGCTCGCAGGAAGTGGGGCTTTACAGCGAGCAGCATTCTCCGTCAGAGGCGGCGACTACCGAGGAGTTGCTGGCACTGATCGCCGATCTAAATAGCCGCGACGAGATTGACGGTATATTAGTGCAGTTGCCGCTCCCTGACCATGTCGATGCCAAGAGAGTTCTGCTCGCGGTTGATCCGCGAAAAGATGTTGACGGCTTTCACCCGATGAATGTCGGCAATTTGTCGACGCAACGGCCGGGTCTTGTTCCTTGCACTCCGGCCGGAGTGATGGAAATTCTCAAGCGCAGTGGAATTAACGTTGCCGGTCAGGAAGCGGTCGTCATCGGTCGCAGCGACATTGTTGGGAAGCCGGTGGCGATGCTGCTCCTCAATCAGAACGCAACCGTGACCGTGTGCCATTCGAAGACACGCGATTTACCGGAAGTATGCCGGCGCGCCGACATTCTCGTAGCTGCCATTGGCCGCGCTGGTATGGTCACGCGCGAGTACGTGAAGGCGGGCAGCATTGTGATCGATGTCGGTATCAACCGGGTCACCGATCAAAAGGAATTTGCGCGCCTGTTCGCCGGTGAATCTGCCGCAAACAAGAAAAGACAAGAAACTTTTGAGGCAAAGGGATCGACGCTGGTGGGTGACGTCCATCCGGAAGTTGCCGAAATAGCCGGAGCCATCACGCCCGTGCCGGGCGGAGTCGGCCCGCTGACGATTGCGATGCTGATGTCCAATACGGTGAAGGCGGCGATGCTGCGGCGCGGGCAGTAGAGACGTGGGCTTAACCCGTTCTTTGTGTGATGTTGCGACGCAAAAGTTTGGTACGCCGTCGGCGGCGCGAGACGCGGCAAGCCCCGTCTCTACGGAATTTTGAGATGAGTGGCCCTTGTTGAAAATTGGACTCACGGGCGGAATCGCGAGCGGAAAATCCGCTGTTGGCGAGATGTTTGTGAGGCTTGGAGCCCGGCTTATCCAGTCTGACGCTGTGGCGCGCGAACTCATGCAGCCGGGTCAAAAGCCCTACGCGGAGGTCGTCGCCCGCTTTGGCCGCGACATTCTAGATACCGATGGCAGCATCAATCGAGCACGCCTCGCCGAGTCCGCGTTCGGCAGTTCGGGCCAGAGCAATCCCCGGGTCAAAGAGCTCAACGCGATTGTCCATCCAGCCGTCATTGCGAAAGAAAATGAATGGATGCGGGAGGTCGGGCGGCGCGATCCGACTGCAATCGTCATCGTTGAGGCGGCGTTAATCCTGGAATCGGGCGCTCTCGATCGATTTGACGATTTAATCGTCGTGATCTGCCATCCCGAGCAACGGATTGCCCGTTATTCCAAGCGGCACGGGTTATCGGAACAAGCGGCGCGGGCAGAAGTAGCGCGGCGCATGGCGGCACAACTTTCCGACGAAGAAAAAATCAAAGCGGCGGACTTCGTCATCGACAACTCTGGGCCGGTCGAAGCCACGGAGATCGAGGTTCGCAAAATCTTTTCGAAGCTGAAAGCCAAGTCCGCTTAACTGCGCTTGCGGCGCGGGATTACGAGCCACTGCAAGATCGAACTGACGATGCTGAGGACGATCGCGCCGATGAACGCGGCCACAAAATCTCGCACATAGAATCCGCGCACAAAGGCGGCAGCGAGCTCCAGCATAAGCGCATTGATCACGAACCAGAAAAGGCCGAGCGTCAGAATGGTGAGCGGAAACGTGAGAATCTTCAATACGAATCCGATGGTAGCGTTAGCTAAACCTATGGCGGCGGCCGCTACCAGCGCCGCAACCGGGTCGCTTACTCTTATTCCCGGTACGACATGGGCGACGATCCACACTGCGAGGGCGGTCAGAATCCAGTGCAGCAAAAGACGCACAGTGTCCTCCACAACGAGCTTGAAACGATGATGCACACTATACAACGTGAGACCGATTTTAAAAAAAGCCTTGAGCTGTAATCCCAAGCCACCAAAACAATAATCACGACTGTGCAGAAAACTAATGCAGTTCGTTTGCTCGATCAGTTGGGAATTCGCTACACGCTATCCGAGTACGATGTCGATCCGAATGATCTGGCGGCCGAAACGGTGGCGGCAAAAATCGGATTGCCTCCGGAACAGGTGTTTAAAACGCTGGTCGCACGCGGAGATCGTAAGGGTATCTGCATGGTGGCAATTCCGGGGGATCAGGAATTAAATGTGAAAGCGCTCGCGCAGGTTGCGGGAGAGAAAAAGGTTGAGCTGGTTGCGGTGAAAGAGCTGCAAGCCCTGACCGGCTACATTCGCGGCGGAGTCACGGCGCTCGCGGCGAAGCGAGAGTTTCCGGTTTACGTTGATGAGACGATCGAGTTGTTCGATGTTATCTCGATTTCCGCAGGGGTTCGAGGTCTGCAAGTCCTGCTGGCGCCTTCGGACTATTTGCGCGCCACGAACGGCAGGCTAGCCGCGCTCAGCCATCCGAAGCTTTAGAACTCCACAGATCGCGTTAAACTACCTCATTCGCATAGAGGCGAGTGTGCCTGTGTCCACGCTGCTATGGAACTGGAAAAGTTATCGTACAAAGACCGAGGTTTAGATGACTACTGCTACACGCACCAATCCGCTTTCGTTTTTGACTGACCAGTTGGCTGAACTAAAAGCCAAAGGTAC